>JBOHKB010000249.1:0-10590 GCA_050728815.1 Propylenella sp.
GTGCTCGACCTCGACGCCGAGCGGGGGCGGGCGGTCGCGGCGGAGATCGGCGGCGTCTTCGCCGCGTGCGACGTGGCCGACGCAGAGTCGGCTACAGGCGCGCTTGCAGCGGCGCGGGAGAAGCACGGTCCCGCGCGCATACTCGTCAATTGCGCCGGCATCGGCGGCGGCGCGCGCATCGTCGGGCGCGATGGGCCGATGCCGCTCGACCGGTTCGAGAAGATCGTGCGCGTCAACCTCACCGGCAGCTTCAACATGATGCGGCTCGCCGCGAGCGACATGACGAAGCTTGCGCCGCTCCAAACAGGAGAGCGTGGCATCATCATCTCCACCGCTTCGGTCGCCGCTTTCGAAGGGCAGATCGGGCAGGCGGCCTATTCCGCGTCGAAGGGCGGCATCGCCGCGCTCACGCTGCCGGCCGCACGCGAATTCGCGCAGTTCGGCATCCGCGTGCTCGCGATCGCGCCCGGCGTTTTCGAGACGCCGATGGTGGGCAGGCTGCCTCCCGACGTGCAGGAGAGTCTGGGGAAGTCGATCCCGTTCCCGAGCCGGCTCGGCGACCCAAGGGAATTTGCCGACCTTGCGCTTGCGATGATCGGCAATCCCTATCTCAACGGCGAGATCGTGCGCCTCGACGGCGCGCTCCGCATGGCCTCGCGGTAGGCTGATGTTCGTGAACACGCGAACAATCGAGATGGAGTGGGGCGATTGCGACCCCGCCGGCATCGTCTTCTATCCGCGCTATTTTGCCTATTTCGACGCGTGCACGGCGCACCTCCTCGACCGGGCGCTCGGCATGAAGAAGATCGCGTGGACCAGGCACTACGGCGTCGTCGGCACGCCGATGGTGGAGACGCGCGCGAGCTTCAAAGTCCCCTCGCGCTTTGGCGACGTGCTTACGATCGAAACGCGCGTGAAGGCGTTCCGCCGCTCGAGCTTCGACATCGAGCACCGCCTGCTGAAGGAGAGTGGCGCGCTGGCCGTGGAAGGTTTTGAGACGCGCGTGTGGACCGGCCGCGACCCGGACGACCCGACGCGCCTCCGCTCCGTGCCTATCCCGCAGGAGGTAATCGAGCGGCTCAGGGGATAGCCGCTTCGAGTGGGCTATCGCGCGCAGGCCATCACCCGGCAGGAGAGTGCGAACGTCGGCGTGGGCAAATTGCTGGCCGGCATCCGACTCCCGAGTAGAATTCCTGATGTGGCATATCCCGCCATCAAGCTGGAATGGGCTGGGGCTGCGCATGGTCAAGTCAAGCTTCGCTCGGGCGGCGCTGACGCTGTCCCTCTTCCTCGCCGTACTTCCGGCTCGCGCCGAGGATTTTCCCGAAAGCGCCGCGAGCCAGGAACCGGGCTGCTCTCCGTCCGACTGCGTCGAGGTGGCGCGGCTCGGTTATCCAGACATTGCCGTTCCTGCCCATAACGCGTTCACTCTTCCGCTTCGCATCCGTCTCAATCTCGATGTGCGGGGGGTCTCCCGCGCGGTTCTACCGCTTCATTGGGCTGCCATTCAGAACCAGGTCAGGTCCGCCACGGTCCTGCTCGACCATGGCTACGAAGTCGATGCGGTCGATGGTGAGGGGCGAACGCCGTTGATGATAGCGGCTGCGTTCGGAAGTCCCGAAGTTGCAGAAGTGCTCCTTGATCGCGGCGCCGATCCGGAGGCTCGAGACGCCGACGGAGACGGACCGATCCATTTCGCGGCCATGGCCGGCCGCGCGGAAATCGTTGAACTGCTGCTGCAGCGTGGCGTGTCCACGAATGTTCGGAGCCGGTGGAACGGCGAGACGGCGCTCCACCTTGCGGCGCTCTACGGCCAGCCGAAAGTGATCCGGCTGCTCGTTGAGAATGGCGCTGACCCTGACGTCTCCGACGATTCCGGCATCAGACCGCTGCAATATGCGTCAAGGCGGCTGCAGGGGCTGGCCGTTCGGGAGCTGCTCGGTCTAGGCGCCCGCCCGGACACCCTGCACGACGCCGTCAATGCGGGCGACGTGGCTCGCGTCCACACGCTCCTCGCCGGCGGGACGGACGCCAACCTGCCGGATCTGTTCGGCACGCCGCTGCACTTGGCCGCTTCGATTGGGCGGACCACCATTGCGACGATGCTGATCGAGAAGGGTGCTGACCTCGAGGCAGAGAGCATTCCCGAGCATTCTCGCCCGCTCCACGCTGCCGCTCTGAGCAATCAGGCCGCGATCGCACAGCTGCTTCTCGACCGCGGGGCACAGCTGGAAGCGCGCGATTCACAGGACCGCACTCCGCTGATGGTGGCGGCCGCATACGGTAACGTCGCTATCGCTAAAGTCCTTCTCACTTACGGCAGCAACGTCCTGGCGCAGGAGGCCATCTACGGGACTACGCCGATCCATCACGCGACCATGTCGGGCAATGTCGAGATGGTTCGCCTGCTCCTTGCGCACGGAGTCGATGTCGACATCAAGAGCGGGCGCGAAGGCAGGGCTCCGCTCACCTACGCGGCCAGGCACAACGATCTTCCAATGATCAGGTTTCTTGTCGAGCACGGTGCGGACCTGCGCTCGCGGGACAGTTTGGGATTGACGGCAATCGAGGCCGCGCGGAAGTCGGGCAAAGGCAGCTTCGAAGCGGTATCGCTGCTCAGCCGGCTGGAAGGAAGCGAATAGACAAGTCGAAGGCCGGAAGTACGCGCTCTCGGCGCGGGCGAGCGCATTTTCTCCAAGGCCCGCCGCTGGCGGCGGCCTTGACACGTTGCGGCTCACGCTTTCTCACGCTTTCTTTGCTCGACGGTGAGCGGTTGCGGGGCGCAGGCTGCGAGCTTGAATGCACTCGGAGGCGCGCATGCGCCCGCTTCGCTTCATCCTCGTCCTCCTGGTTGCCGCGCTCGCAATCGCGGGCCCGGCTCTCGCCGAGACGAAGAGCGAGCTCGTTCAGAAATCGCTCAAGCTCTTCAGCCGCATTACCGACGACCGCTACGCATCGATCGACTACTTCACCAAGCGCGGCAAGACGGACGCGATCCCGCTGCTGATCTTCGCCATGCGCTTCATCCCCGAGCGCCGCGACCTGGAGGATGCGCTGGTGAAGATCACCGGCGAGCAAATCTACGGCTGGAACGAATGGATGATGTGGCAGGAAGCGCATCCAGAGATCGAGGCGTTCGACGGCTTTGCCAAGGTCCATGCCGAGATCCACAGCAAGATCGTCGACCCGAATTTCGCGCTGTTCCTGGGCGAGGGGAAGAAGCACGAAATCCGCATTGAGGAGATCGTGTGGGGCGGGGTCAAGAAGGACGCCATTCCCGCCTTGAACCATCCGCGCATGCTTCCCGCCGACGAGGCGACCTATCTCGACGACGCCGATCTCTTGTTCGGAATTTCCATCAACGGCGACGCACGCGCCTATCCGCTCAGAATCCTCGACTGGCACGAGATGCTGAACGATACGATTGGCGGGATCGACGTCAGCCTCGCCTATTGCACGCTGTGCGGCTCCGGCATTCTGTTCGAGACGAAGATCGACCGGTTCGACAAGCCGCTGATCTTCGGTTCCTCCGGCTTTCTCTACCGCTCGAACAAGCTGATGTACGACACCCGCACGAACTCTCTGTGGAACCAGTTCACCGGCCGCCCGGTGGTCGGGCGGCTCGTCGGCTCCGGCATCGAGCTGAAGACGCGGCCGGTCGTCATCACGAGCTGGGGTGAGTGGCGGCGCGAGCACCCAGACACGACCGTCACCGACATCGAGACGGGGTTCGAGCGCGACTATTCCAGCGGCGCGGCCTACGCCGACTATTTTGCCAGCCCCGACTTGATGTTCCCGACAATCGTCGATCAGTCGGAACTCAAGCAGAAGGACTATGTCTTCGCGCTCCGCTCCTCGGAGATCGAGAAGGCGTGGCCGCTCGGCCTTTTCGAGGGCGGCGCGGTGATCAACGACAGGGCCGGCGCGCTCGACCTCGTGCTGGTCGGCGACGCCGCCACCCGAACAGTGCGCGCCTACCGCTCCGAGGGATTCTCGTTCGAGAAGGGGGCAAGCCTTTCCGAGCTGCGAGCGGCGGATGGATCGACTTGGCGCGTGACCGAGGACGCGCTCGTCGGTCCGGACGGGCGCACGCTCGGCCGGCTTCCGGGTCATATCGCCTACTGGTTCGCCTGGAGCGGCCATTTCGGCGATGTGGGTGAGGTCGGCGGGAAGTAAGCCCACGCTCCTGGCAACCGCACTGGCCGCGCCGCCACGATTGCACTAAACCCGCCGCGCCATGGCTTTCGATTGGGGCGATTTTCAGCGCGAGCTTGACCATTGGGCGGCGACGGGTCGCGTCGCTGCATTCTGGTGGCGTGACGACGACGCGACGGAGTTCACTCCGGCGCTGGAGCGCTTGCTCGGCCTGACCGCCGCGTTCCGCGTTGAGATCGGCCTGGCCGTGATCCCGGCGAGGGCGGTCGAAAGCCTCGCTGCAGCCCTTGCCGTCCGGCCCTACGTCACCGTGTTTCAGCATGGCTATCGCCACCAGAACCACGCGCCTGCGGGGGAACCCGCCGTCGAATGTGGCGGGGCGCGCCCGGTCGAGGATGTGCTCGAAGAAATGCGCGCCGGCTTCCGCGAAATGACCCGGCTTTTCCCGCAAAAATTCGAACCGATTCTCGCCGCGCCGTGGAACCGCATCGAGCCGCGCGTGCTCGACCGTCTCGCCGAGGCGGGTTTCTGGGGCGCCTCCGCCTACGGGCCGCGTGCGCGTATGGCCGGCGCAAACGGGCTCGTCATCGCCAACGCCCACATCGATCCGCTGAACTGGAAGGAGCGGCGTTTTGCCGGGCGAGACAAGGCGCTGAGCGGCATCGTCGGCGAGCTCGAGGCGCGCCGCACGGGCACGGCCGATCCGGACGAGCCGCTCGGCCTCTTGACCCACCACCTCGACCACGATTCTGCCGCCTGGGATTTTCTGGACGAGCTTCTCGAGGTGACGACGGCGCATCCGGCGGCGCGCTGGCTGGGAGCGAGGGAGGCATTCGGCCTCGGTCCAGCGGCTGGCGCGGCGAGAGCGGGAGCCAGGCGGTGAGCGTCGTCGTCCGCCCGGCGGGCGAGGCGGACATCGACAGCGCGGTCGATCTGCTCCACGGCCAGATGAGCAGCAAGATCACGCGCGAGCGCTGGCGCACGCTCCTCGACTATCCCTGGCGGCCGGCGGATGCGAGCCGCGGCACCGTCGCCGTCGACCGCGAACACGTGGTCGGTTTTCTCGGCCTCGTCTACGCCGACCGGCCGATCGCGGGGCGCGTCGAGCGCTTCTGCAATATCTGCGCCTGGTATCTCCACAAGGACTATCGTGGACGCGGCATCGGCCGGGATATCCAGTATCAGAGCATCGCGGACAAAAGCCTCGTCTACACGCTGGTGACGGCAACCGACGGCACTGACCGCGCCTTCCGCGACAGCGGGTTCGCGGTGCTCGACGACGAGCGCTACGTCCTTCGCCGCCGCTCGGTGTCCTCGGGGCCGATCGAGTACGTCGAAGGGGCCGACGCTATCGAGCCGCTGCTGCCGCCAGGGGAGCAGGCGATCCTTCGCGACCACCGCGGCTTCAACCTCCGGCACCTGCTCCTCCGCGCCGGCGGGCGCTCATGCTATCTGATCGTCCAGGCGCGCAAACAGGGCGAGGACGTGAACTACCACCAAGTGATGCATCTGACCGATCCGGGTTTCGTCGCTGCGCACGGCCCGGCGATCGCCGACTCCATTCTGGAGGAGGGGAGGGCGGTCTTCGCCGTCGACAAGCGGTTTCTGCCAGAGCCCATGCCATGGGAGAGCGAAAAGCTCCGCCGACCGCGGCTCTTCAGCGCGCCGCACCTTGACCCGGCCGCGGTCGATCATCTCTACAATGAGATCGTGCTCCTCGACCTGAAGCTTTCCTGAGCAGGGCTCCATGCTAGCATCGCCCGCCCCTTCCGGATGAGCCGCAAACCAAGACGATGATGCTCGACGCCGCAGACGAGATCGACCCGCGCCTCTTCCGGCGCGTCATGAGCCGCTTCGCAACCGGCGTCACCGTCGTCACCGTCCGCGAAGGAAGCGGAGTTCGCGGCATGACGGCGAACGCGTTTATGTCCGGCTCACTGGAGCCGCCGCTCCTCGTCGTCTCCGTGGCGAAGCGTGCGAACACGCACGCTCTCATGCATGCGGCCGACCGGTTCGGCGTGAATATCCTTGCCGAGACGCAGCAGGAGGTGAGCGAGCACTTCGCCGGGCGGCCCAACCCGCGGCTCGCCATCGGCTTCGACGAGCGCCGCGGCGTGCCGGTGCTCAAGGACGCCTGCGCCCGCATGGCTGCCGAGACGATCGCGCGACATGGATGCGGCGATCACACCGTCTTCGTCGGGCGCATCCTCTACATGGACGGCGACGACCGCCCGCCGCTCATCTACCATGCGGGACGATATCGCGGCCTAGACCGCGGCGGCCGCATCGACCAGCCCGCGGTGCTGGAGTTCTGGTAGGGGCGGGCGCTATCGGGGCGGCGGCAGCGCAAGCGCCGTCTTGCTGGTTGCGCGGCGATCGACGGAAAGCACCGCCTGCATCCCCTTGAAGAGCTGCATGGCGCGGCGTGACACCGCAGCGTCGACGCGCCCGTCTACCGTGTCGTAGCTGAATGAGATCTCGGCGACCGCTGGTGCGACCTCGCCGGAGGCAGCCCGCTTCCAGCGAGCGCGCTGCGTACGCCCCTCGGCAAAGTACCAGAGCGTCAGCCCGAATTCCGCGGTGGTGTCCCCAAGGTCCACCGCGGCGTTCTCGAAGACCCACTCGCAGATGGTCGGCCCCGAATGAAGCACCATGCCGCCTCCAATCCTCTCGCTGGCAGCATCTTCGAGCGCACGTTCGAACGTGCCAAACCGGTCGAAGGCGGCGCCCAGCGTCGCGAGCGGATCATCGAATTCGAGATAGAGCGACAAGGAGAAGCGGCTGTAGGCCGAATGCGATTTCGCCCGAGTCACCTTCTTCGCCGATCCGTTGTCGGGACCGACCTGGAGCGGCGCCACGTCCTCCTCGAATTTTCTCTTCTTCACCTTCACGGCACGCGCGCCGTCGGCGATCTCTGCCGCCAGAAGAATGTCCGATGCGCGGAATTTGAGCGTCACCTCCGCAACGCCGGAGGGCTCGCCGCTTTCGACCGGGACGCGGCTTCTAAGCGAGAAGCCGTTCCTGTCCAGCAGGTGGTCCTCCGTATCGAAGAATCTGACGAGCCGCTGCTTCCTGGGGTTCAGGCTGAGTTCGCCCTTGGCGCGAGATTCACCGGAGTCGCGGGCATCGAGGCCGCTGCCGATGATCGGCCGCAGGCTACGCGCCCAGAATTTCCCGGCCATTTTGTCGCCGGGCGCCTTGCGGAATTCCGCCGGGTCTAGAAGGAGCTTGTGCTCCCGCCCGGTAAGCTCGATGGGTTTGGCCATGGCGCACCCCGATTAACCCGCGCGGAAGGCCGCGGGCTAGCGGTAGCTGCAATCCAGGCTAGCATGACGGGCGTGGGAAATCACGCGGCCTTGGCGAGCGCCTCGTCTGCCGAAAGCCGGTTCTCGCGTGTGCCGGAAACGATGATCTCCAGCACTTCCTGCTCGCTCGTTTCCTTGACGTAGCGATCGCCGACGTTCTCGCCGCGTTTCAGCACCATCACCCGGTCGCCGACCGCGAAGATGTCCTGCAGGCGGTGGGAGATGATCACCTGTGCGACGTTCTGCTTCTTCAGCTCCAGCATCGTCTCGAGCAGCCGCTCCGTCGCCATGACCGAGAGGTTCGCCGTCGGCTCGTCGAGGATGACGACGCGCGGGTTGAAGGAGATCGCGCGCGCGATCGCGACCGATTGCTGCCGGCCGCCCGACAGACTCTCGACCTTCTGGTAGACGGAGTTGACGTTGACCTTCAGCCTCTGGAGCACACCGTCGGCCTCCGCGTACATCTTCCTGCGGTTGACGAAGAGCCATTTGCGCGGCCAGCGGCCGAGGAAGATGTTCTGGCCGACGTCCATGTTCCCGCACAGCGCAAAGTCCTGGTAGATCATCTCGATGCCGCGGTCGCGGCTCTCGTGCGGACTCTTGAAGTGCACCGACTCCCCGGCGACGATCACCTCGCCGCTGTCGCGGTGATAGGCGCCGGTCAGGATCTTCATCAGCGTCGACTTGCCGGCCGAGTTGTCTCCGACCAGGCCGAGGATTTCGCCCGGGCGGAGGACGAGATCGACGTCGATGAGCGCCCGCACCGCGCCGAACGCCTTGTTGATGCGCTGCATCTCGACGATCGGCTGCGGTCCCGCGATGACGGCGTCAGGCATGGGCGGATTCCCTCGTCGGAATTCGGCGTCGCGACCACGCTTCGCGCAACTTCCCGAAAATGTTGGCCTGGCGCACCCAGATGTCGATCAGCACCGCGGCGATCAGGATGACGCCGATGAAGACGTTGATCCAGTGCTGAGGCATGGTGAAACCCTGCACATTGAGCTGGAGAAGCGCCCGGACGAGCGTGATCACCGCGGCGCCGGCAAGTGCGCCGATCATGGTGCCGTAGCCGCCATAGATCGAGCCGCCGCCGATGATCACCGATGCAATGGCGTCGAGCTCGCGGAACTGGCCGGCGACCGGGTTGAAGCTGCGGAAGTAGGCGACGTTGATGATGCCGGCCATCGAAGCGCAGAGCGCCGCGAGCATCAGCGCGATGAAGCGGACGCGGTTGGTGCTGATGCCGGCATAGGCGGCCGCGCGGATGTTGCCGCCGGTCGCGTAGACCTTCTGTCCGAAAGGCGTGTAGGCAAGCACGATACCGGCGAGGAGCGCGACGAAGAGCATCCACAGGGTCTGCACGCTCACCACTTGTGCGAAGTTGCGGACGATGCCGGGCGGCAGCGTTATGCTGAAATGAAGCAGGATGTCGTACACCTTGCGGCCGACCAGGTTGTATCCCTCCTGCCAGCCGGTCAGCTGCTGGCCCGCCACGAACCAGGCGGCGAGGCCGCGGGCGATATAGAACATGCCGAGCGTGGCGATGAATGCCGGCAGCTTCAGGCCGACCGTCACCACCGCATTGACCAGTCCGGCGCCCATCCCGGCAAGCATGCCCATGGCGATGGCGGTCATCGGATCGGCGCCGAGAACCTTGAGGAAATAGGCCGCCGTGCTTCCCGCCAAAGCGAGGACGGCGCCAACGGACAGGTCGATGTCGCCGGCGGCGATCACATAGGTGAGCCCGACCGTGATCAGCGCCAACTCAGTGTAGTTGAGCAGGATCGCGAAGGTGTTGGGCAGGTTCCACCAATAGTCCGGCCGGAGCATGAAGCCGACGAGCCAGAGCAGCACGGTGAGGATGATGGCGAGCGCGTCGCGGCGCGCGAGGAACTTTCCGACGCCCCGCGCCGACATCGCGATGTCGCTCGCCATGGCGCCTTTGGTCTGCACGCCTTCGAGCGCCACACCGCCAATCTCGTAGGCGGGCGGCGGCGGCCTGCCGCGTAGCCACGCCCAGAGCCTGCCGGCCACCTGGCGGCGGATCAGATAGGGCTCGATCAGCACTGCGATGACGAGGAGCAGGCCGAGGAACACCGGCACTGCGCCGACGGGCAGCGAGAAGATCGCGTTCACCAGCATCTCCTGGTCGCCGATCTTGATGACGCGCGTGATCGGCCAGCCTTCCCGGAGCACCTTGTCGAGGAGCACGACAAGCGCCGCGCCGAGGCACGAGCCGGCGACCCGGCCGCGCCCTCCGAGGATGGAGGTCCCGCCGATGATGACGGCGGCAATCACGATCAATTCGGCGCTTAGTCCGTAGAGCGGGGTCACGCCCTTGTCCTGGGCGGCCGACAGGAGGCCGGCTACGGTCGCGCAGAGCGATGAGATCAGATAGGCGCGGATGCGCACCCAGCGCGTCGGGATTCCCGCATAGCCGGCCGCCAGTTCGTTGCCGCCGGTGGCGAACGTCTCGTAGCCCCAACGCGTCTTTGCCAGCACGTAGGCGCCGACCATTGCGGCGATCGCGAAGCATATGATCTGGTTGTTGAACCCGAAGACGTTCGTCTCGCCGAGGTCGAAGAACCACGGATAGTCGGGGGCCTTGCGGGGATAATAGATCGCCTGCCCCTGGGTCAGTGCCAGGACGAATCCTCGCCCGATCAGCAGGGTAGTCAGCGTGGCGATGAAGGCCGGCACCCTTAGGATAGTGACAAGACAGCCGTTGACGAGGCCGATCGCTATGCCGAGCGCAATGCAGAAGAGGACGGACGTATAGATGTCGAGGTTGAGGAAGTTCGGCGCGAAGAGGCGCGCGAAAACGACCCCGATGAGGCCGTAGGTCGAGCCGACCGAAAGGTCGAGATCCTTGTTGATGATGACGAAGGTCATGCCGACCGCGATGATGGCGACGCGGGAGGTGTCGCGGAGCAGCGCGTGCAGCGCTTCGGTCGAGCCGAAGAAGGCCGGGTTGACGACCGCGCCGCCGAGATAGATCAGCATCAGCAGGGCGAGCAGCCCCGCCTCCCAGCCGCCGATCAGCTGCGAGGGTGCGCGGCCAAGCGAAGGCGTCGCGGTCGCCATGCTTTCTCTTACCTGATTTCCCAGCCCAATCGCAGTCGCGGGGGGG
>JBOHKB010000250.1:0-25107 GCA_050728815.1 Propylenella sp.
GCCTGGCGCAGGGTGATGCCTCCGCTGGAACCGCTGCCCGCCGCTCGTTCCGCAAGCCTCACCGCGACGATCGAGGCGGCGCTCGCAAGGGCGGCGGCCTGACCGGTGGCCGGCATGAAGACCTCCATCGCAACCGTCTCCATCAGCGGCGACCTCGCCGAGAAGCTGTCGGCGATTGCGGCGGCGGGTTTCGACGGCGTCGAGATTTTCGAGAGTGACTTCCTTGCGTTCGACGGCTCGCCGCGTGAGGTCGGGCGAATGGTGCGCGACGCTGGCCTTGCGATCACGCTGTTCCAGCCTTTCCGGGATTTCGAGGGGATGCCCGAGCCTCAGCGGTCGCGTGCCTTCGATCGCGCGGAACGCAAGTTCGACCTGATGCACGAACTTGGCACGGACATGATGCTTGTCTGCTCCAATGTCTCGCCGCAGGCGCTGGGCGGCATCGATCGCGCCGCCGCCGATTTCCATGAACTGGGCGAGCGGGCAGGCGCGCACGGGCTGCGCGTTGGCTACGAGGCGCTTGCCTGGGGACGCGACGTCAACGACCACCGCGACGCCTGGGAAATCGTGCGCCGCGCCAATCACCCGAACGTCGGGCTGATCCTCGATTCCTTTCACACCTTGGCGCGGCGGATCGATCCGGACTCGATCCGCGCCATCCCCGCCGACCGCATCTTCTTCGTGCAGATCGCCGACGCGCCGAGGATTGACATGGACCTCCTCCACCTGAGCCGGCATTTCCGCTGCATGCCGGGCCAGGGGGACCTGCCGATCCTCGACTTCATGCAGGCCGTGGTTGCAACGGGCTACAACGGTCCTCTGTCGCTGGAAGTCTTCAACGACCAGTTCCGCGGAGGCTCACCGCGGAGCATCGCCACCGACGGGCATCGGTCGCTCATCAATCTCATGGATCAGGTCGCGCGGGCTGAACCCTCCGTGCGCGTCGGGCTGCAAGCCCTGCCGGCGAGGATCGCGGTTGCCGGCGTGGAATTCGTCGAGTTCGCCGCCGACGAAGCCGATGCGGAGACGCTCAGCGCACTGTTCCGCCTCATGGGCTTCACATCGGCCGGCCGCCACCGAAGCAAGGACGTGGTTCGCTACAGCCAGGGCGGCATCAACCTCGTCGTCAACACCGAGCGCGAGGGACTGGCCCACGCCTCGTGGGTCACGCACGGCACGTCGGCCTATGCAATCGGGCTGAAAGTCGAGGATGCCGCGGCGACGGTTGAGCGCGCCAGCGCGCTCGGGGCACAGACGTTCGAGCAGCCGGTCGGAAAGGGTGAGCTCAGGATTCCCGCGATCCGAGGCGTTGGCGGCGGTGTTCTCTACTTCATCGACGAACGAAGCGAGCTTGGCCGCGTCTGGGAGATCGAGTTCACACCGGTGGAGGAAACCTCCCCCGAAATCGGCCTCACCCGCATCGATCACGTCGCCCAGACGATGAACTATCAGGAGATGCTCACCTGGACGCTGTTCTACACGTCGATCTTCGCCACGCACAAAAGCCCGATGGTCGACGTGCCCGATCCCTCGGGGTTGGTGCGCAGCCAGGCGATCGAGAACGCCGACGGGAGCCTCCGTCTGACGCTCAACGGCGCCGAGAACAGCCGCACGCTCGCCGGCCATTTCATCACCGAGACCTTCGGCTCGAGCGTGCAGCACATCGCCTTTGCCAGCAGCGACATCCTCTCGGCAGCGGCCAGGATGCGCGCTCTCGGCTTCAAGCCTCTCGCCATTTCGTCGAACTACTACGACGACCTGGAGGCGCGCTTTGGTCTCGATGCCGCGTTGACCGCGCGTCTTCGGGCCGACAACCTCCTCTACGATCGCGACGATCGCGGCGAGTTCTTCCAGTTTTACAGCCAAACGATCGGCGAGGGCTTCTTCTTCGAGGTCGTGGAGCGCCGCGGCGGCTATGACGGATACGGCGCCGCGAACGCCCCGTTCCGCATCGCCGCGCAAAAACGGCTGCTGCCGAGCCGGGCGATGTAATCGCTTGGGAGCCTGCGCCGGTGCATCCGATCACGCCGCCATTTGCTCCGGCGGCTTCATGGCGCCGGTCATGATCGCGACCGCATCCGACATCGAGTACTTCTTTGGATCGATCACCGCGATGCGTCGGCCGAGCCGGTGGATATGGATGCGGTCGCACACCTCGAAAACGTGCGGCATGTTGTGACTGATCAGGATGATCGGCAGGCCGCGTTTCTTCACGTCGCGCATGAGATCGAGAACTTTGCGCGATTCCTTCACGCCAAGCGCCGCCGTCGGCTCGTCCATGATGACGACGCGGCTCCCGAAGGCGGTGGCTCGCACCACCGCGACGCCCTGGCGCTGGCCGCCCGACAGCGTCTCGACCGGCTGCCTGATGTTCTGGATCGTCAGGAGCCCGAGCGAGTTCAGGTGGGCGCGCGCCTCGCGCCGCATTTCGGCGCGGTCGAGGAGGCGGAGGACCTGGCCGAGCGGGCCCGGTTTCCGCCGCTCACGGCCGAGGAAGAGATTGTCGGCTATCGACAGCGCCGGAGCGAGCGCGAGGTCCTGATAGACGGTCTCGATGCCGGCGTTTCTCGCCTCGATCGGCGAGCGGAAATGCACGACATTGCCGTCCATCAGCACCTGGCCGGAATCGGGCACGATCGCTCCCGCCAGCACTTTGATCAAAGTGGACTTTCCGGCGCCGTTGTCGCCGATGACCCCCAGAATCTCGTTCGGCATGAGGTCGAAATCGGCGTGGTCGAGCGCGACCACCCGGCCATAGTGCTTGACCAGTGCGCGCGCCTGCAGGACCGGCTGATCGTGTGGCACGGCACTGGTGTCGAGAGCGGCGGTCATGCCGAGACTCTCCTGATCCACTGGTCCATCGTCACGGCCACAATGATCAGCACGCCCACGGTGAATTCCTGCCAGAGGACGTCGAGCCCCGAAAGCGCGAGACCGTTGCGGAAGACGCCGACGATTAGCGCTCCGATCAGCGTTCCGACGATCGAGCCGCGCCCGCCGAAAAGGCTGGTGCCGCCGATCACCACGGCAGTGATGGAGTCGAGGTTGGCGGTCTGGCCCGCCTGTGGGCTGACCCCGCCGATGCGGCCGATCAGGACCCACGCTGCGACCGCACAGATCAGCCCGGCGATGGCATAGGTCGCGATCAGAGTGCGGTTTGTGTTGATGCCGGCGAGCCGCGAAGCGTCGGGGTCGTCGCCGGTCGCATAGACGTGGCGTCCGAAGGCGGTGCGGTTCAGCACGTACCAGACGAACGCCGCGAGTAGTACCATCAGGATCGATCCGTAAGTGATCACCGACCCCTTCAGCCAGGGAAACGTGAGACCGAACGTGTTCAGCATGAGATCGTAAGGCTTGATGATCGTGCCGGTCCACTGCAGGAAAGGCGCGACCGCCTCGATATCCTGCTGACGGATCGTCTCGCTGCGCGAATAGAAGATGTTGAGCGCGCCGAAGATGCTCCAGGTGCCGAGCGTGACGATGAACGGCGGCAAGCGGAGCATCGTCACGATCATTCCGTTGACGGCGCCGCAGAGGAAGCCGACCAGAAGTCCCAGCGGAAAGGCGACGGCGAGCGGCACACCGTAGACGACGCACGTGCGTCCCATCACCACGGAACTGAGGATCATGATGACGCCGACCGAGAGGTCGATACCGGCAGTGAGGATCACGAGGGTCTGGGCGATGCCGAGGATCGCAATGATGGTGACCTGCTGCAGAACGAGCGACAGGTTGAAGGGCGCGAAGAATTTTGGTCCGACGATGGAGCTGAAGAGCAGGACGCCGAGGACAAGGACGAGGAAGGGGACAGTGGTCGGATAGGCGTGCAAAAAATGCTGCGCCCGCCGGAGCGCGCTGCGCTCCTCCTCCTCGAAAACCGCTACTCCTTGCTGCCCGGTGGGGAGGACTGTCTCGAAATGCGGCGGTCCGCGATCGCTGGCCTCGTTGGCGCTGCTCATGCCGTCGCCGCCTCCCCTCGGCACATGGCGAGAGAGCAACCGTTTCCGGTTGCTCTCCGCTCAGGCTCGGCAGTCTAGGAATTCTCGGCTGTGAAGGGAACTAGCCCCAGCAGAGGCTCAGGCCTTCCTCGACCGGGATCGAGGGGACGCCCTCGACCGGCTTCGCCGTTATCAGTGTCGCGCCGGTGTCGAAGAACTGGAGACCCTCGGTATTCGGCGGAATGTTTCCGCTGGCGATCGCCTCGAGCGCCATCGACGCCATCTTGTGCGGATATTGCTGCGAAGTCGCGCCGATCACCCCGGCTTCGACGTTCTTCACGCCCGGGCAGCCGCCGTCGATGGACACGATCATGACGCTGCCGTCATCCTTGCCGGCCGCCTTCATCGCCTCCCACGCGCCCGCCGCCGCTGGCTCGTTGATCGTGTAGACCACGTTCACGTCGGGGCATTTCTGGAGGGCGTTCTCCATGGCGGTGCGGCCCTTGGCTTGGTCGCCCTCGCTGATCTCGTGCGTGCAGATGCGGGCATCGTCCTCGTCGCCCCAGCGCTTCGGATCCTTGAGATCGATCCCGAAGCCCTGCATGAAGCCCTGGTCACGCAGATAGTCGACCGTCGGCTGGTTGGTGGCGAGGTCGAGGAAGACAATGCTGGCATTCGCCGCGGCGTCGCCGAGCGTGCCCTTCGCCCATTGGCCGATCAGCTCGCCGGCCTTGAAATTGTCGGTGGCGAACGTCGCGTCGGCGGCGTCGATCGGATCGAGCGGCGTGTCGAGCACGATCACCATGAGACCGGCGTCGCGCGCCTTCTTGATCGTCGGCACGATTGCGGATGAGTCGCTCGGCACGATGGCAAAGCCCTTGGCGCCGGCGGCGATCATGTTTTCGATCGCCGCGACCTGGCCGTCATTGTCGCCGTCGTACTTGCCGGCCGCGGTGATCAGCTCGATGCCGAGCTCCTTAGCCTTCTCCTGCGCTCCTTGGCGCATCTTCACGAAGAACGGGTTGGTCTCGGTCTTGGTGATGAGGCCGACGATGTCGGCGGCCGAAGCCGGAGCGGCCACCGCAAGTGCGATGACAGCGGCGGCGGTAGATTGGACAAAACGAAGCTTTCTGTTCACGTCTTCCTCCCTGGATGAACCCGAACGCGATGAGGCGCGATATCGTCCAGGCGGCGCCTCCTCGTACTTCCGAGACTCATACCAAGTAGGGGCGAAGTCAATACGTCATTCCAATTGATTTATTGTTGACTCGGCGCTCCGCGACGCGACATGTTCCGCCCCGAGGGGGTCCGCGGCCCGCGTTCGTTGCCGACGACCGCGGGGGAGGAAGCGTGGACATAGTAAAGCAGCAGAGCGCGGTCGCCGAGGCGGCGCGCCACCGGTCGGTCGACCTCAGCCGCGGCACCAACCAGAGCGGCGTCCGCCTCTACAACGAGCGGCTCATCCTTTCGCTCGTCCGCCGCCACGGCAGCCTCGCCAAGGCGGAGATCGCGCGGCTCACCGGGCTGTCCGCGCAGACGATCTCCGTCATCATGCGCCAGCTCGAGGCAGACGAGTTGCTCATCCGCGA
Source organism: Propylenella sp. (assembly GCA_050728815.1). Lineage (GTDB taxonomy): Bacteria > Pseudomonadota > Alphaproteobacteria > Rhizobiales > Afifellaceae > DASWJZ01. The sequence goes on from JBOHKB010000250.1 coordinate 5,528, forward strand.
GGAGCCGCAGCGGGGCAGGGTTGGCCAGCCTTCGGTGCCGCTATCGCTCAACCCGAACGGCGCGTTCTTCCTCGGCATGAAGGTCGGACGGCGCTCTAGCGATCTCGTCCTCCTCGACTTCCTCGGAAAAGTCCGCGGCAGCCTGCATGAGCCATACCGCTACCCCGTGCCCCAAGACGTCCTCGATTTCACCCGCCGCGCCGTCGACGAGCTGATCGGGCGCCTGCCGCGCAAGGCACGGAACCGCATCTCCGGCATCGGCATCGCCGCGCCCTTCGAACTGTGGAACTGGGAGGAGCAGATCGGCGCGCCGCGGGCGGTCCTCGACCTCTGGCGCAACTTCGACATCAAAGAGGAGGTCGCGCGGCTCGTTCCGTGGCCCGTCTATTTCTGCAACGACGCCACCGCCGCCTGCGGAGCTGAGATGGTGCTCGGGAACCCCACCCACGCGCTTGATTTCCTCTACGTCTTCGTCGGCTCGTTCGTGGGCGGCGGCATCGTGCTGAATGGCAGCCTCTATCCTGGACGGACGGGGAACGCCGGTGCGCTCGGCTCCATGCCGATGCCTGTGCGGCTGACGATGGGCGGCCCCTCGCAGCAGCTTATCCGCAGCGCTTCCGTCTACCTGCTCGCCGATCAGCTCCTGGGGGCCGGCCGCGATCCGAGCGTGCTCTGGCGCTCGCCCGACGACTGGGGCGATATCGGCCCAGAGCTCGACCGCTGGATCGAGCGCGCGTCCATAAGCCTCGCTGGCGCCGCCGTCGCCGCAACGTCGGTTATCGACTTCGAGACGATCATCATCGACGGGGCCTTTCCGCCCGACGTCCGCCGCCGAATGGTCGAGCGCACGGCAGCAGCGATGATGGCGTTCGACCGCCAAGGTCTCTCGCCGGTCAAGGTGATCGAAGGGACCATCGGCTCCGGGGCGCGCGCCATCGGTGGAGCGTGCCTGCCGCTGCTCGCCGACTTCACGCGCGATCGCGAGCTGCTCTTCAAAGAGGGGGGGTGAGCCCATGTTTGAAATTCGCGTTGGAGCGAGGTGCCCGTCGATAATCGGGTTGGTCCAGCCGAACTCTTTTGTCGACGCGGCCATCTCCGCCACCTGCGCTTACGAATGAGTCCGCGGGTTGCGGGCATAGGGGATCAGGTCCGCAAGCGGGCGCCGAAGGCTCTGCTTGAAGAGATACCGGCATAGCCGAGACCGCGACAACCGCTGCGGCGGTTCCCGCTCGCAAGGACAGCTCAGCGCCAAGAAGCGGGCGTGGGGCTTACTCAGAATGCATGGCTGAGAAGCGCCACAAGTTGACTCAGCGGTTGAGCGTGACTGTATGGCGATCCGAGCATAGGCTCGGCTGCTGCACATAACGCCCATCAGGGGCCAACAAGGCTCCCTGAGGTCAGGTTCAGCTCTGAGCGGCGACCTTCTCTCGCAAACCCTTCAATGGCTGGTCTGCCGTCACTCGGTTGAAGAGCGGTTCGTAGTCCTCCCATTCGGTTCCGAACAGTCGATCCAGGACACGTGTTCCTAGCCCATAGTTGCCGGTGTAACGAGAGTGGTGAAGGGAGTGATACGTCGTCGTCGTCAGTATCTTGCCAAGCCATCGATTGTAGCGGCCGGACTTGATTTCGAAATTGGCATGGCTGAAGGAATTGATGATCAGGTAACCGAGATACCAGGCGGCGATGCCGAAGAAATTGAGAGGCCAGACTAAGTCGACGACCGCCAGCACGCCGAGATACCCGAGATCGAAGATCAGTTTCTCGCTGAAGGAGAACGAGATCGCCGTAAATGGCGTGTTCAAATGGCTTCTGTGATGCTCGGCGTGTATCCAATGCAGAGCGCGGATATGAAACGCCCGGTGGGACGCGTAGTGCCAGATCTCGGCCCAGACCGTGGCGAGCGCCGCCGTTCCCAGGAACGATGCGAAGGACCGTGCCTCGAAAAGACCGAGAAAGAGGAAAGCCGCCAGAATGACGGCGTGAATCGGTGTATGAACCGAGTTCCTGATCTCTCTCCTGATCTGTTTCGGTTTGATCGGAAGGTCGTAGATGACGCGCTCCGAAATCCTCCATTTATTCTCCACGGCGGCGTACCAGAAGAGGGCCATGCCATGCCCGAGCACGGCTACTGCCAAGAGTGTGATGCCTTCCGCCAAGGTCATGGCCGCGTCCTACCTGATGCCTTGAACGAATAATATCGCATCCGATCCCACCACTTGAATGCCTGCGCTGCGATATAGAGCTGAAGGTACCCCGACGGCTTGAGCCCTTGGCTCAGTTTCTGTCCGTGCCGCGAGACGTCCACTACCATTGGAAAAGATGGCCCGTGCTCGCGGTGGAAAAACATCTGACCACAGATTTTGAAGCCGAGCGCCCGATAGTAGTGAACAAGGCGCGGAACACAATCGATATAGCACTCCTGGACACCGTGTCGGAGGCCGAAGCGGACCATCGCGGCGATGAGTTCCATCGCCGCGGCGCCACCGCGGTGCTCCTTCCTGATCGCGAACTTCGTGCAGATCGCGGTTGCCGCCGGGTGCTTCGGAGAGAGCGTCATTCCGTAGAGCTCTTCCAGATACCCGACGGATCCCTCGGCCGGCAGGTTGCCGCGAAGCGTTCCAACCATCTCGCCATCCTTCATTGCCAGGAACGTGTGGGCGAACGCATCGAGGTCGTCAGTGATAGTGCGACGCTCGTGGTCGGCGTAGGGAGAATTGCGCCCGAGCTCTTCGACATAGATCTGGTAGCGCAGCTGCTGGGCTTCGAGCTTCATCTTGTCGGTGCGGCAGAGATGAACCGTCACCACCGCCCCGGAGGGCCTGGCGACGGTTGGCGCAAACACAAGGTTCTCGCTGGTCCGCTCATCCGCCACCTCGGCCAGGTGGCGCAGGAATTCCGCCGCCAGGTCGGGTCGCTGCTTCTCCATTTTGGCAAGCGCCTCGTCATCGATGACGAGCGCCGACGTCTCACGTTCCGCCGTCACGGTGGCCGTTGCCGGGAAGCCGTAAAGAAAGCTGATCTCGCCGACCGGCGCGCCCGCGGTCAGCGAAAGGCGCCCGGCGTCGATGGCGACATCCACCTGGCCCTCCGTCAGCCAGAACATATCCCTGTAATGTTGCCCGCGGCGCCGCAGAATCTCACCGCGCTTGAAACTGGCTGTCCGGCAGAACGGCCGAAGGCGACTGTCAAATGGTTTTGACAAGGGCGTACCCGATGACGAAGCGTTGATCTCGGTGCTCCGCACGCTCCCCCAGTGCCGTTGCTATTTTGCGCTTTCGCGCAGAGTAACGCGCATCGGCATTCCGTCTTTCGGCAGCAGAAACATCTGCCCGGTCGGACGCGGTTCGAAACCCGGCTCGACCTCGAAGCGCGCCGCCCTCACGAAACTTGCAATCATGAGGGTCGCCTCCATCAGGGCCAATGTCGCGCCGAGGCAGACGCGGGGTCCCGCGCCGAAAGGCATGTATTGGTAGCGCGAAGGCTTTTCCGCCCGGGTCGGGTCGAACCTCTCGGGGTCGAAACGGTCGGGCTCCCTCCATAAGCGGCGATGACGATGGATCGCGTAGATGGGGATGATGCCGATCGTCCCGGCGGGTATGCGGGCGCCGTTGAAAACGAGGTCCTCCTGAATGTCCCGGATGATGACGGGCGCTGTCGGATAGAGGCGCAGAGCCTCGCTGACGACCTGCTGGACGACCTTCAGGCGGCTGTAGTGCGCCGACGTGATGCGCTCCGACCCGATGACCGAGTCCAGCTCCGCGAGCATGCGCTCCTCCCACTCGCGGCTCTGCGAGACAAGATAGAGTGTCCACGTGAGAGCGAATGCGGTCGTGTCGAACCCTGCGATGAGAAACGAAACGATGTTGTCCACCAGAAGGACATCGGGCATCGAGCGGCCGGTTTCCGGGTCCTGTGACGAAGCCATTCGAGCGAGCAGGTCGGTGCCGCCGGAAACGGAGGGGCGGCGCGAGCGGACGATCTCGGAGACGACATTTCTCAGCCGCCGCTCATGCGCCCGCATCAGCCTGCCGCCCGGCCGGGGCAGCCAATGCGGCAAGCCGAGCATTCTGTAGACGATCCACCAATTGACGCCGGCATAGTAGTCCGCGTGGCCCTCCTCGATCGCCTTGATCCCGCTCGGCGCGCCACCGGACAGCATCGTGTTGGAGATCACGTGGTATGCGGCGTGCATCATGTCCTTGTTTATCAGGCGCAAGGACCCCGGCTCGGATGATCGCCAGCCGGAAATCGTTGCCTCGGCGGCCTCCGAAATGACCGATCCGTACCGCATCAGCTCCTCGTGCCGGAACAGGGGCGCCGCGGCGGAGCGTTGCCAGCGCCATTGATGGCCCTCCGAGGAAATCATCGCGTTGCCGAAAATCGGCTCCAAGACTTCATTCTGGAGCCGCCCTTTGGGGAAATGCATGTGCCTCGTGTGGAGCAAATCTTTCACAAGGTCAGGTCCAGTGAAGAAGGCCATGCGCGGCGGCCCCGGCACGATTGCCAAGGGCTCGTCGTACGCCTGCTCCGGTATCAGCTCTAGATTGTTCGTAAGGATCTTTGCCAGATTGAACGGAAAGCGCGTGGGCTTGGGAGACGGCACAACCCGAGGCGGAACGAGAGGCGGATGTTCTTCCGGCATCTTCACTCACATGTCGGATTCGACAGCCGCAAGACCGGTGATCGGCCGAGAACCCGCTGGCACGCCCCTGATGCTATGAGAGTTGGCTCGCAATTCCGAGGCAATCTATCACCAAGCGGGCCGATCGAGAGAGAAGATTGCCGTCCGCCAGATTGCCGGTCAAAGGGTCCACGCGCCATCGACGAAATGACGTCATGGATGGACTGTTTTGGGACAGGGCTGTTGAGCAGGATCGTCACCGGTCCACCCCCCGCAATAATTTCAGGGGAGCAACCGGAATCCAGAGGGCGTGCGATACCGCCTACTTGGCAGGCGTCAATTGCGCGCGCAGTTCTCCCGCCGGATGAGACAGTGTGTGAACATGAGTTTGGCGCGGGCGCCTTCTTACTAGACACTTCGCTATCGGCTGGCGTGTCGGGAGGCACCAAAATGGGTCGGCCTTTTTGTGCCTCGGCACATTTTCCGCTCTTGTTTGTTGGTCTGGAGGCGTTGCCCCCAGCGGATCTGTGTGGCTGCCATCGGGTCATCTATGGCCTCCCTCCTTCGCGATAGGGACCGCCGCTCAGCTTTCGACAGCCGACGTAGCGGGCGCCAGGTCGGGCTTCCGCCTCGCGTCAGAATGAGACATTTGGCGTGCAGTGGAGGAGATTGAAGGGTTGCGACATCCGCGCCTGCCTGTTCGAACGTTCGTCTTTCTCACTGGTTAACCCTTTCGAGGCCGATGCTCGCGGAGACGGCCGCGAGGGCGACGATGGCCAGTAGGATCTGCACGCCCGAGACGGCAGCGACGAGCGGCGAACTCGTGTACTGGACGAGCGACAGCAGCTCGATGGGCAGCGGTCGGTCCCGGAAGCCGTGGGTGAAAATCGCGACCGAAAGGTTGTCGAAGCCCTCCACGAAGGTGAACACCGCCCCGGCAAGTATCGCCGGCAGCAGCAGCGGGAAAGTCACCGTCCGGAGGCTCTGGAAGGAAGACGCGCCAAGGTTCGCCGCCGCCTCCTCAAGTGCCGGATCAAGGCGCTGAAGCCGGCTCGTCACCGTCCGCACCATCACCGCCAGCACAAAGACCGTGATCGAGATCGACTGAAGCCAGATCGAGGGCGAGACGCCGACAAAGGCGCCCGCAAAGAGCACGGCCACGCCAAGCACAATTCCCGGCACCATGTGCGGCGCCAGCACGAAGACGGAGAGTGCAGTAGTACCGCGGAACCGGCCGCGAGCGCAGACGAGCGCGGTCGGAATACCAAGAACGAGGCAGAACGCGGTCACCGCGAGGCCCACCTTGAGGCTGTTCCACATCGCCTCGACGAGCACGCTCTGCTCGAACACCGCCCGATACCAATCGAGCGTAAAGCCTTGCGGTGGGAAGCTGACGAAGGCGCGGGTGTCGAAGGAGATGATCACCACTATGACCGAGGGCGCCACGAGGATCGCGAGCGCGACGATCGCGACAAGGACGATCAGCCCGACGCCGAGTCGGTCGGCGATTGCAGCGGCGCTACCCCTCCAGCTCATGCATCGCGCCCTTTCGTCCACCGTGTAAAGCGGTTGGTGACAAGCGCGATCGCGACGAGAACGATCAGGCAGGTTGCCATCAGGATCAGCGCGGTGACAGACCCCTTGCTCCATTCCAGCGAATAGACGACCTGCTCGTAGATCATCGTCGCGGCGTTCAGATAGTTGCCGCCGCCCAGAATCTGCGGCACCACGAAGGTCGTGTAGCTCAGCGTGAATACGAGCGCGCAGCCGGCCCCGACCCCCGACGCGCTCAGCGGCAGGATGACGTGCCGAAGAGTGCCGAGGCGCGAGGCACCGAGGTTGGCGGAGGCTTCTTCCAGCGCCCGGTCGTGGCGGCTCATGACGGCGATCAGCGGCAGGATCATTACCGGCAGGTGGATCTGCGCCATACCGATCAGCACCGCCCAGTGCGTGTTCATGATCCGGAGCGGTTCATCGATCAGGCCGATGTCGAGCAGCGCCATGTTCAAGACGCCCCGCCTGCCCAGGATGACGAGCCAGGCATAGGTGCGGACGATCCCGCTCGTCAGCAGCGGCGCGATCGTCAGCACCAGGATCAGCCTCCGGACCAAAGGCCCACCGATCAGGAACAGGTAAGCGACCGGGTAGCCGAAGAGCAGGCAGAGCGCCGTCGTGCTGAGCGCGAGGCTCATCGAACGTTGAAACGTGGTCCAGTAGAGCGGATCGCTCAGCGCGTTTCGAAGGTGGTCCAACGAGAAGGTCTGCGACGCGATGGCTCCGCGGGACACGACGATGTCGGAGAAGCCGAGCGAGAGCAGGATCGTGAAAGGGATCACCGCCACCACTGTCAGCACGACGATGGCCGGGACGGCGGGCCATATGCCGCGCCCTGAGATCAGCTTGTCGAGAAGTGCATCGCCGAGGTTTGGCCGGCGCGGCGCGGCTGGAAGGACGCTGTCCGTCATCAGGCCCGGTAGATTGGGCAGAGGTCCGGGTCGAGCACCGCGAGCGTTACCGGCGCGCCCAAGGGGATCGGCCGGGCACTCTCCTGCCGCATGGCGACGACGCGCAGTTCCGCGCCGTCGGCCGTGCCGACATGGTACTCGACCAGCGGGCCGATGGCGCGGTGGAAGAGCACCTCACCGCGCCACGGGCCGTCCTCTCCGGGCTTGAGGCGCAGGTTGTGGGGCCGCGCCATGACCTTCACCGGCCCGCGGAGATCGGTCGCCACGGACTGTCCGTCGGGCAGCGCCACGCGTCCGCCTTCGGCACGCGCCTCCCAGAAGTTCGATGAACCGATAAAGTCGGCGACGTAGGCGCTGGCTGGCCGGTCGAATACCTCCTCCGGCGGCGCAGCCTGCTCGATCCGCCCATCGCGCATGACGGCGATGCGGTCGCTCATCGTCAGCGCCTCCTCCTGATCGTGCGTGACGAAAATCGCCGTGATGCCGAGCCGCTTGATGAGCTGGCGGAGCTCCACCTGCATCGCCCCGCGAAGCTTAGCATCGAGGGCGTTGAAAGGTTCGTCGAGGAGCAGCACGCGCGGCTCCAGCACCAGCACGCGGGCGATCGCCACGCGCTGCTGTTGCCCTCCCGAGAGCTGCGCCGGGTAGCGATCTTCCAACCCTGTCAGCGAGACGGTCTCGAGCGCAGCCGCGACCCGGCGGGCGATCTCGGCGCGCGGCCTGCCGCGCATCCGGAGCCCATAGCCAACGTTGCCCGCGACGGTGAGGTGCGGGAACAGCGCATATCCCTGAAACACCACGCCGACCGGCCGGCGGTTGACCGGCGTGCGGCCCATGTCGCGCCCGTCGATCCGGATCTCGCCCTCGTCGGCGTCCCAGAAGCCGGCGACGCAGCGGAGCAGTGTCGTCTTGCCGCAGCCGGATGGGCCGAGCAAAGTGACGATCTCGCCCTCGGCGACATCGAGCGAGCAACGGTCGAGCACTGTGAGCGCGCCGAAACGCTTGATGACGGCGCCGATGCGGAGTACGGGCGCCGCGACATCCGTCGCAGCGCCCACAGGGGCCTGCATCAACTGGCGAACATGCGGTCGAAGGACTCCACTGTCTGCCCGCGAAGCGGCGCAATAGCCGGCCAGTCGAGCGAAGTCGTGCTCTCCATCTCCTCGGGAGTCGAGGGTACGTAGGGCTTCGCCTCCTCTGGCGGCTCGATTCCCTTCACGACGGTGCCGAAATAGATCGGCGCGCTGCCCGCCAACTGCTGGAGCTCGGGCGTCAGCAGGATGTCGGCGAACTCATGGACCAGCTCGCGCACTTCGTCCGCGGTGTTGATGAAGTGTACGATGTTGGTCGGCAGCATCAGGGGCCCGGGTCCCGCGATCTTGACGTAGCCGATCGGCAAACCCGCAGCCGCGGCGAGGGCGGCATTGGGATGCCAGAGCGGCGCCAGGTCGACCTCGCCGCGCTCGATCATCTGCTGCAGGAGAGGCGGGCTACGGCCTACGAGCGGTTCTAGCTCCTTCCACTTCTCCAGGGCGAACTGCATGTCTTTCTCCGGGTGCCCGAAGGCGGCGCTGGTCGCGGCGAGCACCCCGAGGCCAAGGTTCGACTGCGGCCGGCACATGCCGACGCGGCCGTGGAATTCGTCGCTCCAGAGCACCTCCCAAGTGGCGGGCGGGTTCGGCACGGCGTCCTTGTTGTAGGCAATGCCAATGCCCTCGAAAACGATCGGGCAGCCGACATCGTAGCCGTAGGGCATGAAGCGTGGGTCAATGTTAGCCACGTTCGGGATCTTGCTGAAGTCGAGCGGCACAAGCACATCCTCGGCCAGCGCGTTGATGATCGCCGGCGAGCCCATGACGGCGAGGTCGTAGGGCGAGTTGCCCTGCGCGGCTTTGATCTGCGCAAGAGCCTCGGCTGAGAGGCCGCCGATCACCTGCAGCGTCACGCCGGGATGCCGCCGGCCGAGCTCCTCTCCCGCCTTGATGAGCGGCTGGTCCTGCTCGTTGCCGTAGCCCACCATGACGAGCTCGCGGGTCTGCGCGCGCAAGACCACCGGGGCCCCAAGCACGGTCGTGGCTGCGAGGCCGCCGACCACAGTCCTCCGTGTCACCTGCATTTTCGACCTCCCTCAAATGCGGCGCGAGACCTTTCTCTGCAGGTCCGCGCTTCGCGATCATGACTTTTATTAAGAGACCGAACGGAGATTTCCGCAAGCGGAAAAGTACGCCTCTCGACGCGCCCAATTGCCTACCCAAAAGGCGTCACCTGCCAAAGCCGCGCCAAGCCGATCAGGCGAGCAGAACCTGGAGCCCTGCCGCCTCTAGCGCCTGCACGTCCGCGGGCGCGGCGCCGCTGTCGGTGATCAGCGCCGAGACCTCTTCGATCCCGGCGATTCGCGCGCCGGCCACGTGGCCGATCTTGCCGTGGTCGCCGAGCACCACCGCCCGGCGTGCGGAAGCCAGCATCGCGCGCTTGGTCTCCACCTCCTCGAAATGGGCGTTGGTGAAGCCACGCTCCGCGTCGATTCCTGCGCAGCAGAGGTAGGCGCAGTCGGCGTTGATCTGTCCGAGGAGGAGCGCGCCGAAGGGCGGGATCAGGGAGCGCGAGCGCGGGTTGCGCCCGGTCTTCTTCAACTTGCCGCCGGTGACCATGACGGTGGCGCCCGGATGAGTCTCGAGCGCAATGGCGATGTCGAGGCCGCTGGTGATGACGACGATGTCCCGCAGATCCGCCGGCAGCGCGAGCGCCATTGCGAGCGTAGTAGTGCCCGCGTCGAGGATGATCGTCTCTCCGTCGCGCGCCATACGGGCGGCCATGGCGCCGATTTGCTCCTTCTCGGCCGCGAAGCTATGGCTTGGAAGGTCGAACGGGCGCTCGAACCGGGCGTGCTGGACCGCCACCGCCCCGCCGCGGATGCGCCGGAGCAGGAGCCGGCGCTCGAGCGCGTCGAGGTCCGACCGAATCGTGACCGCCGACACGCTAAGCGCTTCGGAGAGCTGGGTGACCTCCACCACGCGCTCGCGCCGCAGCATTTCCAGGATGTGCTCGTGGCGGCGGTTGAGCGGAGGCGCAAGGGTGGTGTCGGAGTTCGTCATGAGGAACACTGGCGGCTTGCGTTTCTTACTGCAATGACAATTATCGAAAATGGGCGGGGCGCGCCAGAACCTGGCGAGCCGGCATGGCATCGGCGGGTGGGAAGCGGCATGAAAATCAAAGAACGGCTGAAGGAGATACGGCGCGAATCGTCCTCGGACGCACCCGGGGATCCCGAGCGCTTCCGCCGCGTCGCGCTCACGAACCAGGAGATGGTGGCCCAGGGCGCCGCGATCCGCGCGACGCTCGCCGCCAATACCGAGCCGCTCGCGGCGATCGCGCGCGACCTCGCGGGACGCACGATCCGGCGCGTCGCGATGGTCGGCTGCGGCGATTCGTGGATCTCGGGTTTTGGGGTGCGGCAGGCGATGGAGCGCGCGCTCGGCGCGGTCTGCGAGCCCTGCGAGGCGTTCGACTTCACGACCTACGGCCTCGACGTCGTGGACGCCGAGACGGTCGTGATCGGCCTAAGCTCGAGCGGCAAGACGGAGCCGGTGATCGTCGGCCTGAAGGCCTCGGCTGCGCGCGGCGCCTACACTATCGGACTGTCGAACACGCTCGGCTCGCCGCTCATGGAGGAGTTTCCGGGCGCGCTCCACATTCGTGCCACGCGTGGCGGCTGGCCCACCCAGTCGAGCACGGCGGCGATGGCGCTGAAGCTCGCGCTCGCCGTCTCCGTCGCGAAAGCGAAGGGCCGGGACGTCGCGGCGCTTTCCGCCGCGCTCGACACCCTCCCCGCGCAAATGGATGCCGTGGAGCAGGCCTTCTATGAGCCGGCCCGCGCACTAGGCGAGCGGCTGGCGCGGGCCGATCTGATCCTGCTCTGCGGCGCAGGTCCACATATCGCCCCGGCTGCCTTCGGCGCAGCGAAGCTGAAGGAGCTGGCGCCGATCCACGCCTACGCCTTCCCGCTTGAAGAGTACCATCACTACCGTACCCAGAAGGCCGGTGACCCGCTGTTCCTCGTCGCGCCCGATGCCGCGAGCCACGCCCGCGCGCTCGAGACGGCCATCATGAGCCGAGGCTCGGACGGCTTCTGCATCGCGCTCGTCCCCGAGGGCGAAACGGAGATCGCGGAGGTCGCGGACGTGGCCTGGCGGCTGCCGAAGGTTCCCGACGAGACAGCGCCGATCGTCTACAGCGTGCCGCTGCACCTCTTCGGCTATCACGTCACCATGGCCCGCGATGCGCTCGGGCTCGGCGCGCCGCGGCTCGGCGGCTGAGATGGCGCCGGAGCTCGTCACCGTCGGCGGGTTGACGGTTGACAACGTCGTCGCCGCCGACGGGACGGTCGGGCTCGCGCAGGCTGGCGGCAATGGCGCCTATTCCGCGGTCGGCGCGCTGATCTGGTGGCACCGCGTTGGGCTCGTGAGCCATGCCGTCGCTTCCTACCCGCGCGACGTGATCGAGCGGCTCGAGGCGGGCGGCGTAGACCTCGGCGGCGTGCTCTGGTCCGAAGCGCGGCTCGCCTGCTGCAACTGGTTTATCTACGACGCCGAGGGCGGCCGCGAGGAGGGGCTGACAAGCCCGCCCGGGTACTTGGCCGAGGCCGGCTTCCCCACCGACCGCCTCTCGCCGGCGCAAGTGGCTGCCTTGCGCGCGCGGCTCGCGCGCCGGGAAGCTCTGGGAGAAATCAGCTACTCGCAGTTCCGCGACATCCATCCGCTACGGCCGGAGCAGATTCCTGCCGCCTGGCTCGACGCGCGCGGCGTCCACCTTGCGCCGAGCCAGCCGGGGGTGATGCTTGGGATGCTTGACCTCTTCGGCCCGCGCAGCGCCGTCATCACGGCGGATCCCGGCGGCCATCTCGCCTCCCGACCCCTCGACGAGATTGCGCCCATCCTCGCGCGCCTCGACGCCTTCCTGCCGAGCGAGGTGGAGTTGCGCGCCTTTGTCCCAGGCGCCGGTCTCGCCGACGCGCTCGCAGCGGTGGCCGACCGCTGCGCGGGCGCCGTTGCCGTGAAGCTCGGCCCCAAGGGTGTGCTGGTTTGGGACCGGCCAACGGCGGCGCCGGTCGCGGTCCTTGCCGAGCGCGTCGCGGCACTCGACCCGACGGGGGCGGGCGACAGCTTCTGCGGTGGCTTCCTCGCCGGTCTGGTGGAGACCAGCGACCCGGTGCAGGCCGCGCGCTTCGGCGTAGTCTCCGCGAGTCGGATCGTGACCCGTTTCGGCGCCGACGGCGCCCTACCCGTCGAGCGCGCCGCCGCCCGCGCCGCACTTTCCCAGGAATCGCCGCCATGCCGCTGAAGGTCTTCGAGGGCGGGCCGCTTGTGATCGTCGCGCTCCATCTCCCAGACTTCGCGCTCTCGCGTCACCGCTCGATGGCATGGTTCGAGGACTACGCCATCGCCAACGCCCGCGTTTTCGCCGCCGCGGGCGTCCCGTGGATCAAGCTCCAGGACGAGACGCGCACCGACGGCCCCGCTGCGCCCGACACGCTGGCGATGACAGCCGCGATCGCCCGGCTCCTGCGGGCGGAGGTTCCCGGGATCGGCCTCGGGATCATCGTCGAGGCGCACGACCCGGCCGCGGCGCTTTCGATCGCCCACGCCGCGGGGGCGGACTTCGTGCGGCTCAAGGTGTTTGTCGGCGGCGCGATGACCGCGCAGGGACCGCGCCACGGGCTCGGCGCGCGGGCCGTCGAGCACCGCGCAGCGCTTGGGCGGCCGGACATTGCCATCCTCGCCGACGTCCATGACCGGACCGCCGTCCCGCTCTCGGGCGAGAGCCAGCCCTTCGCAGCGGAGTGGGCCGTCAAGACCGGCGCCGATGGGCTGATCGTCACCGGATCGAGCTTTCCCGACACCCTCGCCCGCATTGCCGCCGTGCGCGCGGCGGACGTGCGCCGGCCGCTCCTGATCGGCGGGGGCGTGACGGAGGCGAACGTCGCCGAGGCGCTTGGCGCGAGCGACGGGGTGATCGTCAGCACCGCGCTGATGCGGCGGGACGCCGGCGAAGACGACCTGGAGCGCTGGGACGCCGACCTCTGCTGCCGTTTCATGGACGCCGCGAGGGCCGCATGACGGGGCGCGGCTTCGCCGGCTACAGCCACGGCGTCCCCGCCGTACACTGGCCGGGCGGCGCGCGGCTTGCGGTGTCTGTGGTCGTGAACGTCGAGGAAGGTGCGGAGCTTTCAATCGGCGACGGCGACGAACGCAACGAGCACATCTACGAGGCGGTGGAACTCGTCGAGGGCGCACGCGACTTCTGCATGGAGAGTCATTTCGAGTACGGCCCTCGCGCCGGGTGGCCCCGTATCCGCGATGCGCTCCGCGCCCGCGGCGTTCGCGCCACGCTCAACGCCTGCGGCCGCGCGCTGCTCGCGACACCCTGGATCGCGGAGGAAGCGGTGGCCGACGGCCATGAGGTCGCCGCGCACGGCTGGCGGTGGGAGCGGCACGTCCACATGGACGAGGCGACCGAGCGGCGCGCCATCGCCCGAACCGTCGACGCCATCGCGCGGACGGCGGGCGCGCCACCGCTTGGCTGGCACACCCGCTCCGCAAGCTCGGTCCGCACCCGCGACCTGCTGATCGAGCAGGGCGGGTTCCTCTACGACAGCGACGCTTACAACGACGATCTACCCTGTGTCATAGAGACGGCTGTCGGCCCACATGTCGTGCTGCCCTACGCCTTCGATACGAACGACATGCGCTTCCTCAACCGTGGCGGCTTTACGTTCGGGTCGGACTTCGCGCGCTATTGCCGCGACGCCTTCGACTGCCTTTATCTCGAGGGCGCGACGCGGCCGCGGATGCTTTCCGTCGGTCTCCACACGCGTATCATCGGCCGCCCCGCTCGCATCGGGGGTCTCGAAGCCTTCCTCGACTATGCTCTCGCGCGCGAGGGCGTCTGGTTCGCCACGCGCGCCGAGATTGCGCGGGCGTGGCGCGCGGGGGTCGGCCTGCCCGACTGGACGCCGCGGCCCTGCCCGCCGGACTTCGCTCCCGGAGCGGGGACTTGAACCGCGATCTCGTCGGCTATGGCGGGCGCTGGCCCGATCTCGTCTGGCCGAACGGCGCGCGGCTCGCCGTCTCCGTGGTCGTGAACTTCGAAGAGGGCGCGGAGCTTCAGGTCCTCGACGGCGACCCGGCAAGTGAGCGCATCGGCGAGGTGATCTCGATCGTGCCGGAAGGCCGCCCCGACCCCGGACAGGCACAGATCTTTGCCTACGGCACGCGTGCCGGCGCATGGAGGATGGCTGACGCGCTCCGCCGCTTCGCGATTCCCGCCACCCTTTTTGCATGCGGCCGCGCCGCCGAGCGCGCGGCGCCCGTGCTCGCGATGCTGGCGGCCGACGGTCACGAGATCGCCTGCCACGGCTGGCTCTGGCGGGCCCACGCCGATTACGACACGCCTCAGGCCGAGGCCGCCGACCTCGAGCGCGCCGCCGCCGCGATCGCTGCGGCAACGCGCGAGGCTCCGCGCGGCTTCTTCTGCCGCGGCGCGGAGAGCCCGTGGACGCGGGCGCTCCTCGCCGAGCGCGGCTACGCCTACACGTCCAACGGCTTCGACGACGACCTGCCCTACCGCGATCCGTCGGGCCTGCTGGTCGTGCCCTATGCGCTCGACGCCAACGACATGAAGTTCTTCCACCCGAACGGCTTCGTGCGCGCCGCCGAGATGGTCGAATATGTCACCGACGCCCTCGACGTGCTGGAGGCCGAGGCCGCGCGCGGCCTGCCGCGGCTGCTCAACATCGGCTTCCATCTGCGGATCGTTGGCCGGCCGGGCCGCTTCAAGGCCTTCGAGGGCGTGCTGGCCGAGCTTCACCGCCGCCGCGACCGGATCTGGATCGCGCGCCGGATCGACATCGCGGACGCGTTTGCACGGACCTGTCCATGAGGATCGTCCTCGTCAACCCCAACACCTCCGTGGCGACCACCGCTGCCATGGTCGGCATCGCGGAGGAGGAAGCGGCGGGGCGTGCGGAGGTCGAAGGCGTGACGGCCCGCATCGGCGTGCCGCTCATCACTGAGCCAGGCGCGCTCGCCGTCGCGGCCGAGGCCGTAGTCGCGCTCGCGCCTGCGCTCGCCGGTGCCGACGCAGTGATCGTGGGAGCGTTCGGCGATCCGGGGCTCGACGAGCTGCGGGGCATCCTGCCCTGTCCGGTCACGGGGATCGCCGAGGCCGGGATGGCCGAGGCGGGGGCCGGCGGCCGACGCTTCGCGGTCGCCACGACGACGCCGGACCTCCGCGACTCGATCGCCGCGACGGCCGCGCGCCACGGCCACGGTTCGTTCGCCGGGACCTGGACGACGCCCGGCGACCCCGCGGCCCTGACCGCAGACGCGAACGCGCTCGTCCGCGCGCTCGAGGCGGCCTGTCGCGCAGCGATCGCCGAGGGCGGTGCCGAGGCCGTGGTGATCGGCGGTGGCCCGCTCGCGTGCGCCGCCCGAACCCTTGCGAAGACCTTGCCCGTTCCCATCATCGAGCCCGTGCCCGCCGCCGTCCGCCTTTCCCTCGTCCGCCTGCGGCCAGAGGACCAGCCATGACCCGGACCCTTGTCGTCGCCGACCACGTGCTGGCAGGCTTCGCTCCCGACGGGGCGCCCGAGTTCCTTTCCGACGCTGCGGTCCTGATCGAGGGCGACGCGATCGCGGCCGTCGGCCGGGCCGACGCGCTGCGCCGCGCGCACCCTGATGCACGCGAGATCGGCGGGCGGGGGCGCATCGCGATCCCCGGTCTCGTCAATGCGCACCACCATGTCGGGCTGACGCCCTTCCAGCTGGGCGCCCGCGACCAGCCGCTTGAACTCTGGTTCCCCGAGCGCCTCGCGATGCGCGACGTCGACCCGCGCCTCGACACGCTCTACTCCGCCTTCGAGATGATCGCTTCGGGTGTCACGACCGTCCAGCACCTGCACAGCCGGGCGCCGGGCGACGCCGAGGCCGTGCTCGCGCGGGCCGGCGCGATCCTCGGAGGTTACGCCGAGATCGGCATGCGCGCGTCCTACTCCTTCGCGCTCCGCGACCAGAACCGGATGATCTACGCTGCCGACGAGGATTTCGTCGCATCGCTGCCGCCCGCGCTCCGCGCGCCGACGGCGGCCTACCTGTCGGCCTTTGCGCTTCCGCTCGCCGAGCAGATCGGTGTCTTCCACGCGCTCCGTGCCCGCTGGGCCGACGTACCGCTCCTCGCCATCCAGATCGCGCCCTCGAACCTCCATTGGCTCTCCGATGCCGCGCTCGAGAGCACCGCGCGCATGGCCGAGGAGACCGGGGTGCCGATGCACATGCATCTCCTCGAGACGCCCTACCAGAAGGAATACGCCCGCCGCCGGACCGGCGGCTCGGCGCTCGCCTACATCGACCGCTTCGGACTCGTCGGCCCGCAGCTCACGATCGGCCATGCGGTCTGGATGACTGCCGATGATGTCGCGCTCATGGCCGAGCGCGGGGGCTGCCTCTGCCACAACTGCTCCTCCAACCTGAGGGTCAAGAGCGGAACGGCCAACCTGAACGCCTTTCTCGCGAGCGAAGTCCCCGTCGCACTCGGCATCGACGAGGCCGGGATCAACGACGACCGCGACATGCTCCAGGAGATGCGGCTCGTGCTGACGCTGCACCGCCCGGCGGGCCATGACGCGCCAAGTCCGACGGCCGCGCAGGTCTTGCGGATGGCCACCGAGCACGGCGCCGCCACGACGCCCTTCGCGGGCAGAATCGGACGGCTTGCGCCCGGCATGCTCGCCGACCTCGCGCTCCTCGACTGGAGGCGCGTGACTTGGCCGTGGCAGGACCCGGCTCTGCCGCTGGCGGATGTGATCGTGCGCCGCGCGAAGGCAGGGGCGGTCGAGACCGTGATCGTGGGCGGCGCGGTCGTCTACCATAAGGGCCGCTTCGCGAAGGTGGATCGCGACGCGACGCTTACCGAGATAGCCCAAGCGCTCGACCGGCCCGACACGCTCGCCGAGGCGGAGCGTCGACGCCTCGCCGCCGCTCTGATGGAGCCAGTGCGTGACTTCTACCGCGAGTGGATCTGAACCGCTGAGCCAGCTAAGCGCCGGCGGCGGCCAAAGGCCGACCGGACTCGGACGACCGGGTACGCTTGTGAAGCCGACATTCCTTGCCGCCCGCCCAACTTCGGCTGAGCGCTAACAGCAGACATTAATCGGTTCTTCCAAGCGGAGGTTCCTGCGGACGGTCCTCGCAGAGATGGGTTACGACGATCGCACGATCGCCGACACGCTCGGGCAGAAGACTCTCGCGATGGCGCAGCACTACTCGAAGCGCGCCGACCGATCGCGGAAGATGACGGCAGTGGTCGCCGAGTTCGACGCGGAAGTGGACAGACGCCGCACGAAAATTGTCAAACCCGAGCTCGCGAGTGTCAAACCTGCCGGAGCTCGCAAATGACCGCCGGGAAAAACGCGAGACGCGCCAAAGGGAAGGCTGGTGCCCAGGGCCGGGATCGAACCAGCGACACGCGGATTTTCAGTTCCTGGTCACAACGTTACCGCGAGCGCCCGCTGGTACTCGCTGGGTCCCGGGCATTAAGGAAATCAAGCTGTTGGCTGTCCCTCTAGGCCCCGACCCGAACCACGGCAGCCCGTGTTGCGTGTACCACCGCGGTACCACCACAGGAGTTCCGGCATAGAGACCTACCGAGCCAAGGGAACGCGCCGCGTGATCCAGCTACCGGTTGATTCTCCTTTGCGCGACGATGGTCTCCCCGGGGCGTGGTGTAGCTGACGGCGCAATCGTCAACGCTTTCCGGCCGGAGCGGGCGCAATCTTCGCCTTCCAGTAGGCCCCGATGTGTAAAGAATGCTCGAAGGCGTTTCAGCCGTCGGACCGCCAGCGCCCTCCGGGCGGGGAGCCTTCGGCAGTACGCCGTGCGCGCCGTCGCCGACGGCGATCTCCGGCGCTGCGGAAAGGCCGCGGGCTTTCAGGCCGACGAGCAGCTCACGTCAGCTCTGGGCGCTCTCGCGCACCCCGACCTGGAGGCCGACGAGCTCCTTCCGGTCGGCGCGGATCTTTGCGACGCTGGCAGAAAAATCGCTCCTCTGGCAGCAGATCAAGGCGCAGCTCGAAACATTTCGCGGATCTCGAAGAGCTCGAGCGCGAAGTCCGTCGTGAATCCCTTAAATACCCAGCCCGAATTGGGCCGCTTCTCAATGAGCCCAAGGCGCTGAAACCGGTTCAGGAACTCTCGAATACCGGTCGTTGCGCTCGACCGTGGCACCCGCCTAGCTGTGGAGTCCAAGGAGGTTGTTCATCCGAGCTGACGGTCTGAGAGTGGTCGTTGCGACACGATTCACCGAGGACCGCAGGGATGAACAACCCGCATCAGAATGCCCGGATGACGCCGCTCGGTCGAGCGGAGATGGTGAGACGGATTGTCAAAGAAGGCCGACCCATCGCTGAGGTGGCGGCCGGCTTCGGAGTGAGCGAGCGCACGGCGCGCAAATGGCTGGCGCGCTACCGGAAGGAAGGGGCAGCAGGGCTGGAGAACCGCTCTTCCCGGCCACGCTCGGTGGCCAACCGCACGGCCGAGCCGTGGATCGACCTGATGGAGAGCCTGCGGCGGGAGTATCGGCTGACGGCGGAGGAGATCGCCGCGAAGCTCGAGCTCGCTCGCTCCACCGTGGCGGGCTGGCTGAAGCGGCGCGGGCTGGGGCGCCTCAAGAGCCTTGAGACGCCTGCGCCGGCCATACGCTACCAGCGACAGCGGCCGGGCGAGCTCTTGCACCTCGACGTCAAGAAGTTCGCCCGCTTTGACCGCGTCGGCCATCGCATCACCAGTAACCGCCTCGGCGCCAGCGACGGCGTCGGCTACGACTTCTTCCATGTCGCGATCGACGACGCCACGCGCCTCGCCTACGTGGAGGTGCTGCCCAATGAGCGGCGCGGCTCCACAACTGGCTTCCTCGTTCGGGCGCTGCGCTGGTTCAGGGCGCGCGGCATCCGGGTCGAGCGGGTGATGACCGACAACGGCTCCGGCTA
Source organism: Propylenella sp. (assembly GCA_050728815.1). GTDB lineage: Bacteria > Pseudomonadota > Alphaproteobacteria > Rhizobiales > Afifellaceae > DASWJZ01. Next base: position 24,654 of record JBOHKB010000250.1, read on the forward strand.
TGTCGCCAGGCTCTTCCGCAAGGCGCTGAGGATGCTTCGCATCCGCCACATCCGCACCCGGCCCTATACGCCGAAGACCAACGGCAAGGCCGAGCGCTTCATCCAGACTCTCATGAGGGAATGGGCCTACGCCATCCCCTTCCGCTCATCCGATACCCGAGCCGCCGACCTTCAGCGATGGCTCGCCTGGTATAACCATGAGCGGCCGCATGCTAGCCTCGGCCGACGATCACCCGTTCAGGCCTCCGCCGGAACAACCTGATCGGATTCCACATCTACCCCAGCTTGGCGAAGCGCGTTGGAAAATGCGAAGGGCTCTTGGTTGTCGTCCCCCCAGCCAGCGCCCTCAGCCCATTCGCGAAAGGTAGTGAGCGGAATGCGCTCGATGGAGAGTCCTTCAACGGGCTTAGCGCTGGGGATGACAGCGGGGGAGGGTTTCGGGACAGGCCAAGGT
>JBOHKB010000251.1:0-5256 GCA_050728815.1 Propylenella sp.
TCGGGACTTTCAACGTGAAGAACGGCGCGATCGTGCTGCCGAGCGCGGCTCGCGAAAACGCGCGCCAGTAGGGGACCAACAAAATGTCAAAGCTTGTGACGCGCAGCATCGCGCGGGCCGCGGCGCTGTGCCTCGGCTACGCGCTCCTCACCTCCGGCCCGGCGGCGGCCGACGAGGTCTTCGACGACGACGTGATCATCACCGGCAGCGAGTGCGTCGGCGCCGGCTGCGCGGACGGCGAGGACTTCAACTTAGACGTGCTCCGCCTGAAGGACGGCAACAATCGGATCGGTTTCATCGACGGGAGCGCCGCCCCTTTCCCGACCCGCGACTGGCGGATCGAGGCGAACTCGATCGCGAACGGCGGCCCAAGCTATCTCGCGCTGAAGGACATGGGCGACACGTCCGACGGATCGGAGGGCGGGACGCCGCTGCTCACCCTCAGCGCCGGCGCGCCGGCCAATTCCATCTTCGTCAGCGGGTCCGGCCGGGTCGGGCTTGGGACCTCGACGCCTGCACGGAATCTGCACGTGATCGCCGGCGCCGAGCCAACGATACGCCTGGAGCAAGACGGCAGCGGCGGCTTCACGCCGCAGACCTGGGATGTCGGGGGCAACCACCTTGGCTTCTTCGTCCTCGACGCGGACGCCGGCCAGGTGCCGTTCCAGATACTCCCCAATGCGGGGGACAACCGCCTGGTCCTTCGGAACACGGGCGTCGGCATCGGGACTGACAACCCGTCCGCCAACCTGGAAATGGTCGGCGGCACCGGCTTCAAGGGCAGCTTTCTCGGGGCCACGGTGGAGTTTTTGGCGCGCGGCGACCTCGGCTTCGCCGTGGTGGGGACGGACACGAACCACCCGCTGCATCTACGCGTCAACAATACGCCCAGAATGGTGCTGGCCACCTCCGGCAACGTCGGCGTGGGGACGCAGACGCCCGCTGCTCAGTTCCACACCACGGGAACGGTCCGCCTTGCCGGCGTCGCCAACTGCGCCTCGGGCATCAGGAGCAGCGCCGCGGGCGACCTCTCCTGCATCGCTTCCTCGGCTCAGTTGAAGAACATCGCCGGCGCGCTCTCGCCGGAAGCGGCGCTCCAGAACGTGATGGCTCTCCGGCCGCAGGTCGGCGCCTACAAGGACACACCGGAGGAGCCCGAGCACTGGCTGATCGCGGAAGAGGTGGCCGAGGTCGATCCGGCGCTGGTCGGCTTGAAGGACGGCGAGCCCTACACGGTCAAAACCTACGGCGTCATCGTCGACCTCGTCGCGGTGATCCAGCAGCAGCAGCGCCGCATCGAGACGCAGCAGGCGGAATCCGAAGCGCAGCGCCACCACATCGAAAAGCAGCAGGCCCTGATTGAGGCGCAGGCGGCGCAGTTCGAGGCGCAACACCGCCGGATTGCTGCGCTGGAGCAGGCAATCGTTCAACAGTAGAGCCGCGACGGGCGACCGGGACGGCGAAAGGGGATCACCATGCACAAATTCATGACGCGCAATACCGCGCGGGCCGCGGCGCTCTGCCTCGGCGCCGCGCTCTTCACCTCCGGCCAGGCGGCGGGCGATCAGATCTTCAACGACGACGTACTCATCGCGTTCAGCCTCTGCGTCGGAGACGACTGCGTGGATGGCGAGGTCTTCAATTTCGACTCGATCCGCCTGAAGGAGATCAACGGCCGTATCGGTTTCATCGACACGAGCATCGGCGACTTCCCGACGCGCGACTGGCGGATCGAGGCGAACTCGAGCGAGGAGCTCGGCGCGAACTATCTCGCGCTGAAGGATATGGGCGACACGTCGGACGGATCGGAGGGCGGGACGCCGCTGCTCACCCTCAGCGCCGGCGCGCCGGCCAATTCCATCTTCGTGAGCCCCGATGGCGAGGTCGGGTTCGGGACATCGACACCCGGACGCGAGCTTCACGTGGTGGACGGCCTCGCCCCGGCGCTCCGCCTGGAGCAGGATGGCAGTGACGGCTTTACACCGCAGACCTGGGACGTCGTCGGCAGCGGCACGAGCTTCTTTGTCTTCGACGAGACGAATAGCCAGGTTCCGTTCAGGATCCTCCCCAATGCGGGGATCAACCGCCTGGTCCTCAAAAACGGCGCCATCGGCATGGGCACGGCCAACCCAACCGCCAACCTGGAAATGGTCGGGGGCACCGGCTTCAAGGGCAGCTTCATGGGCGCCGCCGTGGAGTTCCTGGCGCGCGGCGATCTTGGATTCGCCGTCGTCGGCACCGACACCAACCATCCGCTGCACCTGCGCGTGAACAACACGCCAAGAATGGTGCTCGCCACCTCCGGCAACGTCGGCGTGGGGACGCAGACGCCCGCCGCGCAGTTCCACACCACGGGCACAGTGCGCCTCGCTGGGGTCGCCAACTGCGCCTCGGGCATACGGAGCAGCGCGGCAGGCGACCTCTCCTGCATCGCTTCCTCGGCGCAGTTGAAGAACATTTCTGGCGCGCTTTCGCCGGAGCTGGCGCTCCAGAACGTGATGGCGCTGCGGCCGCAGGTCGGTTCCTACAAGGACACGCCGGACGAGCCCGAGCATTGGCTGATCGCCGAGGAAGTCGCCGAAGTCGATCCGGCCCTGGTCGGGCTCAAAGACGGCGAGCCTTATACGGTCAAAACCTATGGCGTCATCGCCGACCTCGTGGCGGTGATCCAGCAGCAACAGCGCCGCATCGAGGCGCTCGAGAAGCTGGTCGCGGCGCGATAACGGCTGGCGGAGTCGCCTAAGCCACGCCCCGAAGCGCGCTTGGCCGGCCCCGCTGTTCGAGATACCAGCGGTAGGTATCGGCGATCCCGTCTTTCAACGGGATTCTCGGCGTCCAGCCGAGCGCCTTCAGCCGCTCGCCGCTCATCAGCTTCCGTGGCGTGCCGTCGGGCTTCGTCGTGTCGTGCACGATGCGGCCCTTGAACCCGACGACCGCGCAGACGAGCTTCGCAAGCTCCAGGATCGTCAGGTCCTCGCCCGAGCCGACATTGATGTGGCCCGCGCCTGAATATTCTTGCATGAGGAACACCAGCGCGTCGGCGCAGTCGTCGACGTGCAGGAATTCCCGCCGCACCGTGCCGGTGCCCCAGATCGCCAGGCTGTCGTCGCCGCGCTCCTTCGCCTCGTGCGCCTTGCGGATCAGCGCCGGGAGCACGTGGCTGCCGGCGAGGTCGAAATTATCGCCGGGGCCGTAGAGGTTGGTCGGCATCGCGGAGATGAAGTCGCGGCGGTGCTGCTTGCGAAAATATTCGGCGAGCTTCAGCCCGGCGATCTTGGCGATCGCATAGGCTTCGTTGGTCGACTCTAGCGGCCCAGTCATCAGCGATTCCTCGGCGATCGGCTGCGGCGCGTGCTTTGGGTAGATGCAGCTTGAGCCGAGCACGAGCACCTTGCGCACGCCGAGGCGGTGCGCCGCTTCAAGCACGTTCGCCTGGATCATGACGTTGTCGTAGAGGAAGTCGGCCGGGTAGGTGTCGTTCGCGAGTATGCCGCCGACCTTGGCGGCGGCGAGGAAGATCGCGTCGGGCCGCGCCCTCTCCATCCAGCGCTCGGTCTCGGCCTGGCGCGTAAGGTCGGCGTCGGCGCGACTCGCGGTCACGATCTCGCAGCTCTCGCTGCCAAGGCGTCGAACGAGTGCCGAGCCGACCATGCCGTGGTGGCCGGCGACCCAGACCCTCAGCCCGTCGAGCGGGAAGAGCGCGTCACTCGGCATTTCGCTGCCCCTCTGCCGCGACCGCTTTCAGGTCCTCGCGCACCATCTCCGCGCAAAGCGCGCCGAAATCTATCTCATGCGTCCAACCGAGCTTCCGCTCGGCCTTGGAGGCGTCGCCGACGAGCGCATCGACCTCCGTCGGGCGGAAGTAGCGCGGATCGACTTCCACCAGCACGCGGCCTGTCCCCGCCGCCGTGCCCTTCTCGTCAACGCCCTCGCCTCGCCACGCGATCTCCATCCCCGCCTCGGCGAAAGCACGCTCGACGAAGTCGCGCACGGTGTGCCCCTCGCCCGTGGCAAGCACGTAGTCGTCCGGCTCGTCCTGCTGCAGCATCATCCACATGCCGCGCACATATTCGCGCGCGTGGCCCCAGTCGCGCCTGGCGTTGAGGTTGCCGAGATAGAGGCGCTCCTGGTGCCCGAGCTTTATCGCGGCGACGCCGCGCGTGATTTTTCGCGTGACGAAGGTCTCGCCGCGGAGCGGACTTTCATGGTTGAAAAGTATGCCGTTCGAGGCGTGCATGCCGTAGGCCTCGCGGTAGTTCACCACGATCCAGTAGGCGTAGAGTTTTGCAGCGGCGTAGGGGCTGCGCGGCTTGAACGGCGTCGTCTCGTTCTGCGGCGGCGGCGACTTCCCGTAAAGCTCCGACGTCGAGGCCTGGTAGAACCGCGTCTTCTTGGTCAGCCCGAGCAGGCGGATGGCCTCGAGCAGCCGCAGCGTGCCGAGCGCGTCGGCGTTCGCAGTGTATTCGGCCGTCTCGAAGCTCACCTGCACATGCGACTGCGCAGCAAGGTTGTAGATCTCGTCGGGCTGCGTCTCCTGGACGACGCGGATGAGGTTCGTGGCGTCGGTCATGTCGCCGTAGTGGAGCACGAACTGCTGGTTCGGCTCGTGCGGGTCCTGGTAGAGGTGCTCGACCCGGCCGGTGTTGAACGACGACGAACGGCGCTTCAGGCCGTGCACCGTATAGCCCTTCTCCAGCAGAAGCTCGGCGAGATACGCGCCGTCCTGTCCGGTCGCGCCGGTGACGAGCGCGACCTTGCCGATCCTGGACCGAGGCATGAACCTTCCCGCTCTACGCGAAGGCGTACTCCCTGCCGGTTTTCGCCCATGTCCGCAAGCCCCGCCGCCCGCGCGTTTCCCGACTGCGGCAGCGCGGATCGCCGCGCTTTCCAAGGTTGTGAAAATGCGGCGGGAGCGTTACGCCCGTCGCGCGGGCCGGAGCGATCGTGCTCCCTCTCGGGCTGAGGCGTTGAGGACGTGACGGGCGAGCGCCAGACGATCTTTCCGGTCCTTTTGTCCGGTGGCGCCGGCTCTCGGCTCTGGCCGCTCTCGCGCGAGAACGCGCCGAAGCAGCTCGTGCGGCTCGTCGGTGAGACGACGCTCCTGCAGCAGGCGGCGCTGCGGGCGGCCGACGCGGAACTGTTCGAGCCGCTGACGGTGATCGCCGGCGAGGAACATCGCAGCATCCTCGCCGAGCAGCTTGGCGCCATCGGCGCGGCGAGGAGCACGATCGTGCTGGAGCCCGCGCCGCGCAACAC
>JBOHKB010000252.1:0-9145 GCA_050728815.1 Propylenella sp.
ACGCTGTTCGAGGAGGTGTTGCAGCGCGACTACGTGGCGTTCGCCGACGCCGAGGGCCGCCCACTCGACTTTCCCGAGTATGCCGAGGCAAGGTGAGCGCGCCGCAGGAAACAGAAAGCGCCGACGGCGGGAAGTGCCGTCGGCGCCGCGTAGCGAGAGACGCGTCCCGCGTGCTCTAGCGGGACGCGGCGGTTTCTGCCGACTAGCGGATGCCCTCGTCGATCAGATCGACGAGCGCATCGATCGTCTCCGGCGTGACGGTACCGGCGCCGGTGTTTATCGAGATGCCGGGCATCTTGTACTTCGCCGTCAGCACGCACTGGAGGACCGGCAGGAAGCCTTGCAGGTAGAGCAGCTGGTCGAGCGTCGCCGAGATGTAGCCCGACTTCAGCCCGTCGATGGTCGCCGGCGCAAGGTCGATGCCGCCGACGATGATCTCGCCGGGCTTCTTGCCGGCCTTCTCCAGCACGTCGCCCATGATGCTCGTGATCGAGCCGTGCTGTGTGCCGATCGCCTTCAGGTTCGGATGGCTCTGGATGTAGGCGACGAGCAGCGGGATCGCGAGCGAGGTGTCGCTGTTGACCTCCTGGCTGATGTCGAGGCGCTCGACCGTGAGGCCGGCGGCTTCGAGCGTGTCCGCAAGGCCCTTGCCGGACTGGCTGCGCTCGGCCTGGCTGAATGGGTCGTAGACCATCGCCTCGTCGCCCGCTTTCAGCCCCTGCGCGAGCATCGCCGTGGCCGTGATGACGCCACCCTGGTAGAGGTCGACGCCGGCATACCCCATGCCCATCGGCCCGAATTCGGTCTGCAGGTCGGTCATCGGCGAGTTCCCGACAGTCACGATGATGCCCTGATCGACCGCCGCCTTGACGATGTCGTGGAAGGCGGTGCCGCCCGGATGCCCCATGATCTCGATGCAGGTGGGGTTCGCCGCTACCGCATCCTTGAACTGGTTGATCATGACGGCGGGATCCCACGCCGAGAACGTCTCCTTCAGGTCGACGCCTAATGCCGCGGCAGCCTGCGCGGCGCCGGTCTGGCGCGCGAGTGTCGCGCCGTCGCCGGGGTTGCCTCCCATCTGCATGTACATCGTGACGCCTTCGCCGATCATCTGGGCGGACGCCGTGCCGGCTCCAACGAGGAGCGCGGACGCCGCCGCGCCGGCCAACAGAAGCTTCTTCACTCTCATGTCATTCCTCCCTCGTACTGACGCGCGCCGCCTCCCCCCTCGTGGGGGAAGTCACGGTACGCCCATCGGCCGAACCGATCCGGCCGAAAGCTTGCATGCCCCGGACGCGCGCGAAGAAATCGCTGCGGCGCTGCGGCTCTTCGACAAAAAGGTAGAGGATGATGGCGATGAGGAAGATCAGCCCGCGCACGGTGTTGACCCAGGCGCCGGTGAGGCCGGTCGCGACGAGCCCGGGCTCCACCATGATGATGATGAAGCAACCGAACACCGTGCCGACGATCGTCGCCCTGCCGCCGAAGATCGAGGTGCCGCCGATCAGCACCGAGGCGATCGAGATGAGCAGGAAGCCCTGACCCTGGTTGCCGAAGTAGTTCTTGTTCTCCAGTGTCAGGAAGATCGCGGCGATCGCGGCCAGCAGGCCCATCAGCGTAAAAAGCTTGATCTTCTCGCGGTCGACATTGATCCCGACCACCCGCGACACCTCGTTCGAATCGCCGATGAAGAGCGTGTGCTCGCCGAAGCGGTGGCGGTTCAGGATGAACCATAGGATGACGACGATGATCGCCGTCCACAGCGCTTGGATCGGCACCTGCCGCATCCAATCGGTTTCCGAGGCCGCGAACGGGCGGCCGACCAGCACTTCCCAGACCGAGCTCTCCTCGGCGCCGCGAAGCGCGTAGGAACGCCCGCCCGACAGCACGGTCGCCATGCCGTACCAGAAGAACTGCGCGCCGAGCGTCGCGATGAACGACGGGATGCCGATCTTGGCGACCAGGACTCCGTTGACGAATCCGACCAGCACGCCGGCGGCAAGCGCGGCGACGACCGCGAACCATTGCGTGATGTCGGCGGCGATGTTCGAGGCGAGCCAGCTCGTCGCCTCGACGCCGAGCGCCGTGACGAACCATTCGTGGCCGTCCTTGAAGACGACCGCGAAGACGAAGCCGGAGAACCCGATGATCGCGGGGAAGCAAAGGTCGATTTCGCCCGCCCCGATGATGAAGGTGAGCCCGATGGCGAGCAGGATCACCGGCGGCAGCGTGGAAAGGAAGGTCGTGTACTGGAACGGCCGGAGAAAAGCCTCGGGCGAGAGATACATGAAGAGGAGCAGCAGCACGAGGAAGACGAGCATGATCGGCAGCGCTTCAATCCGTTGGAAGACCGCTGAAAGCTGCAGGCGCCGCATCTCCCGCCTCAAGCCGCGTGATGCTGCTGCAAGTCGATGAGGTACTTGGTGAGCTCGGTCACCGACATGTCCTTCGGAGAAATCTCGCTGACGATCCGCCCGCGGTCGAGCACGATCATGCGGTCCGCGACCTCGTGCACATGGGCGAGGTTGTGCTCGATGTAGACGCAGGCGCGGCCGGACTCCTTTATCCGGCGGACGAATTCGAGCACCTTTCGGACTTCCGCCACGGCGAGCGCCGCGGTGGGCTCGTCGAGCACGATGAGGTCTGCTTTGTAGTACATCGCCCGTCCGATCGCGATGCCCTGCCGCTCGCCGCCGGAGAGCTGCGCCACCGTCGAGTCGACGGTAATGCCGGCGCCGCGGAAACCGATCGACCTCATGAGGATGTCGTTGGCGATTTCCTTCTCGCGCTTGATGTCGATGAAGCCGAAGCGGTTGGTGATCTGCCGCCCGACGAAGAAATTCCGCCAGAGCGGCTGCTTGTCGGCGAGCGAACGGTCCTGATAGACGGTTTCGATCGACAGATCATGCGCCCGCCTGACCGAATAGGAGGTCGGATCCACCTCCTGGTCGCGGATGAAGATGCGGCCCGAGGTCGGCGCCATGACGCCGGTCATGACCTTGATCAGCGTCGACTTGCCGGCGCCGTTGTCGCCGATCAGCCCGACGATCTCGTTGTGGCCGATCGACAGCGTGATGTCGTCGAGCGCGTGCACCGCGCTGAAGTATTTGTGCACGTGCTCGAAGCGGACGACCGCCTTGTAGTCACGCGCGGGGGCAGACGCCCTAGTGGCCGGCTGGCTGGTCATCGCTCTTCGTTCCCAACCTGAGGCCGTTTATCGCGTCGGCTTCGGCGCTCGTCAAAAGCGTGCGAAAGGCGGTGCGTGCGCCGTCCGGGTCGCCGCGCCGGATCGCATCGAGAATGGCGCGATGCCGAGGCACGAAGTCCTCGCGACTCGGCCGCGCGGCGCGCTGCACGCCGAACGCCACCGTCAGCCAGGTTCCGATCGCCGGGGCGAACGCAGCGATGAAATCGTTGCCCGTGCCGATCAGGATCGCCTGATGAAAAGCCACGTCCGCCATGATCGATTCCGTCGACTCAGGCGGCGTCGATTCCATCACCGCAAAGGCCCGCTCGATCGCCGCCAGGATCTCGGCGGTGGCGCGCACCGCGACGAGGGCCGCCGCCTCCGGCTCGATGATCGCGCGCGCTTCGAAGAGGTTGCGCACGAAGGCGGCGTTCGGCTGGTCGCCCATCTGCCAGGCGAGCACGTCGGGGTCGAGGCGGTTCCAATCCTGCCGCGGCCGCACGATGGTGCCGCGACGCTGCTTCGACTCGACCAATCCCTTGGCGGCAAGCGCCTTCATCGCCTCGCGCACGGAGAGGCGCGACACGGAAAAATCGTCGGCAAGCTGATCGAAGGTCGGCAGGACGCTCCCCGGCTTCCAGCTGCCGGACACGATGCGACGGCCGATCGCCTCGGCGGCCGCAACTGGCCGAGCGATGGACGCCGACCGCTGCGGGCGCAGCCCGTTCGCCAACGCCATTCCTCCCCGCTCTCGCCGGTATTGCTTGCTATAAGTCCGGCGTTCGCGCCAAATAAATCAGATGAATAGGGGCGAATGTCAATCGGATTCGACGTGCGCCGGCTCAGACACGCCGTATTCCGCCTTCTCCAACGTGTCCTCAGTCATGTCGAGCAGAGCGGTCATCGCCTTTCGCGCCGCGCCGGCGTCGCCGTCGCGCACCGCCTTGAACACGGCGAGGTGCTTGTCGAGCGCGAAAGGGCTGCCGACATCGGGATGCGAGGTAATGTCGATCGATGAGCGGAGCGCCTCCTCGATGCAGGCGCCGAGCCCGGAGAGGAGCGCATTGCCGCTTGCGGCGAGGAGCAGGCGGTGGAAGGCGACGTCGGCCTCGACCGTCGTCTCGGTGCGCGCGCCGTTTCCGCTCGCCATGTCGAGCACCGACGCCTGCAATTTCGCGAGCATCGCAGGCGTGGCGTTCACCGCCGCGAGCGCCGCCGTCTCCGGCTCCACCATCCGGCGCACGGCGAAAAGGTCGCGCAGGAATACCGGCTTGCTCACCACGCGCTGGCGCATGCGCAGGATGTCGGCGTCGAGGAAGTTCCAGTCGTGCTCCTCGCGCACGAACGTGCCGAGTTTCGGCCGCGAACGGACGAGTCCCTTGGCGGCGAGCATCTGCAGCGCTTCGCGCAGGCAGGTCCGGCTGACGCCGAATTCGCCGAGCAGGGACGCCTCGTTCGGCAGCGGCTTTCCGGCCGGGTAGTCGCCGCTCAGGATGCGCAGCATCAGCGCCTCCGCGACCATGGTCTTTCCGCGGAGAAGGCGCCCGACCGGCGCTGGTATTGCCTCGTGCTTCAATCCCACACCCGAAAAAATCATACGATTAATAGGAGGGTGCGCGCACATTCTCAATGTGCGTTTGGTCACCGGGCCGGGGATCGGCGCCGGATCCGGCAGCAGCCGCCTCAAAAAAGCGTCTGCGGGCGGCCCGTTTTGCGCTGTTGCCACGGCGGAGCAGCCTTTCTAGAACGCCAGCCACGCTCATTCCGCCTTGCGGCAAGCCCGAAAAGATCGCCGCCATGCCCGACCGCGCCTTCGCGACCTATCCAAGCCTCGCCGGCCGTACCGTGTTCGTTTCAGGGGGAGCGAGCGGCATCGGCGAGGCCGTCGTCCGCGCCTTCGCCGCCCAGCAGGCGAAGGTCGGCTTCGTCGACATCTTGGCGGAGGAGGGCGTGGCGCTCGCCGAAGAGCTTCGCGGGGAGGGGGCACGCGTAGAGTTCCTGAACGCCGACCTCACCGACATTTCCGCCCTGCAAGACGCCGTGCTCGGCATCAGCGAGACGCTCGGCGCGATCACCGTGCTGGTCAACAACGCCGCCAACGACGACCGCCACGACTGGCGCGCCGAGACGCCGGAGAGCTGGGACGCTCGGATCGCGGTCAATCTCAAGCATCAGTTCTTCGCCATCCAGGCGGTCGCGCCCGGCATGATCGAGGCGGGCGGCGGCTCGATCATCAACCTCGGCTCGATCGCCTGGCGGATCGGTATGGGCGGCCTGCCCGTCTACGCCGCGTGCAAGGCGGCGGTGGAGGGGCTGACTCGCTCGCTCGCGCGCGACCTCGGCAAGCACAACATCCGCGTCAACGCGGTTCTGCCGGGCTGGGTGATGACGGCGCGGCAGCTCGAGCTCTGGGTCGACGAGAACACGGAAAGGCTGCTCGAGGAGAAGCAGGTGCTGCCGGGCAGGATCATGCCCGACGATGTAGCCCGCCTGGTGCTCTTCCTCGCCGCCGACGACAGCGCGATGTGCTCGTCGCAGAGCTTTGTCGTGGACGCCGGTTGGCTGTGAGAGGCCAAAAGAGAAGGGGCCCGAAGGCCCCTTTTTGCAAGTTGGAGGAAACCGGTCGCTTACTTTTGAATGCAGGTTTCAGTCGTATCCTTGGTGCATTCGTCGAGGCCGGTGAACACCGGATCTTCGACCGGCTTCCCTTCGACGAGATCGATCATGTACTTTGGAGCCAGGTAGCCCATCTCGAAGGGCCGCTGCCCAACGAGCACGCTCACCAGACCTTCCTTCGCGATCGCCACTTCTTCGCCAATCGTGTCGGCGGCGGCGATGTAGAACTCGTTGCTCGCGATCTTGTCCGCCATCGGACCGAACAGCTGGCGGTATGGCTGTGGTGCGCCGAAGAGCGGCCAGCCGCCTTCGATCACGAACGCGTCGAGGTCCGGATTGGCAGCCAGGATGTCGGTCATCGCCTGCACGCCCTTTGCGCCGTCGTCGTTGGTGTAGACGGGACAGCCTGCGATTTCCGTCCAGCCGCCTTCGCCGGCGAGAGCGGCGAGGCCCTTTTGGCCGGTCACCGCGTCGCGTGTCCCCTGCGCGCGGCGAGCGATGTTGTCGGCGCCGGGATTGCCCTGGATGGTGCAGAGCGTGCCGCCGTCAGGCTTGGCTTCCTTGAGATATTCGCCGAGGCGGAAGCCCATCAGGTAGTTGTCGGTGCCGAGGTAGGTCTTGCGGAGAGCCGCATCTTCAGCCGCGAGGTCGGCGTCGATCGTCATGATCGGAATCTTCGGCGCCGCCTGCGTCAGCGTGTTGGCGATCAGCTTCGCGTTCGATGGCGAGATGGCCATCGCGACCACGTCGCTGCGGCTCAGCAAGTCTGCAACGATCTGCGCCTCGCCGGCCTCATCGGACGTCGACGCCGGGCCGGTGTAGAAGCACTCATATTCGCTGCTTGCGTTTTCGCCGTTCCACTTTTGGCAGCCCTGGTTGATCGCCTCGAAGAACGGATTGTCGAGCCCCTTGACTACAATCGCCAAGACCTTCTTCTGCGCCATCGCCGGTCCGACGCTGAGCGCCAGCGCCGTTGCAGCAAGTAGCAAGAGTGTCTTCCTCATGAATTCCTCCCTCTCATCCTCGCCCTCTTCGATCCGGCGGGACGCTCTGGCCAAATGAAACAGTGTGGTTTGCTGCCTATCGGGGCTGCAATCTCGCGACTTGCCTACCTGCCCTCCTAGAGACCCGAGGATCACCTCCTGGGGTCGAAACCACCGTAGTTTGCGTGAGAATCCCGTTGGTTCCTCTCGCAGGTGAAAAGTAATATGAATAGAAATCTAGAGAGTCAATTGGACGAAATCGCGGTAAGCGCCGACAGCAAGGATCGTGCAGGGATTTTCCATCGGGCGCACGGACTTGCCGTTTTGGGGAGAGTGAGGCTAGCTACGCGCTTGGGGGTCGCAGATCGGCAACTGCGCGCGAGGGGGAACGCCGTTGGCGGTGCTGGAACTATCCGAAATTTCGAAGAACTTCGGGGCGATCCAAGCCCTGAACGATGTCACGCTGTCGCTTGAAGGGGGGCAAGTCGTTGGGCTGATGGGCGACAACGGCGCCGGCAAATCGACGCTGGTGAAGATCATCGCCGGAAACTTCCCGCCGTCCCATGGCAGCATCCGGATCGCCGACAGGGAGGTGCATTTCCACCGCCCGATCGAGGCGCGTCAGCACGGCATCGAGATCGTCTATCAGGATCTTGCGCTTTGCGGGAATCTGACGGCGGCGGCGAACGTGTTTCTGAGCCGCGAGATCTATCGCGGCAGACTGCCGTTCCACCTTCTCGACTATGCGGCGATGTACAAGCGGGCCGGCGAGCTTTTCCGAGAATTGAAATCGGAAACGCGGCCGCGCGACTTGGTCAAGATGATGTCCGGTGGACAACGTCAGGCGGTTGCGATCGCGCGCACGATGCTGTCGGAACCGAAGATCGTGCTCATGGACGAGCCCACGGCCGCGATTTCCGTGCGCCAGGTCGCCGAAGTCCTAAACCTCATCCGCCACCTTCGCGACCGGGGCATCGGCGTCATCCTGATCAGTCACCGCATGCCTGACGTTTTTGCGGTGGCCGATCGCATCGCCGTTCTGCGCCGGGGAAGAAAGGTGGCCGACAAGAACATAGCCGATTCTTCACCGGAAGAAGTGACGGGCCTCATCACCGGGGCCATCGAGCGCGTGTAAAAAGGGCAAGGGGAAGCGGGAATGGCCATAACTCTCGACGACACCATCGGCCGCCGGCAACACACGACGCTGGCCTGGATTCTGTCCCGCCAGACGTTCTGGATATTTGTCGCCCTTCTTATCTTTTTCACCTACATGGCCATCGCATCTCCGCCATTCCTGACCGGCAGCAATCTTTTCAACATCACCCGCAATTTTACGTTCACGGCGATAATCGCGCTCGGCATGACGCTCGTCATCATTACCGGCGGTATCGATCTCTCCGTCGGCTCGGTGCTCGTCCTCTGCAGCATGATCGTGGCTGTGGTTATGCACCTGGGCTTCAACATCTACGTTGGAATCGGCGCGTCGCTCGCCACTGCGCTCATCGTCGGCGCCTTCAACGGCGTGCTGATCGCCTATGTCGGCATGCCGCCCTTCGTGGTGACGCTCGGCATGCTGTCGATCGCACGGAGCCTGGCCATGGTTGCGTCGGGCAACACCACGGTGTTCCAGTTCGGGCCCGACCACAACAAGCTGTTGGCTGTCGGCGGCGGTTCCCTCCGCATCCCGGTTTTCGGCGACGAGCTCGTCATCGCCTATCCGGTGATCTACACCATCGTGCTCGCGCTCATTACCGGCTACGTCCTCCTGTGGACGAAGTTCGGGCGCTACGTGTTCGCAATCGGAGGCAACGAGCAGGCCGCGATCCTGACCGGCGTTCCTGTCCGCCGCGTCAAACTCGCAGTCTATATGATCTCATCGTTGAGCGCCGGCCTCTGCGCCATTGTCATGACCGGCTGGCTCGGCGCGGTGACCACCAACCTCGGCACCGGCATGGAGTTGCAGGTAATCGCCGCGACCGTCATCGGCGGCGCGAATCTCGCGGGCGGAAGCGGAACCGCGTTTGGCGCATTGATCGGCGCCGCGCTGATCGAGATTATCCGCAACAGCCTGGGCCTGCTCGGCGTCAACGCGTTCTGGCAGGGAACGTTCATAGGCGCCGCTATCCTTCTTGCGGTCCTGTTCGAACGCATCCGTGACAGCCGGGAAAAGCTGATCCATGCGTTGCGAGCGCTGGCGATGCTTTTGCGCCTGACACGAGTCGTTGGGGGCTAAGCGGACTGACGCAATCTGCTGAGGCTGCCGTTGGGTTGCGCGCAACGGCGAAACCGCGATGTGCGGGCGGTCGTCATGGTGGGGATGCGTCGGCGGCGCGATCAGCACCCGTAGCGTTCCGCGGGC
>JBOHKB010000253.1:0-9194 GCA_050728815.1 Propylenella sp.
GCACGGCATCCTGGTGAAGGGCGGCGGGGTTCTCGAGGCGCTGGCGCGGGCCAAAATACTGATGCTCGACAAGACCGGCACGCTGACGAAGGGAAGCGTGGGCGCCGCGCCTCGTTACCTCGTGGACGGCCTGGACGCGGATGAGGCGCTGCGGCTCGCAGCGTCGCTCGACCAGGCGTCAACGCACGTCATCGCAGGGCTCCTGGTGCGGACCGCGCGGGCGCGCTTCCTGCCCCTTTCGCCGCCATCCGACGCGAAGGAGACATCGGGCGCCGGAATCGAGGGCCAAGTGGAGGGCCGCTCCGTCGCAGTCGGCAGCCTCACTTACGTCCGCGACCGCGCCGACGGCGGTTGGCCCGCAAGCCTCCGCGAAGATGGCGGCAATCTCGTCGCGGTTGGGCTCGACGGTAGGCTCGCCGCCGTGTTGGAAGTGCTCGACGAGGCGCGCCCGGAGGCGCGCGAGGCGCTCTTCGCGCTCCGCGATCAGACGGTGCGGCGCGTCGTCCTTGCCACCGGCGACAACGAGATGGTGGCAGAGCGGATCGCGCGGGAGTTGCCGTTCGACGCGGTCTATGCCGGCCTCCTGCCGGAGGCGAAGGTCGACCTCGTGCGGCGAGAGCGCGAGAACGGCGCCGTCGTCATGGTCGGCGACGGCGTGAACGACGCCCCCGCGCTCGCCGCGGCAGATGTCGGCATCGCCATGGGGAGCGGCGCCGCCGGCGCTGCCGAGGCGGCGGATGCGGTTCTCCTCGTCGAGGATCTCACGCGGCTGCCGCGCGCCGTCGCCATCGCCACGCGCTCGCAGCGCATCGCCTATGAAAGCGTTTTCGCCGGCATCGGTCTCTCGACTCTTGGCATGGTTTTGGCCGCGCTCGGCTACATCCCGCCGGTCCAGGGCGCGCTGATCCAGGAGGTGATCGACGTGCTGGTGATCCTGAACGCCCTCCGCGCGCTTGGCGACGGGGGAGGCTCGGCTCGCTCCTCGTCAGCTGCGCGGCCGGCCTAATGGACGCGCCTGATCGAGCTATGTTCCCGGCAGGAAGAGAATGATCTGCGGGAAGGCCACGGCGAGGAAGACGACCACGAGGTCGGCGAAGAAGAACGGAACGACGCCCCTGAATATCTGCACCACGCTCGCATACTGGGCGGCGACGTTGCGGATGACGAAAACGTTGAGGCCGAACGGCGGCGTGATCATCCCGATCTCGAGCATCTTCACGACGAGCACGCCGAACCACACCAGGCTGATGCCTTCCGCCTTGAGGATCGGCAGGAAGACGGGAAGCGTGACCAGCATCGCGCCGAACGGCTCCATGAACGTGCCAAGCACCAGGTAAATCAGCACGATGATGAGCATGAGCTGCGCGTAGTTGAGATCGGCCCCGGCGACCATGGAATTGAGGAAGCCCGAAAGGCCGGAAATGCCGAGAAATCGGGTGAACATCGCCGCGCCCACGGCGATGATGAAAAGCGACGACGTGGTGAGCACGGTCTCCAGCAGCGATTGCTGTACCGCCTTCCAGCCGAGCCCGCCGGTGACAAAACCGAGAAGGGCCGCGCCGAGCGCGCCTACCGCGCCCGCCTCCGTGGCGCTGAAAAAACCCGAGAAGAGCCCGCCGAAGACCAGCACGATCAGCACGAGCGTCGGCCATATGCCGATGAGCGCCCTGACCGAGCTTTCCCTCTCCTGGCGGACCTGCCGCGGGATCAGGTCGGGCCGCAGCCAGCTGATGATGAGGATCACGGCAACGTAGGAGAATGCCGTCATGAGTCCGATGCTGATGCCTCCGACGAAGACCAGGGTGACGGAAGTCTCGGCGATGATGCCGTAGATGATCATGAGGATCGAAGGCGGAATCAGTGCGCCGATGGTGCCGCCTGCCGCGATCGAGCCGCAGGCGACCGAGGGGCGGTAGCCCGCCGTCACCATCTCGGGGATGGCGATGCGCCCCATCGCCGCGGCGCAGGCAAGCGAAGAGCCGGAGACGGCGGCGAAGCCTGAGCACGCGAAGACCGCGGAAATCGCGAGCCCGCCGGGAATCCTGCGCAAGATTACCTTCGCGGCCTCGAAGAGCCCGGTCGTCAGCCCCGAATGGTATGCGACGAAGCCCATGAGCAGGAACATCGGCACCGCGCTCAGCGTCCAGGACGCCACGAAGCTGTAGGGCGTGTTCATCACGATGCCGAGGGCGGGACTTGGGCCGACGAGGAACGTGATCCCGCCGAAGCTGACCGCCACGAGCGCAAGCGCCACCGGCATCCGCGCGATGAGCAGGAGCACCAGGATCGCGACGCCCCAGAAACCGACCTCGACGTTCACGCGAGCGGCTCCGGCTTCTGGTCGCGGCCCGGATGGACCGTGAGTTCCAACCCCTTCAGCAGGCAGACACAGGTGGCGAGCAGAAAGCCGAGCGGCGGCAGGAAATGCGAATGCCAGACGGGCATTCTGTAGTGCGTGAACTCGACAAAAGTGCCTACCTCGAAATGCCTGAGCGCGCTACGGGCCGTGGTCCAGGCGAGCACGCCGTAAACGAGCGCCGAGAAGAGCGCGACGAAGATGTCAGAGATCCGCCGGGCGCGGGGCCCGAGCGCCCACTCGAGAAGCTCGACCGAAACCATGCCGTTCTGCTTCTCGAGCCATGCGAGCGGCAGGAAGGCGACGACGACCATGTAGTAGCGGGCGACTATGTCCGGGGTGGTGTCGAGCGAGATGCGGAAGAAGTCCCGGAGCGCCACGTCGAGGCAGATGTGAAGCATCATCGCCACCGTGCCGACCGAGCCGATGAGCGCGAGGATGCGGACGCTTCGCGCGGCGAAGGTGAAAAGCGCGGTCATGCCTGCGACGGTGAAGGCGGGTCGGGGTTGCGCCGGCCCGGGGGAGACATTCCGGACCGGCGCGGGTCTACGCAGCGTGGAAGCGCCTAGTTGCCATAGGTCGCCCAGTCGACCTTCGACCAGATTTCCGCCTTGGCCCGTTCGGCGAGCTTGTCCGGATCCTCGCCGACCTCGTTCACGATGGCGGTCCATTTCGCAACGAGGTCAACGAAGTGCTGCGCCATCTCGCCACCCGCGGCCACCCGCGACGCCTCGTCGGACGCGATGAAGGCGTTGGAGGCTTCGAGGAAGGCCGGATCGGGCTCGATCACCTCGATACTGGTCTTCTTGACCGCGCCCATGGCGGCAGCCGGCAGCTGGTATGCCCAGCGGTCGGTCAGGTCGAAATTCGCGCGCGCGGCGGCGGCGACGACCTGCGCCTTCTCCTTGTCGGAGAGCGAGTCCCATGTGGCTTTGGCTACACAGAAGTTGCAGGTGACATGATACGTGCCAATCGGCACGCGCGTGACGTATTTGGCCACGTCCATCAGCCGGAACGAGAGCATGTCGACGATCGAGGCCATCGTCCCTTCGATGGTGCCCTGGCTCATGCCCTCGAACGTCTCACCGACGGGCATCGCCACGCCCGTGGCGTCGAAATGCTCGGCCCAGCGGGAATAGGGCGCGCCGCCGGAGCGGAGCCGGAGGCCTTTCATGTCTGCGGCGGTGCGCACCGGCTTCGTGGTCAGGATTCCGTAGACATCCGAGGAACCCGAACCGAGGAAGACGATGCCCACATCCGCGAATTCCTTCTGGCATCCTTCGCAGGTGACGACATACTCGGTCATCGCCAGCGCCATGACATGCGAGTTGCGGCCGACAAGGGCGAAGTCGCCAGCAATGTTGGTCGTGTCCATGCCGGCGGCGAAGTAGAGCGGCAGGTAGTTGCCGATATCGACGAGCCCGGTCTGCAACGCGTCCTTCATCTGCGGCAGCGCCACGACCTCTGGGCCGAGGATCGTCGCCGTCAGCTCGCCGCCCGATTCCTTGGCCAAGTATTCGACGAAATGCTCGTACATGTAATGCGCTGGATGCGCGGGCGGGCCCGCCGGTGCAATCCGAAGCTCCTTGGCATTCGCCAAGCCGGCCGCCATGGCCATGGATGCTGCGAACGCCGTCATTCTCAACAGTCTGTTCATATCCTACCTCCCTGATTTGCCCCGGCGGCTCAGAGGCCGAGCAGCCTCGCCGCGTTTTCTTTCAGGATGAGCGGGCGAACCTCATCCCGAATATCGATGTTCCGGAAATCAGCCAGCCAGCGGTCCGGCGTGATCGCGGGCCAGTCGGAGCCGAACAGCATCTTCTGCCTGAGCAGCGTGTTGGCGTACTGGATGAGGACTGGCGGAAAGTATTTCGGCGACCAGCCGGACAGGTCGATGTAGACGTTCGGTTTGTGGATCGCGACCGCAAGCGCCTCCTCCTGCCAGGGGAAGGACGGGTGCGCGAGAACGATGCGCATCTCCGGAAAGTCGGCGGCCACATCGTCAAGATGGATCGGGTTGGAGTATTTGAGCTTCATGCCCATGCCGCCGCGCATGCCCGCGCCGACCCCCGTCTGGCCGGTGTGGAAGAGGGCGATGGCACCCGCTTCGGCGATCGCCTCGTAGAGCGGGTAGGCGTTGCGGTCGTCCGGATAGAACGCCTGCATCGTCGGGTGGAACTTGAAGCCGCGAATGCCGAAATCGGCGATGAGCCGCCGCGCCTCGCGCGCGCCCGCCTTCCCCTTCGCCGGGTCTATGGAGGCGAACGGGATCATGATGTCACCGTTCTCGGCGGCGATCCTCGCGACGTCTTCGTTGGCGTAGCGGCGGAAGCCGGTTTCGCGCTCCGCATCAACCGGGAAGATCACGCAGCCTATCTTGCGCTCGCGATAGTATGCGGCGGTCTGCTCGACCGTCGGCAGCATGCCCTTCGCGCCAGCGGGGTTCTTGAAGTACCGGGCCATGCCAGCCTGGAACTCGTCATAGCCGTCGTCGCGCGGCCCGCATGGCTCCTCGGCATGCGTGTGGATGTCGAGCGCAACGAGATCGGCGAGGTTCACGCGACTGTCTCCTCAAGTCCAACGAAGATCTGGAGGAGGCCGATGAGCTGCCGTTGCTGCTGCGGCGTGAGGGAGTTCCGCGGGGCCTGCTCGTGGCTCATGAAGCGCAGCCAGCCTCGCTTCGCGAATTTCCGCCCCTCGGCGGTGAGCGTCAGCGTGACGGAGCGGCGGTCGTCGTCGGGAACCGTGCGCTTCACGTAGCCGCTCCTCTCCAGGCTGCGGATCAGCTTGGTCATGTGGGCGCGCTTGATCATCAGCCGCTGCGCAAGCACGCCCTGCCGGATGCCGGGATTGTGCAGGATGACCGTCAGGACCGAGAACGCGCCGGGCTTCATCTCCAGGTCGCTCATCTCGGTGAAGTAGTGCCCGAAGGTCTGGAGCTGCGCCATGCGCAACAGGAAGCCGAGCGAATCGCCGAGCGGCCCGACTTCAACCACTTCGGAAGGCGCGCGTCTGGCGACGACCTGATCCACCTCAATCCTCCGCCGGGCGTTTCAGCGGGGCGGCGCGCTTCTCCAGGAACGCGCGCTGTCGCTCCTGCGCCTCGGGATTTGTCGCCGTGAAGGAGGCGACGAAGGACTCGACGAACAGCCCGTCGTCCCGCGACATGTCCTGGATGCGGGAGAGGGCGTTGATGATGGCGTAGTTAGAGATCTCGGCGTTGCTCGCCGCGACCTTGGCGAGTTCCTCCGCCCTTTCCTTCGCGCCGCCTTTCGCCGTCAGATATTGGATCAGGTTCCAGCGCTCCGCCTCCATCGGCGAGGCGACGCGGCCGGTGAGCATCATGTCGGTCATCAGTGCGACGCCCATGAGCCGCGCAACGCGGACCGAGCCGCCGCCGCCGACGAAGATGCCGCGCTGCCCCTCCGGGAGGGCGAAGAAGGCGCTCGCGTCGGCCACGCGTATGTGTGCCGATGCCGCAAGCTCGAGCCCGCCGCCCACGACGGCGCCGTGCAGCGCGGCGATCCAGGGGATTTTCCCCCGCTCGATCATGCCGAAGACGGCGTGCCAGCGCCGCGAGCCGTGCACGCCTTCCATCGGCGTCTTGAGCACATGCTCGGCGAGGTCCAGGCCGGCGCAGAAATGCTCGCCGTGCCCGAAGATGACCGCCGCTCTTGCCTCGCGCTGCGCGCGCTCGATCGCGCCCGCCAGATCCTCGAGCAGCCGGTCATTGATGGCGTTGCGCTTCTCCGGCCGATTGAGGCCGACGAAAGCGACTTGTCCGACAGTCTCGCAAGTGACCAGCGGGGCCGCCGCAGCCTCGACGCCTGACGTGTCCGCAGCGCGGTTCATGATTGTTTCCGAGAAGAATGTTTCCATGTAAACAATCGGCGTTGAAATCGTCAAGGAGCGCCCCACCCACTATAAGAACGTGGGGAGGAGAACGATGTCGGGGAGGGGCATATGCCCGAAGCCGGCCTGAGGCGCGTGAAGCTTTGGGAGCCGCGGGTCGAGATGGAGAAGCGCGCCGACGGCACGTTCATCGTGCAGCGCGCAGACCCGCTCGGGCCCTACCCCGACCGGATCACGGACCGCCTCGTGCATTGGGCGAAGGCGACGCCGGAGCGGCCGTGGTTGGCGCAGCGCGCCGCCGGCGGCGAGTGGCGCCTGCTGACCTATGCCGAGGGACTGGACAGGGTGCGCCGCGCCGCCCAGGCGTTCATCGCGCGTGACCTTTCGGCGGAACGGCCGCTGCTCATCCTTTCCGGCAACGACATCGAGCACGCCTTGATGGCGCTCGGTGCGCAATATGCCGGGGTGCCCTCCGCCGCGGTCTCCACCGCCTATTCATTGCGCTCGAAGGACTTCAGCAAGCTCCGCGACATCGTCCGCCAGCTCACGCCGGGTATGGTGTTCGCCAGCGAGGGCGCCGCTTACCGAAATGCGATCGAAGCCACGATCGATCCGGATGTGCCGGTCGTATCGGTGCGCAATCCGCTCGATCGGCGGCAGATGATCCTGTTCGAAGAGCTCCTGGAATCGGAGCCGGATGACTCGGTCGACCGGGCTCATGTCGCAGTCGGGCCGGATACGGTGGCAAAATTCCTTTTCACCTCGGGCACAACCGGCTCGCCGAAGGCGGTGATCCAGACCCAGCGAATGCTCTGCGCCAACCAGGAGATGGTAGCGAACTGCTACGCCTTCGTTCGCGACGAGCCGCCGATCCTGGTCGATTGGGCGCCGTGGAACCATACCGCCAGTGGCAACAAGGTATTCAACTTCGCGCTCTACAACGGCGGCGCGTACTACATTGACGGCGGCACGCCATCGCCTGCCGGTATCGGCGAGACGATACGGAATCTGAAGGACGTGTCGCCGACCTGGTACTTCAATGTCCCGGCCGGCTACGAACTCCTGGTCGACGCCATGGAGCGGGATGCACTACTCCGGCAAAACTTCTTTCGGCGCCTGAAGCTCCTCATGTACGCCGGCGCGGGGATGGCGCAGCATACTTGGCAGCGCCTCTCCGAACTCGCGGTGGAAACGGTCGGCGAGCGCGTCCTGCTGGCCACCGGACTTGGCTCGACGGAGACGGCGCCGTTCGCGCTCTTCTGCACCGAGGAGCAGGAATCGCCGGGCAATGTCGGCATCCCGGCGCCGGGCGTGACGCTGAAGCTCACGCCGGCCGGCGACAAGCTGGAGGCGCGTCTCAAGGGGCCGAACATCACACCAGGATACTGGCGCGACCCGAAGCTCACGGCGGAGGCGTTCGACGAAGAGGGCTTCTACAAGCTCGGCGACGCGCTGCGCTTCGCCGTCCCGTTCGATGCCGCCAAAGGCTTTCTCTTCGACGGACGGCTGGCCGAAAATTTCAAGCTGCGGACCGGCACCTGGGTCCATGTCGGCGCGCTTCGGGCGAAGCTGGTGAACGAGTTCGGGGGGTTGGTGCGCGACGCCGTGATTGCCGGTGAGGACCGTGACGAGCTTGGCGCTCTCCTGCTGCCGTTCATGCCCGCTTTGCGCGAGCTGATTCCGAACGGCGCGAAACTCAACGAAGTCGCCGTTGTTGCGCATCCGCGCATTCGAGGATGCCTGAGGGAGCGCCTCTCAATGCACGCGGCTGGCGCGACCGGATCGGCCTCGCGCGTGGTGCGGGTGTTGGTGATGGAACGCGAACCCTCCATCGACAAGGGCGAAGTGACGGACAAAGGTTCGCTCAATCAGCGGGCAATGCTCCGCCACAACGCGGACCTGATTGAGGCCCTGTTCTCCGACGATGCGAGGGTGATCGGCCTGTCCTGAGTGGGACACTGATCAGCAGATCAGCTACCGCTGTTAGCGCTAGGCCGATATCGCCGGCACAATCTTCCATACGGCTGGCGACCACCGCTTGAGAACGCTTTCAATGTGATCGCGCATCGCCGCGCGGGATTTGTCGACGCTGCGCGACTCTATCGCCTTCAGAAGCGCTTCATGCGCCACCGATGCATTCTCGTATTGGGACCGCCCGCGGCGGAGAGGATTGCCCATCGTGTGGCGGTGGATGTGCAGCATGCAGCGGGTCAGGATCGGCTCGACCGCCTCTAGCGCCGCCGCCCGCAGGATCACCGCGTGAAAGCGATGATCGAGCTCGCTCAGGCCATAGATTTCGCCGGCCGCCTCGTAGTCCCGCATCAGTGAGACGATAATTTCGAGCTCCTCGAAATCCGCCTGCGCCGCCGAGCATGCGGCGCGTTCCGCGGACATCGTCTCGATGCGGATTCTGATCGCGGTGAGAAGCGCCGCTTCGTCCGCGCTCGTGTCCGACACCACCGTGCCGCGATAGCCGCGGCGAGTGACGAGCCCGTCGCCCTGCAGCCGCATCAGCGCCTCGCGGATGGTGCCCTGGCTGCAGTTCATCTCTCCCGCGAGGTCCTGCTCAAGGAGCGCGTCCCCCGGCAGCCGCTCCCTGAGCAGGATGGCTCGCTTCAGGGCGTGGTAGACGTTGTCCGCGCGGCGCTTACTTTGTTGTGAAGCGAGAGGTTCGGCGAGTTCGAGCATCTTTGTTGACACGGGTCGGCTAAGGTCTACGATTAATTATCGATATCAATAAATGCCGCCAGGGAGGCGAGCAAGGGTCGTGTTCCATACGACTGCCGCTATGCCCTCGCCGGGAAGCGCCGTGCGCGCGCATTCACGGGCGGTTTCGGGTGATCGGGCAGCCGCTGTCTCCGCCGCCTGGCTTTCGCGTTCGGACCGCTGATGGCGACGCTTCTCGCCATCGAGGATCTCACCGTCGAATTCGGAACCGCTTCCGGTGCGTTCAAGGCCGTCGATACGATCTCGCTCGATGTCGCCG
>JBOHKB010000254.1:0-20179 GCA_050728815.1 Propylenella sp.
CGCATGGTCTGGCCGACGGAGCGGCCCGACTCGTTCATGAAGGTCGCGGGTTTCAGGAGGAGCGCCTTCTCGCCGGAAAACTCGCCCTCGGAGGTCTCCCCCTCGAAGCGCGCGCGCCAGGGCGAGAAACGATGGCGGCGGTGAATCGCATCCGCTGCCATGAAGCCGATATTGTGCCGGTGGCCGGCATAGCGCCGGCCGGGATTGCCGAGGCCCGCGATGAGAAGCATCCCGCGGTCCTGCTTGGCGGGCTATTCTTCCTTGCCCTTGGCCTTGTCCTTCTCCGCAGGCTCTTCGCCCTCGGCCTTCTCTCCCTCGGCAGCCTCCTCGCCCTCGACGACCTCCTCGCCTTCGGGCTTCGCTTCTTCCTCCTCCGGCAGCATCGCGGCGGAGCCGGCGATGGTGGCGATGGTGAAGTCGCGTTTTACGGTCGGCACCACACCCTCGGGGAGCGCGACGCTCGAGATGTGGAAGGAGTCGCCGATCTCGAGGCCGGTCAGGTCCACCTCGATGAACTCGGGAATGGTGTCGGCCGGCACCACCAGCTCGATCGCGTGGCGGACGACGTTCAGCACGCCGCCGCGCTTCAGGCCCGGGGAATCGACGTGGTTCCTGAAATGCACTGGCACGTCGAGGGTCAGACGCGCGCCTTCGCCGACCCGGAGGAAATCCACGTGGATCAGGAAGTCGCGCACCGGGTCGAGCTGGTAATCCTTCGGGATGACCCGCATTTCTTCGCCATTGACCTCAATCTGCATGAGGTGGGTGAGGAACCCGCCGGCGTGCAGCCGTTGCGTCACCTCGCGTTGCGGCAGCGAGATGGGGATCGGCGGCTTCTTGTCGCCGTAGATGACGGCCGGGATCTTGTCCTCGCGGCGCACTGCGCGGGCGGCCCCCTTGCCGACCCGCTCGCGCGCCTCGGCCTTCAGAACGCTCGTCTGAGCCATGGGGCACTCCTGAACTGAGAAAGCGAAAAGGCCGCGCTAGCGGCCGGGTTCCGCGCCGCCTCCAAGGGTGTCAGCGCGTGCGCGGGCTTATAGGGGAGAGGGCGAGAAAACGCAAACACGCCACGGCGGCTGCCTAAGCACGGCCGAATGTGTCCGAAATCTCGGGTTAAACGGCTGAGCCACGAGAGTCGGCTTCCTTGCCGCGCGATAGCCGAATGAAGACAGTGCTAAGCGGCGGAACATGGGATGCGAGCTCGTGACGAAAGGCCTCGCTGATCCGGTTCGCATCCCCGACGGTCAGGTGTTCACTCACCTCGATGGCGACATCGGCGTGGAGTTTGTGTCCGAGCCAGCGCGCCCGTGCATCCGTGACATCTTGGATGCCCGGCACATGCCGCGCCGCATGTCGGATCTGTTCGGTCATGCCCGGCTCCACGCCGTCGAGCATCCGCGTCAGGACGGCCTTTGCGGACTGCCAGACGATGCCGAATATCGCGAGCGTGATGAGCAGGCCGACAAGCGGGTCTGCGAGCGGGAATCCTAGCCATACGCCCGCGGCGCCGAGCACGACCGCGAGGCTCGTCAGCCCGTCGGTGCGCGCGTGATAGCCGTCCGCCACAAGCGCGGCGCTGTTGATCTCCCTTCCGACGCGGATGCGGAAGATCGCGACCGCTTCGTTGCCGACGAAGCCGATCACGCCCGCCGCGGTCACGGCGGCGAGATAGTAGATCGCTCTCGGCTCGATCAGCCGATCGATCGCCTCGTAGCCAGCGACGAGAGCGCTCGACAATATGATCAGCACGATGGCGACGCCGGCCAAGTCCTCCACCCGGCCATAGCCGTAGGTGAATCTCGAGGTCGGCTTTCGGCGCGCCAGCGCGAACGCCACCCAGAGCGGGATCGCCGTCGCGGCGTCGGCGAAGTTGTGGATGGTGTCCGCGAAGAGCGCCACGCTGCCGGAGACGACAACGACGGCCGTTTGCAGCAGGGCGGTCAGGGCAAGCAGGATGAACGACCACTTGATCGCCCAGATGCCCCGTTCCGTCGTGGCGATCGTTGGATCGATAGCGCCGTGCGTGTGGCCGTGGCGCCCATCATGACGGTGATTATGGCCGTGATGCTTGTCCGGCCCGACCGCCCGCTGCGCAAGTGACGGCAGCTTCACAGGTACTTCGCCAACGCCTTGAACTCCTTCAGCGTCTCGCGCTGCCCGGCGCGGTCGCCTCTCTCGTCAAGGCAATTCTCGATGTGATCGTGAATCAGCTCGCGCTTGGCGTTGCTTACTGCGCTTTCGACCGCGTGGAGTTGCTGCGCCAGATCGAGGCACGGGCGCCCTTCCTCGAACATGGAGATGACGGAGGCGAGGTGCCCGTGCGCGCGCTTCAGCCGAACGACGATGCCGGGATGCGTCGCGTGCTTCATATCATCTCCTATCCTGGAGGATAGGATCGTACACCGCTATGATCGCGACGGGAAGCCCGTGCTGTGGATGCCGGACGCCAGGCAGCCATCGTCGTGGGCCGCTTGTGCAGGCCGGCGGTTGTGTTAGGATGAAGGCGTCGGGGTGACGGCGGTCTCCCGGCTTCCCAAAGGCCCGTGGCCCAAGCACCGCCTTCTCTGCTTTACTGCGGAGGGGTAGGCTATGGGCAATTCTCATCTCACGATTTCCGCGGAAGAACTGGCTGCTTTGCTGGGCACGCCGTTCTGCCCGCCGATCGTCGACGTGCGTCGCGAGGCGGTCTTCAAGGACGCCGAGACGCTGATTGCGTCGGCGGCCTGGCGCGACCACCAAGGCGCCCGTGACTGGGCGCGCGACTATCGCGACAAGGCGCCCGTCGTCTATTGCGCGCACGGGCATAACGTCAGCGAGCTTGCCGCCGCGCTGCTCCAGCAGCAAGGCGTGCCCGCGCGCATCCTCGCTGGAGGCATCGATGCTTACGCTGCCGCTGGCGGGCCGATGGTGCGGCGGACCCAATGGTACGACCCGGCGGGCGGGCGGCCGAGCGTCTGGGTTACGCGTGCGCGGCCCAAGATCGACCGCATCGCTTGCCCGTGGCTCATCCGCCGCTTCGTCGATCCCGCCGCGGAGATTCACTTCGTGGCGGCCGAATGGGTGCGCGACATTGCGGAGGAGATGGGGGGAATCCCCTTCGACATCCCCGACGTGACGTTCAGCCATGTCGGCGAGCGCTGCAGCTTCGACACGTTCCTCGACATTCTTGGCCTCGACGATCCGGGCCTGCGGGACCTGGCGATCATCGTCCGCGGCGCCGATACGGACCGGCATGAACTGTCGCCGCAGGCGCCGGGCCTGCTCGCGGTCTCGCTTGGCCTCTCGCTCGCTTATGCCGACGATCAGCAGCAGCTCGCCGCTGGGATCGCGATCTATGACGGGCTCTTCGCATGGTGCCGCTACGGCCGCGGCGAGAAGCACGACTGGAACCCTGAGCGTATGCGCGCATCGAGGGTCCAGTCATGAGAGTGGAAGCTTCGGCAACGGTTGAGAACGCAGCTGCGGTTGCGCGCGACGTACCGTTCCGCGAGACGATGCGCGTCTGGCTCAAGATCGGTGTCATCAATTTCGGCGGCCCGGCCGGCCAGATCGCGCTCATGCATCGCGTCGTGGTCGACGAGAAGCGCTGGATCGACGAAGGCCGGTTCCTGCATGCGCTGAACTACTGCATGATCCTGCCGGGGCCGGAGGCGACACAACTCGCCGCCTACGTCGGTTGGCTGATGCACGGCGTGCGCGGCGGCGTCGTCGCCGGCACGCTTTTCGTGCTTCCCGGCTTCTTCGTGCTGCTCGGGCTGTCGATCGCCTACGTGACGCTCGGCGACCTGCCGCTGGTCGAAGGCTTGCTCTTCGGCCTCAAGGCGGCCGTGCTCGCCATCGTCGCGGAAGCTCTCCTCCGCATCTCGAGGCGGGCGCTGAAGGGGGCGGCTTCTCTCGTGATCGCGGTGGCGGCTTTCGTCGCCATCGCGTTCCTCGGCGTGCCGTTCCCGCTCATCGTCGCCAGCGCGGCCGCTGCCGGACTACTGCTTGCGCGGAATGGGCACGTCGCGTCTGCCGACGCGCGGGAGAGCGCGGACGCGGGGAGCAACGTCGGTGGCGCGCGAGGCAACCCCTGGGTCGAGTCGGCCACCGCGGCGATCGTCTGGCTCGCCATATGGTTCCTGCCTGTCGCGCTCGTCGCCGCGCTTCTCGGCGGCGGCCACGTCTTCACGCAAGAGGCGCTGTTCTTCTCCAAGGTCGCCGTCGTCACCTTCGGTGGCGCCTACGCGGTGCTCGCCTATGTCGCGCAGCAGGCGGTCGAGTTCTATCAGTGGCTCCAGCCCGACGAGATGCTGACCGGGCTTGGCCTCGCCGAGACCACACCCGGGCCGCTCATCCTCGTGCTGGTTTTCGTCGGGTTCCTTGCCGGCTATCGCGACGCCGGCGGCCTCGACTCGTTGGTCGCCGGCACGATCGGCGCGACGATTACGCTGTGGGTGACGTTCGTGCCGTCATTCCTGTTCATCTTTGCCGGCGCCCCGTTTGTCGAGCGGCTCCGGGAGAATCGCTTCATCGCAGGGGCGCTCGCCGCGGTGACGGCGGCGGTGGTCGGCGTGATAGCAAACCTCGCGCTTTGGTTTGGGCTTCACGTGCTCTTCGCCGAGGTGGGGGAGGTGGCCCTTGGGCCGCTTGCGGTTCCTGTGCCGGAGTTGGCGAGCATCGATCCGGCCGCCGCAATCATCGCGCTCGCCGCCGCGATCGCGCTGCTGCGTTTTCACGTCGGCGTCGTGCCGGTGCTGGGCGTCGCGGCGTTCGGCGGCGCGGCTTTGCGTTTCGCGGTCTGACGATCAGTCGAACAAGCTCGACACCGATTTTTCCAGCGCCGTGCGATTCACTGCCTCGCCGAGCAGCGCGGCGATCGAGACGATGCGGATGTTGTACGCCGTCTTCACCGCGCTCGTCGCCTCGATCGAATCGGTGATCACAAGCTCCTTCAGCTTTGACGCAGTGATGCGCGCCACGGCGCCCCCCGAAAGCACGCCGTGCGTGATGTAGGCGGCGACCGACGTGGCGCCGCGCTCGAGCAGCACGTCGGCTGCGTTGCAAAGCGTGCCGCCGGAATCGACGATGTCGTCGACGAGGAGGCACGCCCGCCCATCCACGTCGCCGATGATGTTCATCACCTCCGACTCGCCCGGGCGCTCGCGGCGCTTGTCGACGATCGCAAGCGGCGCGTCGATGCGCTTGGCGATCAGCCGCGCGCGCACCACGCCGCCGACGTCCGGCGAAACCACCATCAGGTGGTTGCTCTCGTAGCGCTCGGCGATGTCGCGGGTGAAGACAGGCGCGGCGAACAGGTGATCAGTCGGGATGTCGAAGAAACCCTGAATCTGCCCGGCGTGGAGATCGACGGTGAGCGCCCGGTCGACGCCGGCGGTGACGATCATGTTCGCGACGAGCTTGGCGGAGATCGGCGTGCGGCCGAGTGATTTCCGGTCCTGCCGGGCGTAGCCGTAATAAGGGATGACCGCCGTGATGCGGCGCGCCGAGGCGCGCTTCAGCGCATCGATGATAATCAAAAGCTCCATCAGATTGTCGTTGGCCGGAAAGCTCGTCGACTGCACGACGAACACGTCCTCGCCGCGCACGTTCTCCTGGATTTCGACGAAAATCTCCTGATCGGCGAAGCGCCGCACCGCGCACTGCGCGAGCTCCATGTCCAGATAGTCGGCGATCGCCTGGGCGAGCGCGTGGTTGGAATTCCCGGCGACGATCTTCATGTCTGAAAGGCGGCCCTTGGGCGGCGTGGCGGCCCGTGAGAAAGCGCCCCGGACACGGCAGAGCGCGGGGCCTTGTAGCAACCGGGCACCGGCCGGACAACCGCACCGAATGCGCAATTCTTTCGCTTTTCCGGCGAGTCGCCCGCGCGCAACAGATGCGCCGCGGAGCCGCGGCACTCGCTCTCCGCGAAGCCAACCTTTGGCGAACGCCGGCAAACCGGCTAGTCTCCGCGCCGTGGCATTGCCCGGAAGCATCGAAGGCGCAGCGAAGGGGGAGGACCGCACGGGCGCCCCCGGCGCTGCCGTGGCTCCGGGGGCCGATCCGAAGGATCAGGAGCTGAACGAGGCGCGGGAGCAGTTCGCCCGGACGTTCCTGTGATCATGATCACGGCGTATGGCGACGCGGAGACGAAGCGGAAGGCGCTGGAGCGCGGAGCGGAGGCGCTGCTGACCAAGCCGATCGACTTCACCATGCTGCGCGGCGAGATCGACATCCGCGTCGGAAGCGCTGCGTGACCGCAAACGTCGTCCCGTCCCGATCCCGCACGACTTCCCCTGGAAGGCTGCCTTGCCGCGCGGGACGCTTCGAGCGGATTTGGTTGAAGCCAGCATTGCTCTTTACGGGAATCGGAAGTTAGCTTGCCCTTGGTCGAGCGAGCCGATGACGTGCCGAGGACCTGGAGGCGCAGCCGAGTTGCGCGGTAGTCACCGAGAAAAGTCGAGACCTGATGCCGGAAGAACCATGGCGGACGTCGAGCACAAAAAACGAAGCGGGCGACACCCGCATGAACGGGCCATGGCGCCGTTCCAGGAGGATTGGAAACTCTACCGCAAGATGGTGGACAACAACTTCCTCTTCCATCGCGAGGCTTATGCGCGGCTCCACGACATTCTGACGGAGGAAGTCGATCGGCCGTTCCGGTTTTTGGACATTGCCTGTGGCGATGCCAGCGCGAGCGTCAAGGCGCTCGCCGGGACAAAGGTGGCGTCGTACGACGGCCTCGACTTGTCGCAGCCTGCGTTGGGATTGGCCGCCGAGGCACTGGAAGCTCTCGACTGCCCGTTCACGCTGGAGCGAGGCGACTTCGTGACCGCGCTGCCGGGCGCTCGCAAGGCGACCGACATCGCATGGATAGGTCTGTCCCTGCACCATCTTCTCGCGCCGGCGAAGCTGACGCTGATGCGTGGCATCCGCTGCATTATTGCCGAGCGCGGACTCTTCCTCGTCTATGAACCGGCAAGCCCGGACGGCGAGGACCGCGAGGGTTGGCTGCGGCGCTATGCGCGGCAGGAAGAGAATTGGACCGCCTACACGCGAGAGGAATGGGACACCATGTGGGCGCACACACTTGCCTCCGATTTTCCTGAGACCACGTCGGGATGGCACGCCCTGGGCCGCGCAGCCGGGTTCAGCCACGTGCGGGAGATGTTCGTGGCGCCTTCAAACCTCCTCCGAATGTACTGCTTCAGCGACTAGGGACAAGATCGAGGGGCCAATGCGCCGGGATGGGACATCCTCAGAGGCTGGGGCCGACGCCAGGCGCGCTCCCACCCGCGAACCGAAACGGAGGCGAGCCTCCTCCGCACGCGTCTTGGAGAAGGATCTCGCTGAAGCGCTCGAGCAGCAGAGTGCGACGAGCGAAATCCTGCGGGTGATTTCCAGTTCGCCGAGAGACCTTCAGCCGGTGTTCGACACGATCGCGGAGAGGGCGGCGCGGCTTTGCGGCGCGGAGTTCTGCCACGTATTCCGGTTCGACGGGGAGTTGCTCCATTTCGTTGCCTTCCATCGCCTCGAGCTGGAGGGCGTGGAGGCGGTTCGCCGCGCATTCCCGTCGCGCCCGACCCGGGGGAGCGTCGCCGGCCGTTCGGTCCTCACCGGCGCGGTCGAGCAGATCCCGGACGTGACACAGGACGCGGATTACGTGCTCACCGGCACCCTAGTGGGAAAGGACGTACCCTATCGCAGCCTGATAGCCGTTCCGATGCTGCTCGACGGTGTCCCAGTCGGATCGATCGCGCTCGCGCGGCTTCCCCCGGGCCTCTTTCCCGAACGGCAGGTCGAGCTGCTTCGCACCTTTGCCGGCCAGGCGGTAATCGCCATCGAGAACGTCCGCCTGTTCAACGAGGTCGATGCGCGCAATCGCGAACTGAGCGAGGCGTTGGATCGGCAGACTGCGATCAGCAATGTCTTGCGTGCAATCTCGCGCTCTCCGACCGATACCCAGCCGGTGTTCGACATGATTGCGGTGAGCGCAGCGCGTCTCTGCAATGCGCAGTTCTGCTTCGTCTACCACTTCGACGGCGCGTTCATCCATTTTATGGCCCAGCACGGCGTGGCCCCGGAGGGAGTGGAGGCCGTGCGAAGCGTCTTTCCAAGGCCTCCGGACCGGGGGAGCGCGTCGGGGCGGTCCATCCTCAGCGGGACGATCGTGCAAATTCCGGACATCCATCTCGACAGCGAGTATGTGCTCGACTCGCTCGCCGATACCGTGACCTACAGCAGCACGGTTTCCGTGCCGATGATGCGGGAGGGCGTGGCCGTAGGGACGATTTCCATTGCCCGAGCGAAGTCTGGATTGTTCCCCGAGCATCAGATCGACGCCCTCAAGACCTTTGCCGACCAGGCCGTAATCGCGGTCGAAAATACAAGGCTGTTCCAGGCGCTCGAAGAACGCACCCGCGACCTGACGCGTTCGGTAGGGCAGCTGGAGGCGCTCGCCGAAGTAGGCCAGTCGGTGAGCGCCACGCTCGATCTCGACACCGTCCTCAAGATCATCGTCAGCCGAGCGGTTGACCTGTCTGGAAGCCACAGCGGCATCATCTACGAGTTCGACCGAACCGCAGAGATCTTCCACGCCAAGGCGACCCATCGAGTCACCTCGGATCACCTCGATGCGCTCCGGGCGGCTCCCATCCGCCTTGGCGAAGGGGCGGTCGGCCGCGCCGGAGTGACTCGGCAGCCCGTCGAGATCGCGGACATCGATGCGTCGGGTCAGCTGGTCGCCCCGCAGGTGCGCACGATCCTGGCCCGCGAAGGCGTGCGGGCGGTTCTCGCGATTCCGCTCGTGCGCGAGGGCGAAGTGCTCGGCGGGCTGGTAGTTTTGAGGGGCCAGGTCGGCGGGATTTCGGCGGCGGTCGTAAGCACCCTTCAGACGTTCGCGGCGCAGTCCGTTTTCGCCATTCACAATGCGAGGCTTTTCGACGAGCTCAAGACTCGGACCGAAGAGCTGGCCGCATCGCTCGACGATCTAAGGACTGCGCAAGACCGGCTGGTTCAGACGGAGAAGCTGGCCTCCCTCGGCCAGCTCACCGCCGGCATTGCGCATGAGATCAAGAACCCACTCAACTTCGTCAACAATTTCTCCGCCCTCTCCACCGAGCTGATCGACGAGCTTGCCGACTTGCTGCAGGGCATGGACATGGCGGCCGAAAAGCGCGCCGAGATCGACGAGCTGGCCGGCCTGCTGAAGGGCAACTTCGAAAAGGTGGTGCAGCACGGCAAGCGCGCCGACTCGATCGTCAAGAACATGCTCCTCCATTCGCGCCAGGGCTCCGGCGAGCACCGCCCGGCCGACATCAACGCGATCGTGGAGGAGAGCCTGAACCTCGCCTATCACGGCGCCCGCGCCGAGAAGCAGGGCTTCAACATCACCATGGAGAAGAATCTCGACCCGGCGGCGGGCGAGGTCGACGTCTATCCGCAGGAGATCACGCGGGTGCTTTTGAACCTGATCTCCAACGGTTTTTACGCGGCGACGAAGAGGAAGGAGCGGGCGGACGGAGTGCCCTACGAGCCGACGCTCAGCGCCTCGACGAAGAACCTTGGCGAGAGCGTGGAAATCCGCATCCGCGACAACGGCACCGGGATACCGCCGGAGGTGAAGGAAAAGCTGTTTAACCCGTTCTTCACGACGAAGCCGGCGGGGGAGGGGACCGGGCTCGGCCTGTCGCTCAGCCACGACATCGTGGTGAAGCAGCATTCCGGCACCATCGAGGTTGCGACGGAGCCGGGCGCGTTCACCGAGTTCAGGATCGTGCTCCCGCGCGGTGCGGCTGCACTCGGGAAGGAAGCGGGAGGCCAGGCGTGAGCTTGCTCATTCTTGTCGTCGACGATGAGCCGGATGTGGAGACGCTGTTCCGCCAGCAGTTCCGGCGCGACATTCGCGCCGGGCGCTTCACGATGGAGTTTGCGCAATCGGCGCCGACGGCGCTTCAGCGCATAAGCGGCGCGGCGGAGGCGACGCTGATCCTGATTCTCTCCGACATCAACATGCCCGGGATGAGCGGGCTCGAGCTGTTGCCGCTGGCGAAGGCGGCGCGGCCGGACGTCCCGGTCATCATGATCACCGCCTATGGCGACGCGGAGACGAAGCGAAAGGCCTTGGAGCGCGGCGCCGAAGCGCTCCTCACCAAGCCGATCGACTTCGGCGCGCTGCGCGGCGAGATCGACATCCGCGTCGGAAACGCTGCGTGACCGCAACCGTCCTCCTGGTGGACGACGAGCCCGACCTGGAAGCGCTTGTCGTGCAGAAATTCCGCCGCCAGATTGGCGAAGGCGCCATGCGTTTCCTGTTCGCGCGCGACGGCGTCGAGGCGCTTGAGGTGCTGGCGAAGAACGGCGGGGTCGACATGGTGGTGAGCGACATCAACATGCCGCGCATGGACGGCCTGTCGCTGCTCCAGAAGCTGCAGGACGCGGAAACCGATGAGCGGGTCGCGACGATCATCGTCTCCGCCTACGGTGACATCGCCAACATCCGCACGGCGATGAACCGGGGCGCGTTCGATTTCTTGACCAAGCCGATCGACCTTCCCGACCTCGAGGCGACGATTACGAAGACGCTGCTGCAAGTCGACCGCGTTCGGAAGATCAGCCGTGAGAAGGCGGAGGCCGAGCGCGCCCGCTCCGCGCTCGCGCGCTACTTCTCCCCAAAGCTCGCCGAGCAGCTCGCGAGCAACCCGCGTCTGATGGAGCTTGGCGGGGAGCGGCGGGACGGCACGTTTCTCTTCACCGACCTCGCCAATTTTACACCGCTGGTGGAATCGGGCGATCCCGTACGCGTCGTTCAGCTCCTGAACGCCTATCTCGACGGGGTGACGCAGGCCGTGTTCGCCGAGGAAGGCACGGTCGTGAAGATTCTTGGCGACGCGGTCTACGCGATGTTCGGCGCGCCGGTCGAGCAGGCGGATCACGCCGCCCGTGCCGTCCGCTGCGCGCTCGCCATCGACGCGTTCGCGCGCGGATTCGAGGCGGCGCAAGCCACGGAGGGCATGCCGCTCGGCGCGACCCGCATCGGGGTCAACACCGGCTCCGCCATCATCGGGAATTTCGGCGGAGCGCTTTTCTTCGACTACACGGCGCACGGCGACGCGATCAACGTTGCCGCGCGGCTCGAAAGCGCCAACAAGCAGCTCGGCACGCGCATCTGCGTCAGCGCTTCGACCGCGTCCGAGATCGCCGATTTCCGTGGCCGGCCGGTCGGCGAACTGGTGCTGAAGGGAAGGGAGGCGGCGCTGATGGCCTACGAGCCGCTTCCGGAGAAGGCCTTCCGCTCGCCGCAGACCGCCGCCTACGTCGCGGCCTACGATAAGCTGGCGAGCGGTGACGCTTCCGGAGCGCGCCAGGCGTTTGCGGGATCGGTCAGCCAGTACGGCGACGACCCGCTAAGCCTTTTTCATCTGCAGCGCCTGCTCGCCGGCAAGGCGAGCGTCAGGATCGAGCTGGCGGAGAAATAGGGGTTCGCGTCAGCGAACCGGCATCTCCACCCCGTGCCGGGAAAGCGGCTCCGGCGCGGCTTCCGTCGTGAGATAGGTACGACCGAGACACATCGCGGCGCCGGCATCGGAATCCATCAGGATCATGTGGGCGAAGAGCACCATGTTCGGCGCGATGACCGCCGGGTTTTCACGATAGAACATCGGCCAGTCCATCCAGGAGGGGGCGTAGCGGGCCCCGAGCGAATAGCCGCAGGCGTTCAGCCTGTGACGCGTCATGCCGTGCGCCTCCATCACGCGCGCATGCGCGTCGAACACCGCGCCGAACGTCGCGCCGGGCCGCATCGCCTCCTCGCAGGCGGCGAGCGCCTCGGCGCAGGCGGCGTAGAGTTCGCGGTGGCGGTCGCTCGGCGCGCCTATGATGACGGTGCGCATGAGCGCCACGTGGTACATGCGAAAGACGCCGGCGAATTCGAGAGTCAGCTGGTCGTTGGCGTCGAGCATGCGGCGGCCGGAATGGCTGCGGCAGAGGAGGGCGTCTGGCCCGGAGCCGACGATGAAGGGGTTGCCCGGATAGTCGCCGCCGCCGGAGAATACGGCGCCCTGCATGGCGGCGAGGATGGCGCTTTCGTCGGCGCCGACGCGTATCAGCTTCAGCCCCGCGTCGAGCGCGTCGTCGGCGAGCTCCGCGGCGCGCCGCACGTAGGCGACTTCAGCCGGGCTCTTCACCACGCGGAGCGCGCGCACGAGGTCGGAGGCGTCCTCGATCACGCCGAAGTTCTTGAGCGCGTCGTCGAGGGCGCGGCCGTTCGCGGCGGTCAGGCCGTGCGTGTCGTACTCGACGCCGATGCGCGAGCCCAACAGACCGAGGTCGTTCAGCATGTCGCGGAGCTGCGGGGCGGGGGCGGCGCCCACCTCGTCGGTCCAGACGACGATGTTTCCGATCAGCGACGTGTGCCGCGCCTGGCGGAGGTCGGGCGCGCGGGTGAGGAGCGTGAACTCACCCGCCTGCGTCATGACCAGGCACTGGAAGAAGCAATAGCCGAAGCTGTCGAAGCCGGTGAGCCAGTACTGGCTCTCCGGCGCGAAGAGCAAGAGCGCATCGAGCTTGCGGCCAGCCATCGCCTCCGTGACGCGCGCGCGGCGGGCCTCGAACTCGCCAGGCTCGAAGTGCAACGCCACGGTCAGTCCTCGCAGAGCACGATCGCGGAGAGCAGCCGGCCGTAGTCCGGCTCGCCGCGATGCGTCGCGCGGCGATAGGAGAAGAATTTTGGCTCGTCGGCATAGGTGCAGTGGCCGACATCACTCACCTCGCCGAGCCCTGCCGCCTGAAGGCGCATGACGATATAGGCGGGGAGGTCGAAGGAAGCGTGGCCGGCGCGCTCCGATGGGTGGAAGAAGCGGTCGTTCTCCCTGTCCGCTGCGACGAAGCGGGCGACGAATTCCGGTCCGACCTCGTAGGCGTCCGCGGAAATCGCTGGGCCGAGCACGGCCACGACGCGGGCGCGATCGGCGCCGAGCCGTTCCATCGCCTCGACCGCCGATTCCAGGATTCCGTCGAGTGCGCCTTTCCAGCCCGCATGGGCGGCGGCGACGACGCGCGCCTCTGGATCGGCCATCAGCACCGGCCCGCAATCCGCCGTGCCGACGCCGAGCGCGATGCCGGGGCGGTTGGTCACCACTGCATCCGCCTTTGGGCCGAGCCCCGCTCCCCAGGCGTCCTCCACTATTACCGCGTTCGTGCCGTGCAGCTGGTAGGGCGTGGCGAGCCGTTCGCGCGAGGTTCCGAGATGCCTCATTGCGCGGGTTCGGTTCTCCAGCACCGCGTCGCGCGAATCGCTCGACCCGATCCCAGTGTTCAGCCCGGCGTAGAGGCCGGTCGACACGCCCCCGGCGCGCGTGAAGAAGGCGTGCCTGACGCCCGGGAGCCCAAGCTCAGGCGCCTCGATCGGCGCGATTCGCGGGGCGGGTGAGTGCATAGCGCGGACGTTGAGCGCTGCGGGCAGCGAAGTCAAACGAGGCCGGAAAACCGCATTTGCCGGCGAGGCCTCACCGCGTTTCCGGGTGATCGCCGCCGTCGTCGCCGTGATGCGCGGCATCGTCATAGCCGTGCCGGGCGCTGAAGAAGATCAGGAACATCAGGCCGCCGCCAACAACGAACGAGAAGAACACGGTAAGGAACACC
The DNA here is from genome assembly GCA_050728815.1 of Propylenella sp. Classification (GTDB taxonomy): domain Bacteria; phylum Pseudomonadota; class Alphaproteobacteria; order Rhizobiales; family Afifellaceae; genus DASWJZ01. The sequence goes on from JBOHKB010000254.1 coordinate 13,621, forward strand.
GCCGCGTAGCCGTGAACGCTCAGCTCTATGCCGAGCCACATCATCGACAGCGGAACTCCGGCAGCGACAAACGCGATCAGTACGAGCGCAAGGGCGCCGACGGCGAGGACGCGACGCATTCCGGGCGGCGACAACACAGCTGCGCCTATTGATCGAACGGCGGCGGAACGACGCCGGGTGGCGTCAGGGCCAATACCTTGAAGAGCGCGCCCATCTCGTCCGGCCCCGCGACCCGCTCGACCGCGGCGCGGAGCGCCTCGCGCACTGAATCGTCGGCGTTCGCGCCGAGCCGGCGGGCGCGCTCGACAAGGCCGAGCGCAGTCAGGAATTCTCCCTGCGGCATTGGCCCGTGGGTCGCGGCGCCCGCGCGCCGGGCCTCGCCCGCGAGCGCCCCGAAATCGACATGGGCGGTCAGATCCGCCTCGCCCGGCTCGGCCAGGGGATCGCAGAAGGCGTGGCCCTGCATCGCCTGCAGCGTCTCGCCCGGCGCCGTTTCGTCGTGGCCATAGTCGATGATAAGCGCGGCGCCGCCGTCTGCCACGATCCGCTCCGCGATTTCGGCGACCAAGGCTTCGGCCGCCGGGCGGATTTCGAGGATAGAGCCTTGGCGCGCCTCGGGGCTGCTTTCGAGCACGCCCGGGCCGATGCCAAAACCCAGCCTCCCGCGCACGTCGAGGCCGATCGCCCGCTCGCGCCAGACGTCGAGGCGCACGAACTGGCGGACGGGGAGTGCGTCAAAGAACTCGTTGGCGACGAGGAGAAGCGGCCCCGCCGGCACCTCGTTGAAAGACGCATGCCAGTTCGGCTCGATGCCCGTCGATCGCAGCGTCTCCGCCTGCCGTTGCCGGAGAGTCGGGCTCGTCTCGACGAGATGGATCGAAGCGGTGCGGAAGAAGTCCGGCGCGTGCGCAGCAACGCGCATAACATCGACCATGAGCGTGCCACGTCCAGGCCCAAGCTCGGTCAGCCTTACCGGCTCGGGCGCCCCTGAGCGCCGCCACATTTCGATCACCCACGCCCCGACGATCTCGCCAAACATCTGGCTGACCTCCGGCGCGGTGATGAAATCGCCGGCTGCGCCGAAGGGATCGCGTGTCGTGTAGTAGCCGTGCTCGGCATCAGTCAGGCAGTGCGCCATGTACTCCGCTACGCTCATCGGGCCATTCGCCCGGATCAGCGTCCTGAGCTTCGAAAGGAGGGGCGGCTCGCTCACGCGGCCTGCCTCTGTCGCGTGAGAAGCATCGCGCCGAGTCCGACGAGCACCATGGGGATGGAGAGGAGCATGCCCATGGTGAGGGGACCGGCGAGGTAGCCGAGTTGGGGGTCAGGCTCGCGGAAGAATTCCACCGCGATCCGCGCAGCGCCGTAGCCCGCGACAAATGCTCCGCCAGTCAGGCCAGGCCGCGCGAGGCTTCCGAAAGCATGCGTGAGCATGCGCAACACCGCGAAAAGCAGCATGCCCTCCAGCGCCGCCTCGTAGAGCTGGCTTGGATGCCGTGGCGCGAGCCCGGCTGGGCAGACGCCCCCGTTCACTGCCTCTATGGAGCTGTTGCAGAACACAACTCCCCACGGCGCGTCCGTCGTCCGTCCCCACAGTTCGCCATTGATGAAGTTCGCCACGCGCCCGAAGAAGAGCCCGAACGTGACGGACGCCGCCGCGACATCGAAGAGCGACAGCATGGGGATGCCGCGGAGGAGTGCGAAGACCGCCATCGCGAGGATGGTGCCGATGAGTCCGCCGTGGAACGCCATCCCGCCTTCCCAGAGGCGGAAGAAGCCGAGCGGATCGTCGAGAAAGTGGCCGGGTTGATAGAACAACGCATAACCGATGCGGCCGCCAAGCACGATGCCGACCACCAGCCAGAGCAGGAAATCGTCGATGTCGGCGACGCTCACCGGTGCGGGCCGGCCGCCCCATAGGCGTTCGTTCCTGACAAAACCGCGCGCGTAGAGCCAACCGATCAGGATGCCGGCGAAATAGGCGAGGCCGTACCAGCGGACAGCGAGCGGGCCGAGCTGGATGGCGACCGGATCGATCTCGGGGAAGACGAAAGCTGACATTGGCCCGCCGGAAAGCGGCGGAGAATCGCCTTCGGGGGAAGCCGGGTCAACCCGCCGCCTTGCGCGGGTGGGGCCGAAGCGTGTAACAACGGCTCCGGTTATTGTGCAAAGCACAAAAGCGCCGGAATCCGGCGGGTTTGGACCGCTTTCGGCAAGGCCTCCGCGTTCTCGGAGATTGAGATGACCCAAAGCACCAACCGGCTCCTAGACGAATTCGCGAAGTTGATGAACGACATGGCTGGCCTTGCGCAGGGCGTGCGGCGCGAGGTCGAAACGGCGATGAAAGCGCAAGCGGAGCGCTTCATCGGCGAGATGGACCTCGTGCAGCGCGAGGAGTTCGAGGCGGCGCGCGACATGGCGGCGAAGGCCCGTCAGGAGAACGAGGCGCTTAAGAAGCGGATCGCGGCGCTTGAAGCCGAAATCGGGCGCTCGGCGGGACAAGGCGGGCAGGAGCCCATCAAGCGCGGCGCCAGCAAGAGCGGCGGCTCGACATCCGCGGAGGCATAGGTCCGGCGTGTTTCCCCGTGGAAAAACGCCCCGCGCTATTGCCGCGGCTTTCGCCTGGGATTCTTTATAGCGGGGACGACGAAGATTCGATTTGCCCCGACCGTGGTGAGCGAATTGGCGAGCATCAACGCGATGCTTGCGGCGTTCTCGGATTCGCGCGGGCGGCGTCGCGTCCGTGCTGTTTGCGTCCCCTTCCGCTCGACGCGAGGACAAGGACATGAGTCTGGTTGATTTCGAGACGTCGCCCGCCGTCAATCCGGTGGACCTGATCGAACAGATCGCTGCATCGCACGATTGGGCGTTCGACCGCTCCGGCGACGACGAGATAACGATCTCCGTCGCCGGCAGCCATTGCGACTACAACGTCTCCATGTCGTGGATGGGGGCGCTGGAGGCCCTGCATCTGGCATGCGCGTTCGACTTCAAGGTGAACGACCGGCGCAAATCCGAGATGATGCACCTGCTCGCGCTCGTCAACGAGCAGCTCTGGCTCGGCCATTTCGACCTTTGGCAGGCGGAGGGGGTGATCATGTATCGCAACGCGCTCCTGCTGACGGAGGGGACGGAGGCCGGCACCGCGCAGCTCGAGGCGATGCTCGCCGCCTCCGTCGAGGCCTGCGAGCGATATTATCAGGCGTTCCAGTTCGTGATCTGGGCTGGGCAAGCGCCGGAGGAGGCGCTGTCGAGCGTGCTCTTCGAGACGCACGGCGAAGCCTGACGCGATGCTTCCGGGCGCCCGGCCGCTTCTGCTCGTCGGCGCTGGCAAGATGGGCGGCGCCATGCTCGACCGCTGGCTCGGCCGCGGATTCGACCCGGCGCTCGTCACCGTGCTCGATCCCTTTCTCGACGCCGAGAGACTGAAGTCGCTGAGCGAGGCCGGCGTAGAGATCGCCACGCAGGCATCTGCCCTGGCCGCCCGAGCTCTCGGTTTCGTAGTGCTGGCGGTGAAGCCGCAATCCATGGCGGAGGCGCTTGCCGCAGTCGCGCCGCTCGCGGCGTCCGACGCGGTCGTCGTTTCAATTGCTGCCGGCGTGCGGTTTGTGAAGCTCGAGGCGGCATTTCCTGCGGCGCAGCCGATCATCCGCGCTATGCCGAACACACCGGCGCAAGTCGGCATGGGCATTACGGTCGCCGTTGCGAACGCCAATGTCACCGAGGCGCAGCGGAACGCAGTGGACGCGCTGCTGTCCGCCGTCGGGCGGGTGGCATGGATCGGCGACGAGGGGCTGATCGATGCGGTGACGGCCGTTTCGGGCTCTGGCCCGGCCTACGTGTTTCTTCTCGCCGAATGCCTGGCGGAGGCCGCTCGCGAAGCCGGGCTGCCGGATGACCTAGCCGGCCTACTGGCGCGGCAAACCGTCGCCGGGGCGGGCGCCCTGCTGGCGGAGAGCCCGCTTTCTCCCGCCAAACTCCGCCTCAACGTCACCTCGCCCGGCGGCACGACCGCGGCGGCGCTGGAAGTGCTGATGGCCGCGGACGGGCTGAAACCGCTCCTGATCCGCGCGGTCGAGCGGGCGAAAAAGCGTTCAATTGAACTGGGTTAGCATCCCCCTACGTTGCCCTTTCTTGACCACAAGCGCCGACTGTCGTTCGATGTGGGGACAGGAGCGCGCTCGTGGCTCAACCGAAGACCCGCAAGAAGATAGTCGATGCGCTGATGGCGCTCGCCGCCGAGCGGCGGTGGGAGGACGTGACTCTTGAAGCGCTCGCCGAGCGTGCGGAGGTCCCGCTCGCGACGCTCCGCGACTCCTTCGACAGCCGCGGAGCCGTGCTCGCCGAATTCGTCCGCGGTGTTGACGAGGAGGTGCTCTCGCGCATCGACCCGGCGCTCGCAGAGGAGGCACCGCGCGAGCGGCTCTTCGACGTGCTCTTCAGTCGCTTCGAGATTCTGGCGCCGCACACGCAGGCGATCCGTAATCTCGCTCGGGCGGCGCTCCGCGATCCACTGCTCGCGCTCGAGCTGAACCGGCTCACGACGCTGTCGATGGCGTGGATGCTGACCGCCGCTGGCATTCCCTCGACCGGCGGACGCGGACTTCTGCGCGCGCAGGCATTGGCGCTCGTCTGGGTGCGGGTGATGCGCGCTTGGCTCGATGACGACGATCCGGGCCACGCCCGCACCATGGCGGCGCTCGACAAGCGGCTGCGTGAGGCGGAGAGCGCCGCCGTGCAGTTCGATCGGCTGACCGGCATCGTCAGCCGCGTGCGCCGCGCCCGGCCGCGGCGGCGCGGAAGCGAGCCGCGCGAGGAAGGCGACATCGCCGAAGGGCATCCTTCATGAACGAGACCGCGCCGGCGCGGATTTCGTTCGACGATTTTCTCAAAGTCGACATCCGCGTCGGGCGCATCGTCGAGGCGGCGCCGTTCCCGGAGGCGCGCAAGCCGTCGCTTAGGCTCGTCATTGATTTCGGTCCCGAACTCGGCCGCAAGAAATCTTCGGCGCAGATCACCAAGCACTACCGACCTGACGAGCTGGTCGGGCGGCTGGTGCTTGCCGTCGTGAACTTCCCGCCGCGGCAGATTGGACCGATGATGTCGGAGGTGCTGACGCTTGGCGTTCGCGACGAGGCGGGGGAGGTGGTGCTCGTCCATCCCGGCAAGGACGTGCCGCTCGGCGGACGGATGTTCTAAGCTCCGATGTAGCGATCTAGCTATGCGGCTTAAGAAGAGCCTCAAGCTGTGCCTTCGCGGCCGGATAGGCGAGGGGGCGCGGCGACTCAGGGGGCCCGCCGGACGCGGCCTTCATGGCGGTGACGATTTGGGAAGCCTGTGCCTTCGGAAACTCTTGCACCAGCAGGGCTGCGATCGCCGCGACCAGAGCGGCGGAATGGGCCGTGCCGCTTCCCGTCGTCGGCTCGCCTGAGGCCAATGAGCAGACCGGAATCTCGACGCCACGGGTCCATATACCGCTGTCCGCAACGCTGCTGAAGTAGGCTGCCGTCCTGCCGTCCGTGTCCAGCGCCTGCGAAATAAGAGCGATATCCGCGAGCCCTGCGTAAGAGGAGACGGGAAACAGGCCCTTCGTTCCTTCGTTTCCGGCGGTGAACACGAAGATCGTCTTGTCCTTGGCGGACTCGACGAGCCCGCGGTAGTTCGGATTGAGTTCCAAATCGGAGGATGCGCCGAAGGTCATCAGCACTACCCGGGCCTCGTCGCTGATTAACGCTTGCAGGCTGCTAATGATCTCGGCGTCCGTGGTCGTCGTCGACATGTTCAGGCCGGCGAACACGAATTTCACGTCAGCCGCGACCGCACGTACCGCTTGGCTGAGGGAGGCCAAATAGTCATCGAGCAGCACGTCGGACGAGGGTGCGTTTCCGGGGCTGACCGCTTTGGCCGGTTGCCCCAAGATCCTACCCTTAAGAGCGTTGGAGACTTGGCTTGACGGTGCGCCGACCATGCCCACCGAAACATCGCCAGCCGGCATCGCTTGCGACATCCCGAGTTGATTCCAGATCGGCGCATAGTCGCCGCAAGTCGTGGAGGATCGCAGCCTTTCCAGGCCGGGAGGCTCCTGCGTCGCGTCCGTTGCTTGGGCAAGCGCCACCTCGGCCGCCCTTGCGCGGGCCTGCAACGCGGCGAGCTTGTCCCCGATCTCGCGCCGGCGCACTCCAAGGTCCTCTTCCGTGAGGTTGATGGCACGCCCGCTGTCGTAGTAGGCAAGAAGAGTGCCGTAGTACTGGATCGCTTCAGCCCACAGCTCTGCGTTCTCTGCCGTTTTCCCCATAAGCCATTGCAGTTCGGGAAACTGGCTGAATGAGCCGACGTCTTTCAACTGATCGAGCAGATTCTTGTTTGTCGCGATCCGATCGGCTTTCAGGAAGAGGGCTTCCTTCTCCGCAAGGGCAAAGGCATTGAGGCTTTCGATGAGCTTTGTGAAGGAACTGGCGTTCAGCGAGACGAGGCGCTGGTCGCTCTTGACGGCTTCCTTTTGTATGATGGCGGTCGCGACCTCCTGGACGATGTCGTCAACGGTACCCTCAGCCTGCAC
>JBOHKB010000255.1:0-16245 GCA_050728815.1 Propylenella sp.
AGGGAAATGCGACCGGAAGGTCCGGCCGGGCGATCCGCGGCTTCGTCGCCAGAAGCTCGGCGATCCGCTCCGTAGCGCCCGCGGCCTGGCTGATCTCGCCCCAGACCTGGCTCAGCTCGCCGAGAGCGCCCGCCGCGAACACCGAATAGAGTACGAACTGGCCGAGCGTTCCGGCGCTCATCTCGCCGGCGAGCACCGAATGCGCGCCCCACCAGAGCACCGCGACCACGCTCGCAAAGACCAGGAAGATCGCGAACGCAGTCAGCGCTGCGCGCGAGGCGGTGGCGCTGCGCGCCGCCGCGAAGGATTTTTCGACGAGCGACCCGAAACGGCGCCCGGCGTCGGCTTCGAGCGTGAAGGCCTGCACGGTCCGCACGCCCGAGACGGCCTCGGAGGCGTACGCGGACGCGTCGGCGAGGCGATCCTGCGCGAAACGCGAGGCGCTTCGTACACGCCAGCCGAAGCCGACGATCGGCAGAACGATGACCGGTATGACGAGGAGGATGAGCCCGGAAAGTCGCGGGCTCGTCACCACCATCATGATGGTCGCGCCGACGAAGAGGACAAAGTTGCGAAGCGCGATCGAGGCGCTGGCGCCGACGGCGGATTTGATCTGCGTCGTGTCGGCGGTGAGGCGGGAGAGGATTTCGCCCGAGTGCGCGGCGTCGAAGAAGGCGGGCGACAGGCGCATCAGGTGGTCGAAGACGTCGCGGCGAAGGTCGGCGACGATGCGCTCGCCGAGCGTCATCACCAGGTAGTAGCGCCCCGAGGAGGCAAGCGCCAACGCGCCGGCGAGCACGATCAGCGCCACAAAGCTGCGGTTGACGAAGGCGGCGTCGGCGCTGGAGAAGCCGACATCGATCATGCCGCGGATGGCGAGCGGCACGGCAAGCGTCGCGAGCGCCGCAGCGGTCAGCGCGCCGAGCGCGGCGAGCGCGCGGCCCCGGTAGCGGGCGATATAGGGAAGCATGACGCCCTGCGCGCGCAGCCGTTTCGGCTCGGCGCCGCTCAGCCGCATCAATCGTTTGGAAAGCGCCATTTCAGGGCGAGGAGGAGCAAAGTTCCAGCCCGCGCGCAAGCCTCGGGCCTTCGCCTTGATGCCGCGAGGCCGCTCCTATATAGAGCCCGCCGAGCACTCGGGCGCGAACGCGGCCGCAGACAACGAGACATTTCCGATGAAGAAAGACATCCACCCCGACTACCACACGATCAGGGTCGTGATGACGGACGGCACCGAGTTTCACACCCGCTCCACCTACGGCGCGGAGGGCGATACGCTGAGCCTCGACATCGACCCGAAGACGCACCCGGCCTGGACGGGCGGCGGCCAGCACCTGATCGACCGCGGCGGGCGCCTGTCGCGCTTCAAGTCGAAGTTCGACAGTTTTCTGGGCCCGAAGAAGTAGGGCTACTCCCCGGCCTTCAGCGCCGCGGCCAGCTCGCGAAGCTGCACGTTGACGGGGTTGTTGACCACCACCGGCGCCCCGTCCTCGAGCAGCGCAGCGTCGATCCGCTCGACCCGCTTCTGCAGATTGAGCGACCGTTCGATCAGCGCGCAGAAGGCCTTCGGCAGCTCGTCCCAGCCCGGCCCGTTCATGTTGGCGGATAGCGCCTCCAGGCGGATCTTCTTCTTTTCCTGGCGGGCGCGTTCAGCCGTCATGTCGCCCTCGCGCACCGAGCGATGTAGAAGGAGCCACGAGGCGAGCTGCATCAGCCGTGTCGTGAGGCGCATCGATTCCGTTGCGTAGACGATCGAAGCCGGACGGGGGAGCGTCCGCGCCGCGTTGCGGCCGTCGCCGTCGAGATAGTCGGCGGTCTCCTCGACCAGAGCCATGCCTTCCCTGAAGAGCGTGCGGAACGTCTCCGACTGCGCGTACGCCTTGCCGAAGGAGATCGGCTCCTTCTTGTCGGTTCTCCGCCGATTGGGTTTGGTTTCCACGGCTTGTCTTTCCGCCGGTATTTGTTGACGCAAAACTTCCCCTCGGCGCAGCGGACGCCCCCCTGTGCCTGCCTGACAGTCTTGCGCGCCGGGCGCGCGGCTTCAATCCGATAGTTACGAAATGGTGAAGAAAAACCGCCGCGCTTTTCCAGACGCCGGCGGGTTAGCTGGCCGCGCCGTACGCAAATCCGCTAGCTGAGCAGCATCCCGATCGCGCAGCGGATTGCCATGCGCCGCTCGCTGCCGTGCCAGAAGCGGAGCACGGGTTCGAGCCGTCGTTGCAGGAAGAAGCCCACGGCGAGGGCTGTAAGGGCATCGCGCGCCTTAAGCTCAGCCGCGATCAGCCGGCGCGTGTCGAACGCCTCTCGCGCCATCCGGCGGTAATCCCCGCCAAGAAAAACGCGGCGCGGCGGAAACGACAAAAGCGGCGACACGCCGGCGCTCTTCGGCCCGATCACGTTCCGTGCATGCTGGCGATAGTCGACGAGCGGCTCGTCCATTCGAGCGATGCTGCCGAGGCCGGCGACGACGAGCGTCAGCCACCAATCGTGCAGCATGTCCCTGCAGTCCGGGAAAGGCAGCGCCCTCCGGACAGCAGCCTCGGTCGCCACCATCGTCATGCCGGTCACGCTGTTCGCGATGAGGAGCGCAAGCTGGTCGAGATATCGGTGTCGCCGCTCGTAGGCGTTGACGGATAGGGCGACAAGTTCTCCTCCTGCATTGACGACGCGCGCGTCGTGCGTGGATAGCGCGATCGGATCGTCGGGGAGGGCGGCGGCGCCCTTCGCGAGCTTGTTGGGATGCCAGATGTCGTCCTGGTCGGCGAAGGCGAAGAGGTCGCCCGGCGTGCTCGCGGCGAGGGCCGCTTGAAGCCCCCGTTCGACATTGGCGCGGACGCCCATCCGCTCGGCGAAGGACAGGATGACGATCCGCGCGTCGCCGAATCCCTCTGCTACCGCGACCGCCGCGTCGTCCTGCCCGTCCGGACAGAGCCAAATGCGCACCGAAACGTCCGCCTGGTCGAGGATCGAGCGCAATTGCTCGGCCAGCCAGTGCTCGTTCGGCCGGTAGGCGGGGAGGATGACGTGGATAACGATTGCTTCCTCCGGCGAGAGCGGGAGGAACGTGATGGTCGGTAAAGCTCGGACGCGTCAAGCGCGCGGGCGCGGACAGGTCCGCAGTGGGCACGAAAAAAGAGCCGCTCGGGGCGGCTCTGAGAGTTACAGGGAGGCGTCAAACAGAGTGGGCAAGAGCCACTCGCGTCCATCGCTGGACAGGCGCATTAAGCACCCCCAAAGGTTAATTCGCGGTAAACGCCGTCGAGATTTTTCGAGCGGGCGCGATAACCTAACGGCGGAAGAGCGAGTCCGCCGCCTTCATGTGCTTCGTCTTGGCGTCGATCTCCCGCTCCAGCCGCGCGATCTCCTCCCGGTAGAGCGCGATCCGCTCCTTCAGCTCGTCCACCGAAATGTCGGCGAGCGGCTCGCCCGGATGCGGCTTCGGCTTGGGCCTCGGTTCGTTGTCGTCGAGAAAGCTCATGGGCACCCTCCGGCGGCCACGATAGCAGCGAGTGCGGTTCATTGTCAGCGCCCCGGATGCTAGGAGGGCAGCCGGACGCAAGGAGGAGGCAGTGATGGCAGTACCGGCGACCATGCGGGCAATCGGCATCAGCGCGCCCGGCGGTCCGGAGGTTCTCGTGGTGCAGGAGCGCCCGGTGCCGGCCCTGCGGCCGGGGGAGATTCTCGTCGCGGTCGCCGCCGCCGGCGTGAACCGCCCCGACGTGATGCAGCGCAAGGGGCAGTATCCGCCGCCGCCCGGCGCGTCCGACGTGCCCGGCCTGGAGATTTCCGGACTTGTCGCGAAGTGCGGCGAGGGCGCGCGCCGCTTCAAGGAAGGCGACGAGGTGATCGCGCTCGTGCCCGGCGGCGGATACGCCGAATTCTGCACGGTGCATGAATCGAACGCGTTGCCGCTGCCCAAGCCGCTGACGCTGGTGGAAGGCGCCGGTATCCCCGAGACGACCTTCACCGTCTGGCACAACGTCTTTCAGCGAGGCGGGCTCCGGCGCGGCGAGTGGCTGCTCGTGCACGGCGGATCGAGTGGCATCGGCACCACCGCCATCCAGCTCGCCAAGGCGTTCGGCGCATTCGTTGCGGCGACCGCGGGCTCGGACACGAAATGCGATGCGATCAGGAAACTCGGCGCCGAATCCGCGATCAACTACAAGACCGCCGACTTCGTCGAGGCGGTGAAGCAGGCCACGAACGGGCGCGGCGCCGACGTGATCCTCGACATGGTCGGCGGCGACTATCTGATGAAGAACCTTGAGGCCGTGGCGGATGACGGGCGCATCGTCATGATCTCGACCCTGCACGGGTCGAAGACCGAGATCGACCTCCGCCGCATCATGCTGAAGCGCGCGACGCTCACCGGCTCGGCGCTCCGCCCCCGGCCAATCGCGTTCAAGGCGGAGCTCGCGCGCGCGATCGAGGAGACCGTGTGGCCGATCATGAAGGAAGGCCGCTTCAAGCCTGTGATCGACAGCACCTATCCTTTCGTGAGCGTGGTCGACGCGCACCGCCGCATCGACGGCGGCGAGCATGTCGGCAAGATCATCCTGACCATGTCGGAGTGAATTCACCGTCCACAATGATGCCTGGAGGCGGAGCCGATCAGCGGGACAGCCGATGAATGACATGGCTTCAGATCGCGAGCATTGGTCGCGGGTCGCAGCAGAGTGGATAGCCTGGGCGCGCAAGCCGAACCACGATGCCTTCTGGGCGTACAGGAGCGCGCTGCTTGACTTCATTGGCCGCGGCGAGGGCGAAGCGTTGGATGTTGGCTGCGGCGAGGGGCGTGTCTCCTCCGTGCTGACGTCCTGCGGCTACCGCGTCACCGCGGTGGACCCCGTCCGTGAGCTCGTGGGCGCTGCCCGGGAAGCCGGCTCTGCGCACGGCTATGCGGTTGCGACTGCGACCGGTCTGCCGTTCGCCGGCGGAAGCTTCGATGTTGCAGTCGCCTACAACGTACTGATGGACATCGATGATATGTCGGCGGCGCTGAAGGAGATTGCGCGGGTGCTCCGTCCGGAGGGGACGCTCTTCGTCTCCATCGTGCATCCTGTTGCCGACTGCGGGCGCTTCGAAAGCTCCGACCTGGAGTCGCGCTTCGTCATCGAGAACCCGTATTTCGGTCGGCGCCGCTTTGAAGGCGTGGAAGAGCGTGATGGCTTGCGGATGCGGTTCGCCGGATGGTCGCAGCCTTTGGAGGCTTACGCGGCCGCCTTGGAAAGCGCTTGGCTGGCGATCGTCTCGCTGCGTGAACTGGTTCCCGACATAGCCAAGGGTGGCGCACATCTGGCGCATTGGAGCCGTATCCCGCTCTTTCTCTGGCTGAAGGTGCGGCCTCTGTCTTTCTGACGAGGGCACGCTGACTGTTACTCGGTGCTGGAGGGACGCCGAGGGTCCGGCACGCGTATTCCTTGCCTCCGGCTTCGCCGACGAATATATGAGGAGCGAATTCCCGTCATTTCGACGACGAATGCCGCTTTCCCAGCCGAAATTCCGCCGGGGAAGCGCCGAAGGAGGATTTTGCTTTGGCCGCGACCGCACCGCTCATGCCGAAGGCCACCGCCGTCTGGCTGGTCGAGAACACCTCGCTCACCTTCGATCAGATCGCCGCTTTCTGCGTGCTGCATCCGCTTGAGGTCGGCGCGATCGCCGACGGCGACGCCGCGCAGGGGATCAAGGGGGTAGACCCGGTCCTTGCCGGCCAGCTCGCGCGCGAGGAGATCGAGAAAGCGGAGGCCGATCCGAAATACCGCATGAAGCTCTCCGAGCCGAAGGTGAGGGTGCCGGAGGTGAAACGCCGCGGCCCGCGCTATACGCCGGTGTCGAAGCGGCAGGACCGGCCGAACGCCATCCTGTGGCTGGTGCGCAACCACCCGGAGCTGAAGGACGCGCAGATCATGCGCCTCGTCGGCACCACCAAGCCGACCATCCAGGCGATCCGCGACCGCACGCACTGGAACTCCGCCACGCTGCAGCCGACCGACCCGGTGACCCTCGGCCTCTGCACGCAGCTCGAGCTCGACATGGAGGTGAGGCGGGCCGCCCGCGCGGCGCCGCCGCCGGCCGAGCCGGAGGGCGCGCGCCTCCTCTCCGCCGAGGAGACGACGGCGCTCCGCGCCCGCACCGACGAGGTCGAAGGCGAGATGAAGCCTTCGGCGAAGTCGAAGGACGAGATCGACGCCGATTCCGTCTTCGCCAAGCTGAAGTCCCTGAAGAGCGACAAGAGTTGACCGCTTCCGGCGCTGTCGCCGCAGAAGAGAGCAGACCGTGCCGGCGTTCGATTTCCTCGCAGATCCGCTGTTCTGGATCGCCGCGCTTTCCGCGCTCGCGGCCGCCGCGGTGCGCGGCTTTTCCGGCTTTGGGGCCGGTCTCATCTTCATGCCGGTCGGCGCGGCGTGCCTTGGGCCAAAGACGGCGGCGGGCGTCATCTACGTGATCGACACGATCCTGATCCTGCCCTTCGCGGTCAGGGCGGTCAGGATGGTCGAGTGGCGCGAGATCGCGCCGCTCGGGCTCGGCGCGGTCATGACCGTGCCGGCGGGCGTCGCTGTCCTCCTCATTGTCGACCCGGTGCCGCTCCGCTGGGGGTTGTCGCTCGTCATCCTCGTTTCCGTTGGCCTGCTTGCCGCCGGATGGCGCTATCGCGGCCCGACGCGCGTATGGCTTTCGCTTCTGGTCGGCGCCATCGCCGGCTTCATGAGCGGCTCGGCGCAGATCCCGGGTCCTCCCGTCCTCATCTATTGGCTTGGACGGCGGGTGGTGTCCGCCACCATGCGGGCGAACGCGTTCATCTTCTTCCTGTTCACCACCACGATCTCCGGCGTCGCCTTCATCGCCGGCGGCATCTTCACCGCCGAGGTGATGGCGCTGTCACTTGCGCTCTTCCCCGTCTACGCGGTCGGGATTTTTCTAGGCGGGCGCATGTTCGGCCTCGCCAGCGAGGCGACCTACCGCCAGATCGCTTACGCGACGATCCTGTTCGCAGCTGTGGTGTCGATGCCGGTGTTTGAGTAGGGCGGTGGCTCCCCTCCCCCTTGCGGGGAGGGGCTGGGGGAGGGGCAGCGCCGGCCCGGACACAGTCGCGCCGCCCCTCATCCGCCCTCCGGCAGAACCGGAGTGCATCTTCTCCCACAAGGGGAGAAGGTTTGGGCGCAAGCTACGCGGCGCTCAGCTCCTCCAGCGTCGCTTCGTCGACGTCGTAGTTCGCGTAGACGTTCTGCACGTCGTCGTCGTCTTCGAGCGTCGCGATGAGCTTCATCAGCGTCTCCGCCTTCTCGCCCTCGACCGGGGTCAGCGTCTGCGGCTTCCACACCGCGCGGACCGATTCCGCCTCGCCGAGCTTCTCCTCGAGCGCCTTCGCGACCGCGCCGAGGTCCGCGAAGGCGGTCTGGATCCGATGGCCGCTGGCGTCGCTCGTCACGTCGTCGGCGCCCGCCTCGATCGCCGCTTCGAGCACCTTATCAACGTCGCCGGCGGAGGCGGGGTAGGTGATCTCGCCGACCCGGTCGAACATGAAGGCGACCGAGCCGGTCTCGCCGAGCGCGCCGCCGTTCTTGGCGAAGTGCGAGCGGACCGCGCCGGCCGTGCGGTTGCGGTTGTCGGTCAGCGTCTCCACGATCAGCGCCACGCCGCCCGGCCCGTAGCCTTCGTAGCGCACCTCCTCATAGGATTCGGCATCGCCGCCGGCGGCCTTGTTGATGGCGCGCTGGATGTTGTCCTTGGGCATGGACTGCCCCTTGGCGGCCTGGACGGCGAGGCGGAGGCGCGGATTGCCGTCCGGGTCGGCGCCGCCTTCCTTGGCGGCGACGGTGATCTCCCGCGCGAGCTTTGAGAAGAGCTTCGACTTGGCCGCGTCCTGGCGGCCCTTGCGGAACATGATGTTCTTGAACTGTGAATGGCCTGCCATGCCGGCGCCCATCGTTCCTGCGTCATCTCGGAGGATTTCGGAGGATATAAGCCGGCCTTTTGCGGGCGTCCAGCAGGCCCTGTTACAGTGAGAAGGGGCGATGACCAGAGCCGAAGCAGTCGCGCTGTTGCGCGAGCACCTCGACGATAGCCCCCGGGCGGCCCATTCGCGCCTGGTCGCTCACATCATGCTTGAGCTCGCACATCATTTTCGGGCCGACGTGCCCCTCTGGGAGGTCGTGGGGCTGTGCCACGACCTCGACTTCTTCGAAACCGCCGCGGACCGGCAGCGTCATGGACTGCTTGCGGCCGAGTGGCTCGGTGGCAAGCTTCCCGAGGAGGCGCTGGCCGCCATTCGAGTGCACGATCATCGAACGGGCGTTCGGTCCCAGTCCCTTCTCGCCGACATGCTGAAGCTCGCTGATGTGCTGGCAGTCCTCGATGATATCCCCTTGGCCGGGAGCGTCTCTGTCGCATGGGGGATGGCGAGGCATTGACGGAACAAGAACTGGGCGGGCGAGCCTATCTGGCAGATATGCTATCGCATTATGCGGCTAAGCGCGGCCTTACTCACAGACAGCTGGCCGAGATACGGGCGAGAGCATCGGATTGATAGGGTCGACCGTTAGCTCGTTCCGCGCCGTTCGAGGGCTTTCAAGCTGGGGCGGGCTGGCAATCTCCCCTTCGGACTTTCCGCTGCGCGAGCAGATAGTTTCCCATGATGACAGCCGCGCCGGCCGCGAGCGCAACCCAAGCCAACGGTCCATCGACCAGGCCGCGGAGCTGCGGCTGAGCGAAGAACCAGACGACGGAGGCGAGGTAGAGGGCACTCGTCGCCACGCCCGGCGTGTAGCCTCGCTTCGCGGCGCTGAAGATCGCGTGCTGCACGATGTCGGTCGTGACGATCCCGAGCGCGACAAGAATCCAGCGCCCGTCAAAGAGCGCGCCCGCCAGCGCAAACACCGCGATCCCGAGGAAGAGGCCGATCTTGTCTACGACCACGCCCTTCAGGCGCGACACCGGACAGTCCTCCGTGCCGTCGAACCACTTCGTGTTGAGGAAGCCGCGGAAGCCGGCGAGCGTCTCCTCGCCGATGTGAATCGCCGCCAGCGCGATCAGCACGATCGTCGCAGTCCACGTCGCCATGCCGTCCTCCCCCGATCCACCCTCGGCGCATGATGACAGGTTGTCGCTTGCGCTCCAACAGGGCGGGCGCGCGCCCTTACGGCTTCAGCCGCTCGCGCGTCGTTTCGTCGAACTTCGCGAGCCCTTCTTCGAGGTGCATCCAGAAGAGCTTGGACGTGACGTAGGCTTGGCGGTCGGGGACGAGCCGGTCGGCTTCGTCGAAGAGTCCGGCGTGGATATAGATCTCGCCGGGAAGCTCGTCATGCTCGTAGGTGATCGGCGTGCCGCAATCGGCGCAGAAGGAGCGGGTGACTTGCTCCGAAGAGCGCCTTCGCTTCGGCGCGCCTGTAAATGCAACCTGCTCGTTCTTGAAGCCTGCCCACACGACCGCCGGCGCGCCGGTCTGCCGGCGGCAGTCCCTGCAATGGCACCAGGAGACCTGGAACGGCTCTGCGCTCGCCGTGAAGCGTATCGCGCCGCAGGAGCAGCGGCCATGGAGAAGATCGCTCACTTGGGTACCCCGGCAGACTCGAGCGCTGCGACGCGATAACCATCGCGGAGCGTCGGAAGCATCCACAGGAAGTGTCGAACAAAGGAAGGAATCGGCACGCGTTTCAGAGCAAGGCTGCGAGCAACGAGGGACTGAGCGTAAGTCCGCCGGTAGCCCAGCCTTTCAAGGCGGTCGAGCGGCGCATCCTCGATTCCGCGAAATCCGGTGCCGACCGCCGCCAGCGCGCGCGACATCTTCTTCCCGAAACGCTCGGCGAACGCCCGCGTCATCACGTCGGCGATCAGCACATGGCGCGGGAAATTTGCCCTCAGCGCTTCGGCAAGGGCCTCGATCTCGGGCGGCTCCAGGTACATCGTCAGGCCTTCGCAGACAGCGACTGCGATCCTGTCGCTGGCATAGGGCGCGAGCTTGTCGGCAAGCGGCTCCCGTTCGAAGTCGATGGCGATGCGCTCGAGCGGGTTGGGGCATGACACGGCGGGCGCCACCTCCTCCTTGCGGGCAATCACGCTCTGGTCGTCGATCTCGAGCCAACGCCCACCCTTCAGCCGGAATGCGCGCGAATCGAAGCCGGCGCCGATCAGGACGACGAGTGTCTCGCGGTCGGCCAGAAAACGCTCCCGCACAAGCTCGTCGATCAGGTGACAGCGGACCTGATGCGCTCCGATCGGAACCGAGAGATGGCGGAAGCCCTCGAAGACGGCTTTCCCTTCATTCCCCATGAAGCGCTCGGCATACGCGTCATTAACGAGAGGATCGGGCCGATGCGCGTCGAGCATGCGCGTGCCTGCGCAGTAGTAGGAGGTCTTCGACACGGGACGCTCCACGCGCGCCGGGGCGTCGAGGCGATCCCTGCTCATCCCGCGTCCCCGAAATCCGGCTCGGCCGGCTCGAGGCAGGGCCCGGTGCGGAGCGGGGCCACGCGGCGGGCGAGGCCGGTCAAATCGTCGATCTCGACCGCCAGCCCTGAGATCGCGCCCGGTCCGGTTGCCGCGCCGAAGCGGTTCGACGGAATCTTGGTGGTGGCGCGGCGGAGCGGCTCGTCCTTCTCCATGCCGATCACCGAATCGTAGTCGCCGCACATGCCGACATCGGTCATGAAAGCGGTGCCGCTCGGCAGGATGCGCGCGTCGGCGGTCGGCACGTGCGTGTGCGTGCCGACGACGAGCGACGCCTTGCCGTCGAGGAAATAGCCCATGGTCTGCTTCTCGCTCGACGCCTCGGCGTGGAAGTCTATCACCGCCGCGTCGCACCCGCTGCCGATCGCACAGGCGGAGATTTCCCGCGTCACCGCCTGAAACGGTTCGTCGAGCGACGGCATGAAGACGGCGCCCATCACGTTGACCACGAGCACGCGCGCACCGTTCTTGGCGGCGTAGACGTTGGCGCCGCGGCCGGGCGTGCCGGGCGGATAGTTGACCGGGCGGAGGAAGCGTTCCTGCCGGTCGGCGAAGGAGAGCGCCTCGCGCTGGTCCCAGACATGGTTGCCGTTGGTGACGCAATCGACGCCGGCGGCGACGATTTCCTGGAAGGTCGCCTCGGTGATGCCGAAGCCGCCCGCCGCGTTCTCGCCGTTCGCCACGACGAAATCGAAGCGGTGTTTCTGGACGAGTCCTGGGAGCAGAGCGGACACGGCCTTTCGCCCCGACCGGCCGACAATGTCGCCGAGGAAGAGCAGCCTCACGCGGCACCCGTTTCGATCAATTCGCGCTCCGTCGCGATCGCCTGAAGGCGGGCGTCGTGCTCGAGGACCGGCACGTGCTCGACTTCCTGGCAGGCGAAGGCGATCCCGGCAATGCGCAGCGGACGCCCGCGCGCCTTCAGGTCGGTGATCGCCTGGTCGTAGTAGCCGGCGCCGTAGCCGATGCGGCCGCCGCACCGGTCGAAGGCGGCGAGCGGAGCGACGACCAAGTCCGGATCGATGACGGGCTCCGCCGCGTTCGGGTGACGCGTGCCGAACACGCCGGCCTCGAGGCACGCCTCGCCGGTGAAGCGGCGGAAGAACATGCGGCGTTTCTCGATGACCGGCAAGGCAATCCGGCCGCCGGCGGCGAGGACGTCTTGGATGAGGCCGCGCGGATCGATCTCGTCGCGCATCGGCCAGAAGAGCGAGACGGTTTCGCCGGGGCGAATGAGCGGACGGAGCCGCGCCACGGCCTTTGGCGATGTCGCGCGGCGATCCCTCTCCGTCATCCCGGCCCTTCGCGCCAGTCCCAGCGCGCGGAGTTCGGCCTTGGTGACGACGGATTGGAGCATGCCTTCGGGACGACTCCGGATGCGGTCAGCTTGGCGCGAGCGCCGAGAAAACAAGAAAAAGCGTGGCCGCCTCGGCCGTTGGAGATTTCGATCCCGGGAACCTACTGACGTAGGTGGGCGCCGTATGTCCAAGCCCACGGGCCTGGTCAGGGACAGCTCCCTTGAGATCGATAAGGCCCCGAGAATTGGTCTCCTGACGAACCGCGCAGCCACGCGGAGAGAAGATATAGGTTGCGTTGCGGGCGCGGGCAAACATGAATCCCTTGACCGACGGGCGCGGAACCCTCTCCCCCGGAGGGAGAGGGTGGGGTCCGGCCTTGGGCGGCCTCGGGAGAGGGGGAGCTTTGCGATTGTGCAAAGCGACAAATCCTAGACCTCCCCCTCATCCGCCGGTCGGGCAAGCCCGACCGGCACCCTCTCCCTCAAGGGGAGAAGGTGGGCGGCGTAAGCATGGGGAGGAAACACATCGATGACCAGCCGCTACGCCGAAATCTACGAAAGCTGGCGTCGCGACCCTGAAGGGTTCTGGGCCGGCGTCGCCGCGTCGGAGATCGACTGGTTCAAGCCCTGGGACAGGGTCTTCGATCCGGCTCTTGGCGTTTACGGCCGCTGGTTCCCTGGCGCCGAATGCAACACCTGCTTCAACTGCGTCGACCGCCACGCGGCGACGCGGCCGGATGCGACCGCGATCGTCTACGACAGTCCGCTTGCCGGTGAGAAGCGCCGGATCAGCTATCGTGAGCTTCTTTCGGAAGTTGAGGCCCTCGCCGCGGTGCTTGCCGGCCATGGCGTCGGCAAGGGCGACCGCGTCATCGTCTACATGCCGATGATCCCGGCTGCGGTCATCTCCATGCTTGCTTGCGCGAGGCTTGGCGCGATTCACTCAGTCGTGTTCGGCGGCTTCGCCGCGCCGGAGCTTGCCGCCCGCATCGACGACGCGAGGCCGAAGCTCGTGATCTCCGCCTCGTGCGGCATCGAGCCCGGGCGGATCGTCGCCTACAAGCCGCTGCTCGACGCCGCGATCGGGCTCGCCGCGCACAAGCCGAAGAGCTGCCTGATCGTGCAGCGCGACGCGGAGCGCTGCGATCTCGTCGCCGGCCGCGACCACGACTACGACGAGGCGATGGCGAAGGCGCGGGGAAGGCGCGTCGAGTGCGTTCCGCTCAAGGCGACCGACCCGCTCTACATCCTCTACACTTCCGGCACGACCGGACAGCCGAAGGGCGTGGTGCGCGACAATGGCGGCCACATGGTCGCGCTGAAATGGTCGATGTCGGCGATCTACGGCATCGCTCCGGGCGAGACCTACTGGGCCGCCTCCGACGTGGGCTGGGTGGTCGGCCACTCCTACATCGTCTACGCGCCGCTGCTCCACGGCTGCGCGACGGTGCTCTACGAAGGAAAACCGGTCGGCACGCCCGACGCCGGCGCCTTCTGGCGCGTGATCTCCGAACACGGCGTCGCGGCGCTCTTCACCGCGCCGACCGCCTTCCGCGCCATCAAGAAGGAAGACCCGGAGGGGAGGTTCATCCCGGAGTACGATCTGTCAAAATTTCGCGGGCTGTTCCTTGCAGGCGAGCGCGCCGACCCCGACACGATCCAGTGGGCGGAGCGGCATCTGAACCGCCCCGTCATCGATCACTGGTGGCAGACGGAAACGTCGTGGGCGATCTGCGCGAACCCGGCTGGGCTCGGACAGCTGCCGGTGAAATACGGCTCGGCCAGCGTGCCGATGCCCGGCTACGACCTTGCCGTCCTGGACGACGCGGCGAAGCCGCTGCCGGCGGGTCGGCTCGGCAATCTCGCGGTAAAGCTGCCGCTGCCGCCCGGCTGCCTGCCGACGCTTTGGAACGCCGACGAGCGCTTTCGCGACGGGTACCTTTCGGAGTTCCCCGGCCACTACAAGACGGCCGACGCCGGCTATCGCGACGAAGACGGCTACGTCTTCGTCATGTCGCGCACCGACGACATCATCAACGTCGCCGGGCACCGGCTCTCGACCGGCGCGATGGAGGAGGTTCTGGCCGCGCACCCGGACGTGGCGGAGTGCGCGGTGATCGGCGTCGCCGACGAGCTTAAGGGGCAGGTGCCGCAGGGCTTTGTCGTGCTGAAGGCGGGTAAGGCGCGCGACGCGACTGATATTCAGCGCGAGTGCGTCAAGGCCGTCCGCGAGCAGATCGGCCCGGTCGCGGCGCTCCGCCGGGTGCATGTCGTGGCGCGGCTGCCGAAGACTCGCTCGGGAAAAATCCTCCGCGCCACGATGCGGCAGATCGCCGAGGGCGAGACGCCGAAGGTCCCGGCCACGATCGACGAGCCGGCGATACTGGACGAGATCAGGGCGGTGCTGGCAGTGGCGTGAAGCGGTAGGCGTGGGTCACCGGCGGGAATCGGGTGGCTCGCACGGCATCGAACGGCGGACATTGCTGCTCGAATTTCGGCGCGCGGCGCCGTCACGCCTTGCTAAAGGCTGCGGCAGCAAAAGGACAACCGCCATGACGCTTGATGAAGACACGTTCTACGCCGATTGTTCTGAGCTTCGTGCTCGCGCCGCGTCTGCGAGCGCTGTACTGGCGCGAGCACGAGCCGGACCTGTTCGTGTAGGCGCGCATCGGACGTGGGGAGTTCATCGGGCGGATGGGCGGTTCCTACCGTATCTCCTGCATAGCGCGGATGTCTTTGAGCAGGCGGTAGAGCGTCAGCGGCTTGTCGGCGAACGGCACGAAGCCGAGGTGTTCGTAGAAGCGTCGCGCCGTCTCGTCCTTGGCGTGAACGACGATCGCCCGGACGCCGGCGATCTCAGCCGCCGCGAGCACGCGCCGCATTGCATCCGCGACAAGCGCCGCGCCAAGCCCTTTGCCTTGCCACCTGCGATCTACGGCGAGCCGCGCCAGGATGATCACCGGAACGGGGTGACGCGGCAGGCCTTTCGCCAAGCGCTCCGGCGCGTCGTCTTTCGCGACTTGGCCGACCACGAGCGTGTAGTAGCCTGCGATCTCGGCGCCCGACGCCGCGACGTATGTCTGCGAGATGCCGGCGCGCTGACCCTGCAGAGCGTAGAGCTTGATGAAACGGTTGAGCGCCTCGCTGCCGCAATCGAAAGACGTTAGATCGTGCGCGGGCGCGAGCTTGGCGACCTCGGGTTTCTCGGCCATCCTCAATCGAGGATGGTCGGTTCACGGAGAAGCCGCTGCATCCGCGGGTGAGGCTCGGGCGGCGCATCGAGTGCCGTCAGGAAGGCGGCCCATTGCTCCGAGCTTAGCCCGATGCGCGTCCGCTCCGCCAGAACCTCGCGCGCAGCGCCGAGCGCACTGTCGATCACGAACTGGCTGATCGTGGTATGACGCTCACGCGCCGCATCTTGCAGTACGCGCTTCGCCTCCGGCGAAATGCGGATGTCGAGCTTGTCGGTCCGCTGCTGGGCTGTCGCCATGGCCGTTGCCCTCTAGAGACCTGCGGAAAATGATGTCTTGTAATGACAATGTCAAGACGAAAGGGTTGATGGTTTGACGCTTCAGAACAAAGTCGCGATCGTGACCGGCGGGGCGAAGGGGATCGGCTTCGCCATCGCGAGGCGCTTCGCGTCGGACGGCGCGCGCGTCACGGTCGCTGACATCGACGAGGACGCCGGGAGCCGCGCCGTCGAGGAGATCGGCGCGCTTGGCGCGGTGCGCTTCGTGCGCTGCGACGTCGGCGACAGCGCGGACGTCGAGAATCTCGCCGCGAGCACGGTGCAGACCTGGGGCGCGATCGACGTTCTCGTCAACAACGCTGGCATCGTGCACGCCGCCGATTTCCTGGAACTCTCCGAAGCGGATTTCGACCGCGTCATCCGCGTCAACCTGAAGGGCGTGTTCCTGTGCGGGCAGGCGGCGGCACGGCAGATGGTGGAGCAGGTGAAGACGGGCGGCGCGCCCGGCGCGATCGTCAACATGAGCTCGATCAACGCCGTGGTAGCGATCGGCAACCAGGTGCCCTATTCCGCTTCGAAGGGCGGCGTGAACCAGCTCACGCGCGTGATGGCGCTCGCGCTCGCGCCCTGGGGCATCCGCGTCAACGCGATCGGGCCGGGCTCCATCATGACCGACATGCTCGCCGCCGTGGCGAAGGACAGAGCGGCGCGCGAGCGCGTGCTTTCGCGCACGCCGCTCGGGCGGATCGGCGACCCCGCCGAGATCGCGGCGATCGCCGCCTTCCTCGCCTCCGACGAGGCGAGCTACATCACTGGCCAGACGATCTACGCCGACGGCGGCCGCCTGCCGCTCAACTACACGGTTCCGGTCAAGGCGGACTGAGGGTCGCGCCGTGAGGCCGGCAAATCTTGCTTGACTCTAGCTACGTAAGCGGTTACT
This sequence comes from Propylenella sp., assembly GCA_050728815.1. GTDB lineage: Bacteria > Pseudomonadota > Alphaproteobacteria > Rhizobiales > Afifellaceae > DASWJZ01. The sequence goes on from JBOHKB010000255.1 coordinate 16,153, forward strand.
TACCGTGCGTGGAAACTTACCGAGTTGAGGGATGGACGGCGCTCGGCGACCCGACGCGGCGGGCGATCTTCGCCGCGCTTGCGGAGGAACCAC
>JBOHKB010000256.1:0-11388 GCA_050728815.1 Propylenella sp.
ATCAAGACCCACAAGATCCCCGAGATCGGGAAGTTGCAGATGGCCGCGGGCGCCATCGGCATCACCTGCCAGAAACTCGGCGAGGCGAGAGTGCTCATCGAAGCGGGCGTGGCCGACGACATCCTCCTCACCTTCAACATCGTCGGCAAATCGAAGACCGATCGCTTGATGGAGCTTTCTTCGCGGGTGAAACGGCTTGCGGTGGTCGCCGACAACGACACCGTCGTCCGCGGCCTGTCCGAAGCCGGCGTTCGTCACGGCCGCGATGTGCCGATCCTGATCGAGTGCGACACCGGCTTCGGACGGAATGGCGTCCAGTCGCCGGAGGCGGCGCGCGGGCTCGCGCACATCGCGACAAACCTTCCGCGCATCCGCTTCGAAGGGCTGATGACCTTCCCGAACAAGGCGCCCGGCACCGCCGCCTTCATAGCGCGCGCCCTGGAGCTGCTTGCCGCCGACGGCATCCCCGTCCCTGTCGTCTCCGGCGGCGGCACGCCCGCGCTGAAAACGCTCGGCGAGTTCCCGATGATGACGGAGCACCGCGCCGGCACTTACGTCTACAACGACGTGATGATGGTCTCGGCCGGCGCCGCCACCTGGGACGACTGCGCCATGCACGTCCGCGCCACAGTGGTGAGCCGCCCGACGGAAGACCGCGCCATCATCGACGCCGGCTCCAAGGTGCTGACGCGCGAGCAGTACTACGTGACCGACTTCGGGCGCGTGGTGGAGTACCCGGACGCAGTGGTCGCGAACGTCTCCGAGGAGCATGGCATGGTGGACCTGTCGCGCTCCGAGAAGAAACCGAAGATCGGCGAGACAATCAGCGTGATCCCGAACCATTGCTGCGTCGTCTCCAACATGGTGGACGAGGTTTTTGGCGTCCGCGGCGGCGTGGTGGAGACTGCATGGCCGGTCGCCGCGCGCGGCAAGGTGCGGTAGCGATCGCCACCCGATGCAGTTACGCCGCCGCTCCCCGGGGCCCCATCGCATCCCGCCGATCGAGGACCGGAGGCTCTTCGCCATCGGCCTCGTGCTCGCGTCGCTGATCCTTTTCACATGCATCGACACGGCTGCGAAATGGCTGGTGACGCACGGCCTGCCCACCGCGGAAGTGGTGCTCGTGCGCTACGCGGTGCACTTCGCCCTGGTCGCCGGCTTGATGCTGCCGCGCTATGGGCCGGTGCTCCTCCGCTCGGCGAGCCTCAAGCTGGAGTTCCTGCGCGGACTGGTGCTGCTCGTCTCGACCGTCGCCAATTTCATCGCGATCCGTTACCTGCCGCTGACCGTGACCGGCTCGATCCTGTTCTCCGTACCGCTCATCGTCTGTGCGCTCTCGGTGCCGATCCTCGGCGAGCACGTCGGCTGGCGGCGCTGGGCCGCGATCCTGGTGGGCTTTGTCGGCGTGCTGGTGATCGTCAGGCCAGGCTCGGAGGCCTTCAGCGTCTACGTCCTGTTCGCGCTCGTCTCCACCACCTGCTACGCACTCTACAACATCCTGAGCCGCATGCTCGCGGGCGTCGACGCCGTCTCGACGCAACAGTTCTACACGGCGCTGATCGCGACGCTCGGCGTTGCGCCTTTCGCCTTCGGGGAATGGGTGTGGCCGCAGGAGCTGTCGTCGTGGATCGCCTTCGCCACGATCGGCGTCTCGGGCGCGCTCGGCCACCAGATCTACACGATCGCGCATCGCTTTGCGCCCGCCTCGACGCTCGCGCCTTTCATCTACACGCAGATCATCTATCTGAGCGCCGCGAGCTGGCTGGTGTTCGGAGAGCCGCCCGACATCTGGATTCTCCTGGGCGCGCCGATCGTCGTCGGGAGCGGCCTTTACATCTGGCTGCGCGAGCGCCAGCTCGCTGCGACCCGTCAGTCTGCCGCGGACGGCGGCAAAGCCTCACCGACGAGCCAGGCGGCGCCGCGCCGGTAGAGCGCCTCGACCGCCGCGCCCTTCAGACCCGGCATGTCCGGCTTCACTTTGAAGCCGAGCGCCGTCTGCAGGTAGGCGAGGTGACAGTAGCCTTCCGGAAAACGCGCGAGGAGATCGGGATCGAGCGCGACGCGGGCGCTCGGGTCGACCGGGTCGAGCCGGTCCTTCTCGTAGATCGGCTGTCGTAGCACGATGCCCCAGCGCCCTGCGCGCCTCTCCATGAAATCGCAGAAGCGCCCGGTGCAGACCACATCCGAGATCACGCCGTGGACGGGTGCGCGCTGCGAGATCGTCATCTTTGTCTGCGAGAAGGCGCGGTCGCCGTTGAGGTCGATCGACATGCCGCCGAGGAAGTGGAGAATACTGACGCCCTTCTCAAAACCCTCGCGGCTGACGCGGATGAACTCGTCCGCCGGCCCTTGGAACCAGGTCGCCATCATCCAGCCGTCCTCGTGCCAGACGGTGCGGAAGCGGTCCCAATCGCCTGCGTCGCGCCAGACGATCCAGTTTTCGATGAGGTCGCGGATCGCGAGGCGGTCGAGGCGATCGTCGGTCACGCCGTCGCCTCGGTTTGACGGAGCCTTTCCGCGAAAAAGCCGGCGATGCGCTGAATGCCGACGCGCGCTGCGTTGAGCCGCTTGCCCATGCGCAGGAATCCGTGCGTGACGCCGGGGAAGAAGTCGAAGCGGTGGGAGACGCCCGCCGCCGCCAGCCGGCGGCTGAGCTGTAGCGTGTCGTCTAGAAGCGGATCGAGCCCGGCGGCGCTGAGATAGAGCGGCGGCAGACCCGCGAGATCGGCGGCGAGCGGCGCGGCGAGCGGGTCCGGGTTCTTCGCTGCGCCGCCGAGGAAATTGCCCCAAAGCCAGCGGAGCCCCTCGGTCGTGAGCGGCAGAGAGCCGTCGCCGTGCCGTTTCTGGCTCTCGGTATCGAAGTCGGGCGCGTAGCAGCCGTAGATGAGCGCCGCGGCGGAGACCGCTGCCTCGCCCGTGTCGCGCAGCGAGATCAGCGCGGAGAGCACGAGGTTCGCGCCGGAGGAATCGCCAGCGGCGCCGATCGCGTGCGGATCGACGAGTCGCGAGAGCCCGCCGCTCCGCACGAAGCGGATCGCGCTGACAACGTCATCGTTCGGCGCCGGGAACGGATGCTCCGGCGCGAGACGGTAGTCGACGGCGAGCACCGCGCATCCGGACTGCCGCGTCAGGTGTCGGCAAAGGCCGTCATGAGAATCGAGCGAGCCAAAGGTCCAGCCGCCGCCATGCGCGAACACGACGACCGGGAAGGGCGGCGAGCCGACCGGCTGGTAGAGCCGTGCGGGCACGCGGGAACCGTCGCCGGGTATTGAAAGGTCAGCGACCGAGCCGACCTGGGTCCGCGGCTCGTTCCAGGGGGCATGCGAGCGCTCGAAGCCAGCGCGTGCTTCGGCGATCGGCAGGCTGCGGGGGTCGGGCGCAGGATTCGCGCGTATCTCGTCGAGGATCTCCTGCATCTCCGGATCGATGATGACGCTCAATGCAGGCTCCCCGCTCCGATAGCTTCGCCTGTCGCTAGCACATCCGTGCGGAGTTGCCGACTGACCGCAGACGTTTATGACATCAAGCGGGCGGCAATTTCATAACCGTCACACCGGGTTGGGACAGACGGATTCGACCGCCGCCGACAGTGTCCGCCATGTCGCGTTCAACCGAGTGATGGAAAAGGATGCCGAGCAACGGGCCGCCGTTCCGCGCCGACCATGTGGGAAGCCTGCTCCGCTCCGCCGCGCTGAAGGACGCGCGCTCGAAACGCGAAGCGGGAACCGTTGGGGCGGATGAGTTCAAGCGGATCGAAGACCGCGAGGTCGAACGCGTCGTCAAGAAGCAGGAGGACATCGGCCTCAAGGTCGTGACGGACGGAGAAGTCCGCCGCGCTGTATGGAACATCGACTTTCTCAAGCACCTCGCCGGATTCGAAGCCTGTGTCGCCGAGCGCGGGGTGCAGTTCAAAGGCATGGAATCGACGCGGCGTGCGTTCCGGCTCGTCGGCAAGATCGGCTTTTCGGGCCATCCGACGCTCGACCACTTCCACTTCCTGAAGGCGCACACGCGGGTCACGCCGAAGATGACGATCCCCTCGCCGGCGATCGCGCATTTCCGCGGCAACCGCGACGAAATCCGAAGAATCTATCCCGACCGCGACGAATATTTCGCGGACTTCGCCGCGGCCTACCGGAAAGCCCTCCGCGCCTTCTACGACGCCGGCTGCCGCTATCTGCAGCTCGACGACACGACGTGGGCGCATCTCTGCGACCGCGAGCAACGCGAGCTCGCGCGCTCCCTTGGCGACGACCCCGACGAGCTCCCGGCGATTTACGCGAAAACGATCAACGCCATTCTCGCCGTCAAACCGGCGGACATGACGATCGCCACGCATATCTGCCGCGGCAATTTCCGCTCCACCTGGGTATCGCAGGGCGGCTACGAGCCGGTGGCGGAAACGCTTCTCGCCGGCATCGACTACGACGGATACTTCCTCGAATACGACAGCGACCGCGCCGGAGGATTCGAGCCGCTGCGCTTCCTGCCGAAGGGCAGCAAGAAGGTGGTGCTCGGGCTGATCACCTCGAAATTCGGCACGCTCGAAGACAAGGACGCGGTGAAGCGCCGGATCGACGAGGCCACGTGCTACGTCGATCTCGACCGGCTGTGCCTCTCGCCGCAATGCGGCTTCGCCTCGACCGAGGAAGGCAACGTGATCGCCGAGGACGAGCAGTGGAAGAAACTCCGGCTCTGCGTCGAGATCGCCGAAGAAGTCTGGGGCACGGCGTAGTCGCCGACGTCGCAGCCGCAGCCGTCACCCACCGTCGCGCGCGACCATCACCGAGCGGCTGCCGAGGAAATCGACCGTGACCTCCGCCCCGGGCTCGAACGCTGCCTCCGACGCCTCTCCTTCGGATGTCATGCGCGCCACCACCACCTGCTCACCGGCCATCACCTCGTATTCGGTGCCACGCCCAAGCCTCGCCACCCGCCGCACCTTGCCGCGAAGCGGGCGCGCGCCTTCGCGCATCGCGCCGGCGGGTTTGAGCTTGAGCTGGTCGCTCCGCGCCGCCACCAGCACGTCGCCTCCAGCCGGCGTCGCGCCCCCTCCCCCGACCTCGAACTCCTCGCCCGAGGGAAGAGCGATCCGCGCCCGTGTTCCGTTCGTCCCCAGCAGACGCCCGGCGACGAAATTGTCGTAGCCGACGAACTCCGCGACAAAGCGGGTGCGTGGGCGATCGAAAATCTCCGTCGAGGTTCCCTCCTGGACGATCCGCCCGTGGTGCATCAGCGCGATCGTATCGGCGAGCGCCGAGGCTTCCTCCTGGTCGTGGGTGACGAGCACGGTGGTGGTGCCGAGGCGCTCATGCAGGTGGCGAAGCTCGCGCCTGAGCTGGGCGCGGAGCGTGGCGTCGAGGTTCGAGAGCGGCTCGTCGAGGAGAAGCACCGGCGGCTCGGAGACGAGCGCGCGGGCGAGCGCCACGCGCTGCTGCTGCCCGCCGGAGAGCTGGCTCGGCCGCCGGTCGAGCACGTCCGGCAGCCCGACCATGCGCATCACCTGCATGATCCGCTGATGCTGCTCGGCGCGCGGCACGCCCTGGTGCCGGAGCGGATAGGCGATGTGGCGCTCGACGTTCATGTGCGGCCAGAGCGCGTAGCTCTGAAAGACCATGCCGAGCCGCCGCTTGTTGGGCGGAACGAAGACCCCCTCGCCGATGTCGACCATGGCGCGGTCACCGATCGCGATGCGGCCCTGGTCGGGCCGCTCCAGCCCGGCGATGCAGCGCAGCAGCGTGGTCTTGCCGCAGCCGCTCGGCCCGAGCAGGCAGACGAAATGGCCAGGCCTCACGTCGATGTCGATGTCGTGCAGCACCGGCGTCGCGCCGAAGCTCTTCGCGACATGACGAATGGAAATGCCGGCGGGACCCCCTGCCCTGCCTTGATCAGCGGGCGGCGGCATGGAGCCCTCCCGCCACGTGCGGGACTGTCAGCCTGAACTTGCGCAGGAACGCGCGCCTCGCCAGCCAGCCGACCAGCACCACCGTGCCCACCGCGATCAATACCGAGACGAGATAGGTGATGAACAGAGCGGCGGCCTGGGTCACCTGCCCGTAGTTGAAGAGATAGAACGCCATCGTCGCGATAGTGTGAGCTTTGATCGACTGGAAGAGAAGCGGAATGTCCAGCGTGCCGGAGATGCCGAGGCCGACGATCAGCCAGGCGGCGAGCAGGCTCGGCGCGCAGAGCGGCACGGTGATCCGCACGATGGCCGAGACGCTGTTTGCGCCGCAGGTGCGCGCCGCTTCCTCCACTTCCGGACCCACCTGCGCGACGATCCCCTCGACGGTGCGCGTGGCGACTGGGATCGAGCCGACGATCAGCGCGAAGAGCATGAGCCACGGCGTGCCGTAGAGGCGGGCCATGAACGGCGTGTTCAAATAGGCCCAGAGGAGCGCGAGGCTGAGCACGATGCCTGGCGCGAACACCGGAACCCATGAGCCGAGGCGCGCCAGGCGGGCAATGAAGGTGCCGGGCCGCCGCTGCATCAGCAAAGCGAGGCCGAAAGCAGAGGCGACCGCGATGAATCCGCCGCTGATCGCGATCAGGAACGTCACCACCATGATCCAGGAAATGTTTTCGCCGAACGCGAAGCGGTAATTATCGAGCGTGTAGGTGCCGTAGAGCCCGAAGAAGGGCTGGAACGAGCCAAGCACGATCTGCACCAGCGGCAGCACTATCGCCACCGCGATGAAGAGCACGATCGAAGCGTCGACGAAATAGCTCCAGCGGCCGATCGGCACGGGGTTCGCCGGGATCGCCTTGCCGCCGATGGTGGTGAAATCCCTCCCCTTCAGGATCGCCGTCTGCACGTAGATCAGCGCGGCGACGATGATGACGACGACCATCGAAAGCGCGCTCGCCGCTGACCAGTTGGCGCGCACGTTCTCGAGCAGATAGTCGTTCACGCGGATCGGCAACGTGTGGATGCCGGCGGGGAGCCCGATCACCGCGGGGACGTCGAAGAGCCGAAAATTCTCGACGAAGATGAACATGCCGGTGGCAAGCAGCGCCGGCGCAAGCGAAGTGGCGGTGATGGTGAAGAAGGCGCGCGGACGCGAGACGCCCGCCATTACCGCCGCGTCCTCCATGTTGCGGTCGATGCGCGTCGCCGGTCCGTAGAGGAGCAGATAGGCGAAGGCGGTGAGCTTCAGCGCCGTCACGCCGATCAGGCCGGGCCAGCTGTAGACGGTCGCCCATTCCGGCAGACGCTCGATGCCGATGAACCTGGCGGTGCTGGCCATCAGGCCGCTGTTCGGATTGCCGAGCATTGCCCAGCTCATCGCGTAGAAGAGGCGCGGCGTGGCGAGGAGCATGATCATCGCCGGCCCGACGATCCAGCGGAGCCGGGTGTCCATGCGAGTCGTGACGACGACGAAGTGGAGCCCGAGGGACATGCAGCCGAACGTCGCGACGGTCGAATAGAGCGTCGACGCAAGGACGGCTTTCGGCGTCCACGGGTCTGTGAAAACGCGGGCGAAGCCCGCGAGCGTCCACTTGCCTTCGACGCCGAACGGCGTCGTCCTCACCGTGCCGAAGGCGAGCATGACCATCGGCCAGATGAGGAAATAGAGGATGACGATCGCGACAACGACCTTCCAGAGGTTGTCGCGCAGCCAATGCCGAGTGAGGCTCTGCGTCCGGCTCAAACCCCCACCACGAGCGCCGCGCCGCCGAGCCGGCGGGCGCGCCGTTTCCTCCATCTGGGTGGGGCCGGGCGATGCCGACGGCCCACTGCGTTCGTCTCCCTGCTCACGAAACTAAGTTTGGACCGGCCGCGCCTCTGTCACAGCGTGTTGGTACCGAAGCGGCCGGGACGCCTCACTATAGTTCCATCCCAATCGCCAAGCGCCCGGCGAGACCGTGCGCGGGGGGCAGCGAGGATGGCCGTCCGCGCGCCGGATTTCGTGCCGGCAGGCACGGGCGGCGCCACATGGGAGGAAGCAAAATGACGGGATTCGTCAGATGGATGGCTCTGGCAGGGCTCGCCGCTTTCGCAGGCGTCGCCTTGAGCGCCGGCGCGCAGGCGCAGGGCTTCGACCACGAGGCCTACCTGCAGAAGCTTGCCGCCGATGCCAAGGCCAAAGGCCAGACCGAAGTCACGATGTACTCCAACAACAGCCAGCAGTTTGGCGAGATCTTCTCCACGTTCACCGAGAAGTTCGGGATCGAGGTCGCGGTGACCGACATGTTCGGCCCGCCGCTCGTTGCGCGGCTCGACGCCGAATACGGCACCGGCAACATCCAGGCGGACATCCTGATGAGCGGCGTGTCCGACCTGATCGTATTCCGTGAGCGCGGCTGGCTCGAACCGTTCGTGCCGGACAACGCCGAAGGCCTCGACCCGGGGCTGATCGGGCCGGAGAACCTGTGGTTCAGCTTCGCGGTGCTGCCGCTCGGCACGATCGTCAACACGAGCCTCGTCAAGCCGGAGGATTATCCGAAGAATTGGGCCGACCACGTCACCGAGCGCTGGCAGGGCAAGATCGGCATGAACAATCCGAGCGCCTCGAGCGGGCTCAGCCAGGGCGTCGGCGCGCTCCTGGAGCATGGCGTGATCGACGAGGAATGGCTTAGATCCCTCGCTGCGCTGAAGCCGCTGATCGCGCCGGGCGCGGTCGCCGCGATGCAGATGGTGGCGAGCGGGCAGATGGAGCTTGCTCCGCTCACCTCGACCAACATCTTCATCGACGCCAAAGGCAAGGGCGCGCCCCTTGCCTTCATGCTGCAGGAAGACGGCTACGCCGCGCTGCCTGCGCCGGTCGGGCTCGCCGCGAAGGCGCCCCGTCCCGAGGCGGCGAAGCTGCTCCTCGCCTACTTCCTGACGCCGGAATGCCAGGCGCTCTTCACCAAGAGCGGCCAGCCCGGATCGATGCCGGGGGCGCCCGGACTCGACTGGTTGCCGGAACTCGAAAAATTCCCGCGCAAGGTCATGACCTTCGAGTTCCTGTCGGAGAAGTACGGGCCGATGCTGGAGAACAACAAGAAGATTTTCGGGAACTGACATCGCGCCGAATGCCGCTTGGGCGGCGCGGCGATCGGACGGCGGCGCGCGTGGCGCCGCCGCTTTTGTGAGCCTGCGACCGCCGCCGGTTCAAGAGGGCAGCGGGAAGCGATCGAGATAGACGGAATATTCGTCCTCGAGCTCCACCTCCAGCGACTCCAGCATGCGCACGACGCCGTTGTAGTTGGCGATGGCGAAGATGAGCTCGACGATGGATCGGTCGTCGAGCCCGCGCTTGAGCTCCGCGAAGGTCGACGCCGTCACCTTCAGCCCGTCGGTCATTTCGCGCGCGGCGCGGAGCGCCGCCTTCGCGAGCGGCTCCAGCGCGCTACGCCGTCCCGCCGTCTCGTCCGCGATCGCGAGGATGTCGCGTTCGCTCACGCCCGCGTCGAGCGCCGTCTTGACATGGTGGAAATACTCGTAGGCGCAGCGCGTCGAGTAGCCGACCTGCAAGATGGCCAGCTCGCGAAGCCGCGCGTCGAGCGGGCTCTCGTCGCGGAAGTAGTGCGCGATCGCGCCGGAATGGTGCGCAACGTGCGGGCTGTTCGACAGCGCGCGGGTGATGTTGGAGGCGCTCCGCGGAAGGTGCCGCAGGTGTTCTGGAAGGTCCTCGCGATTGACATAAGGGACGCGCGCCATCTCTTGCCTCACCGTTGGTTCCAGATCTTCCGCATCGCTGTCAGACGATATGCCGGCCGCCGTCGACGACGATGCGCGAGCCGGTCGACCAGGGGAGATGTGTGACGCAGGCCATCACGGCGAGCGCCACCTCCTCCGGCTCGACGACGTGCTTGAGCGGCGTGTTCGCCGCCAGCTTCTCGAGCGCCGCGCGGTCACGCCCCGCGACAAAGTCGGTCGCGACCGCCGCGGGCGAAACGCAGAGGACGCGGATCTCCGGCCCGAGCGCGCGGGCGAGCGAGACCGACATCGTGTCGAGCGCAGCCTTGGCGGCGCAGTAAGCGATACTGCTCCCCGATCCGGTGAAGGCCGAGATCGAGGAGATGTTGACAATCACCGCGTTGCCGGTTTCGCGCATCAAAGGGGCGAAGGCGCGGATCACGGCGAACGGCCCGCGCACATTGGCGATGAGCACGGCGTCGAAGGTGGCGTCGTCGAGCGTATCCAAGTCTTTGTGCGGAATGGGTTTTGTGAAGCCGGCGGAATTGACGAGGATGTCGCAGCGGCCGTAAGCGGCGCGAGCCTCCGCGGCAGCGGCGACCGAGGTGCGGCTCTCCTCTAAGCATATCCGGATTGCGCGGTGTCCGGTGCCGGGGAGCGCTCTAACCAGCGCCTCGGCGCGCTCTTTGCCGGTGTTATAGCAGGCGACCACGGTCGCTCCGGCGGCGGCCAGCAGGTGCGCGGTCGCCGCACCGATACCGCTGCTCGCGCCGGTCACGACGGCGATCTTGCCCGCAAGCTCGGCCGGCATGACGGCGTGCGCTGGGCTAGGCCGTAGGTTTGCCGGTGAAGCGGCGTGTCAGTCCCTGCCAGCCCTCGAAGTAATCGTGCTGCAGCTCGGCCGACTCCAGCGCGAAGCGCGTCAGCCGCATGGCGAGCCGGCTCTCGAACATGAACGCCATCGTATCCTGGAGCTTTTGCGGCTTCAGTTCCGCCGCGAGCGCGCGGTCGCATGCTTCGGCGTCGGGGCCGTGCGCTGTCATGCTGTTGTGTAGGCTCGCGCCGCCCGGCATGAAGCCTTCCGCCTTGGCATCGTAAACGCCGTAGAGCAGGCCCATGAACTCGGTCATGACGTTGCGGTGGTACCAGGGTGGGCGGAACGTGTTCTCCGCCACGAGCCAGCGTGGCGCGAAGATGACGAAGTCGATGTTGTTGGTCCCCGGCGTATCCGAGGGCGCCGACAGCACGCTGTAGATCGACGGGTCGGGATGATCGAAGCTGACCGTGCCGATCACCATGAACCGGCGGAGGTCGTACTTGTAGGGCGCGAAATTGCCGTGCCAGGCGACCACGTTGAGCGGCGAGTGCGCCACGTCGGCGGCCCACAGATTGCCCTGGAACTTCGCGACGAGCGTGCACGGCTTCTGCTTGTCCTCGAAGGCGGCCACCGGCGCCAGGAAGTCGCGCGGATTGGCGAGGCCGTTCGAGCCGATCGGCCCGAGCTCGGGGAGCCGCAGGGCGGCACCGTAGTTCTCGCAGATGTAGCCGCGCGACGGGCCGTCCGGCAGCTCGACGCGGAGGCGCAGGCCGCGCGGGATCAGCGCAACCTCCCCGCACTGCACCTCGAGCACGCCAAGCTCGGTGACGTAGCGGACGCGGCCCTGCTGCGGCACGATCAGCATCTCGCCGTCGGCGTTGTAGAAGGCGCGCCCGGCCATCGAGCGGTTGGCGGCGTAGACGTGGGCGGCGGCGCCGGCCTGCGC
>JBOHKB010000257.1:0-7879 GCA_050728815.1 Propylenella sp.
TGCTGGACGTGACGCTGGAGTTCCTCACCCGCGGAGCGGGGGAGGGGGACCGCCGCAGGCGGTGGAGGGGGCGAATGCGGGACGCGGCGTTTGAACCCGCCCCCTCCACCATGCTTCGCATGGTCCCCCTCCCCCGTCGCTCGCGACGGGAGAGGAACCCACTGCGTCCGGATCGACCATGCCTAATCGACGATCGTGACGCCGGCCTTGCGCATGTCGGCGCGCGCGACCTCGCCGCCCTCCGCCGTGACGGGCTTCGTCGCCGCGGCGATCACCTGCGTGTCGAAGTCCGCCTTCGCCGCATCGAGCGCAGTCGCCCGCACGCACACATCCTCCGCCAGCCCGCCGATCCACGTGCGCTTCACCCCGCGCCGGCGCAGTTCTTCCGCAAGCCCGGTCGCGTCGAACGCGGAATATTGATCGCGGTCGGTACGGTCGCCTTTGGTGACGATGAAGGCGTCGCCCGGGAGCTTCAGGTCGGGACGGAACGCCGCGCCTTCTGAACCTTGGACGCAATGGACGGGCCACTGGCCGCCTTGCCGCTTGAAGCTCACGTGGTCCTTGGGATGCCAGTCGCGCGAGGCGATGACAGGAATGCCCGCCTCAGCCGCTCGCGCGATCCATCCGTTGAGCACGGGCACGACCTCGTCGCCGCGCGGGATCGGCAGCGCGCCGCCCGGGCAGAAGTCGTTCTGCACGTCGACGACAATCAGTGCATCGCCGCGACGCAATGGGTTGCTTTCGCCTTTGCCGGCCATTCGCGCACCCTCACGTGAGCGAGAACTATCACAACGGTTCTGCGTGGACGAATCGCACTATTTGCGGGGAGTGTCAGGCGGAGCGGTCGCCGAATCGAGCACGACTCTGAGCGCCGCCTCAGCGCGATCGGACAACTCCCCCGTCGTGTCGAGGCGCGTCCATTTCACCTCGCCGAGGTCGTAGCCGAGCTGCCTGCGCACGACCGGTTCCGTTGCGTCGGAGGCGTCGCCAGTGCGCGCGCGCACCCGCGAGAGGATGACCTTGGCCGGCGCATCGAGCCAGAGCCCGCAGAATGGGACGCCCGCGTTGGCGGCGACCGCCTCGATCGCGTCCCGCTCGGCTTCGCCGGCATGCACCGCATCGACGATGACGCCGTATCCAGCCGCGAGCACGAGCCTGGCCTTCTCGCGGAGCGCGGCATAGACGGCCGCAGACGCTTCTGGCGTGTAAGCATCGGCGGGCAGTCGATGTGTCTCGCCTACGCCCGCCAGGACCTTGCGCTCGATATCGCTGCGGAGGTGGATCGCCCCGGGCGCCGAGCCGACGAAGGGCGCGATCGCCGAGCCGAGCGTGGTCTTGCCGGCCCCCGACAATCCGCCGACCGCAACGAGACGCAGCTTCTCCAATTCGAGAAAACTTTCGGCGGCGCGGAAGTACTGCTGCGCTTCCGTTGCCATCGCCTCGCGCGCCTCGCCAGTAAGATGCTGCAGCCCGGCGGCCAGCACCTTCGAGCGGATCGCGGCGCGGATCGAAAGGAAGATCGGCAGCGCCGCAAGCCCGTGAATCTGCGCGGCGTCGCAGCCCCAGAGATAGCGGTTCAAGACAAGGTTGGCCTCGCGCTTCAAGCCGCGCTCCCAGATATCCATCAGGAGGTATCCAAGGTCGTAGAGCACGTCGCCGGTGGCGATCGAATCGTCGAACTCGACGGCGTCGAAGAGTGTCGGCTCGCCGTCAAGGAGAGCGATGTTCCGGAGGTGCAGGTCGCCGTGGCAGCGGCGGACAAAACCTTCTTCCCCGCGCTCAAGCATCAGGTCCCAGCAGCGTGAAAGCATTTCGTGCGAACGCCGGGTCAACGCCTCGACCCGCTCGACCGGGAAAAGCTCGGGGCTCTCCTTAAAGGCGGCGTCGCTGTCCGACACGTAGCGGCGGAGCGACTCCGCGGCGGGCGTGCCCTCGCGGCGCGGCGCGCGCTGATGCGAAGCGAGGATCGCGCGGACGAGCCTGGCGAGTAGGGGTGTGGAGAGGCCGCCCGTTTCCGCCACGTGGTCGAGCGTCAGCCGCTCGTCGAAGCGGCGCATGTGGACGACCCACTCGACCGCTTCGCCCGAGTCGCCCAAACGAAATCCGCCGTTCGCGCGCGTGACGGGCAGAGCCTCGATGTACGTGTGCGGCGCGTTCTCCCGGTTGACTTCGATCTCGGCCTTGCAGGCTGCTTCGCGCTTGGCGAGCGTCGAAAAATCCATGAAGGGGAATTTGACCGCGCGCTTGACCTTGTAGGCGTTTTCGCCGGCGAGGAAGACGACCGCCCCGTGCGTGTCCACGCGCACCGGCTTCTCGCGCATCCCGTGCGTCGCGGGATCGCCGAGGAAATCGAAGACGGCGCTCTGGTCCTCGACCACATGAGCGCGCGTCGCCGTCTCCGCCGATATCTTCTTCCAAGGCATGGGAGGGGACTAGCGGATATTGCGGGCGTCGGCGAGGCTGAGGCTGGATTGCGCAGGCGCTTGCGCATCCTTGGATTCAACGTCGTCGATCGTTCCGCGCGCGCTCGCGCAGCTCACGCCGGATCACCTTTCCTGTCGTGGTCATGGGCAGCGTGTCGAGGAACTCCACTTCGCGCGGATATTCGTGCGCCGCGAGCCGTGTGCGGACGTGGTCCTTCAGCGCCTCCGCGAGCGCTTCGCTCGGCACAAAACCGGACTTCAGCACGACATAGGCCTTGACGATCTCGTTCCGCTTCACGTCCGGCTTGCCGACGACTCCGGCTGCCTGCACCGCAGCATGGCCGATCAGACAGTCCTCGACCTCGCCCGGTCCGATGCGGTAGCCGGCGGAGGAGATGATGTCGTCGTCGCGCCCTACGAATTGCAGCCATCCGTCTTCGCTGCGTCTGCCAAGGTCGCCTGTGACCAGCCAGTCGCCGACCATCTTTGCGGCGGTCGCCTCCGGATTTCGCCAGTAACCGAGGAAGCCGACCGGATCAGGCCACTTGACTGCGATCGAGCCTAGCTCTCCCGCCTCCATCACGTTGCCCGCGGCGTCGATGATGTCCACGCGGTGCCCCGGCACCGCCCGCCCCATCCAGCCGGGGCGCGGCTCCATAATGGCCGAGCATGAGGACACGACCATGTTGCATTCCGTCTGGCCGTAGAACTCGTTGATGGCCACGCCGAAGACACGGCGTCCCCAGTCGAGCAACTCCGCGCCCAGGGTCTCGCCGCCGCTGGCGACGCTGCGCATGGAGAGCTTCCAACCCTTCTCCGCATCGGGCACCGCTTTCATCGCCCTCAGCGCGCTCGGCGGCAGAAAGGCATTGCGCACGCCGTGCCTCTCGATGAGGTCGAAGGCGCCCTCGCCTGAGAACTTCGCGAAACGGTGAGTCACCACCGTGACGCCGTGATGCAACGCCGGAAGCAGCACATCGATCAGCCCGCCGATCCACGCCCAGTCCGCTGGCGTCCAGATCTTGTCGCCCTCGCGAGGAAAGAACCCATGGCTCATCTCCACGCCGGGAAGGTGACCGAGGAGGGTCCGGTGCGCGTGGAGAGCGCCTTTCGGCTGCCCGGTCGTGCCGGAGGTGTAGATGATGAGCGCGGGGTCGTCGGCCTTCGTTTCGACGGGCTCGAACGTTTCGGACTGGCGGGGGAGAGCAGCCGCAAGCTCGATTGCACCGGCCGCCGCGCCGTCACAACAGATCACAGTCTCCAGCCCCGGCAGCGCGGGCCTGATTTCCGCGAGCTTCGCCGCACCTTCCAGGTTCGTCAGGATGGCACGCGCCCCAGAATCCGCCAGCCGGTACCGCAGCGCCTCGGGTCCAAACAGCGTGAAGAGCGGTACGGCGATGGCGCCGAGCTTGTAAACGGCGATGTGGCCGAACGCCGTCTGCAGCGACTGCGGAAGCAGGATGGCCACGCGGTCGCCGGGTCCGACGCCGTTGGCGCGGAGCAGGTTGGCGAGACGGTTTGACAGGCCCTTCAGGTCGCCGAAGCTGTAGCGGGCCGTAGCCCCCGATGTGACGATGCATTCGAGCGCAACGCGTTCCGGGTCCGTGTCGGCCCACTTGTCGGAGGCGTCGACGCCGATGTTGTACCGCTCGGGAATCGCCCAGCGGAAGCGGGCGGAGAGCTCATCGTATGTCGAGGCGTCGGGGAGCACTGTGGCCTCAGATGCAGCGGCCGCCATCGACCTCGAGGCACACGCCGGTGATCATGCTCGCCTCGTCGGAGCAGAGGAAACAGGCAGCGTTCCCCATGTCCTCCGGGGTCGAGAAGCGGCCGAGCGGAATCGTTGCCAGGAATTTCGCGCGGATTTCCGGCGTGTCCTCGCCCATGAAAGTTTTGAGGAGCGGCGTTTCTCCCGCCACCGGGTTGAGCGCATTGACGCGGATCTTGGACGGCGCAAGCTCGACCGCCATCGAGCGCGTGGCGGTGATCATCCAGCCTTTTGTGGCGTTGTACCAGGTGAGGCGCGGGCGCGGGCTGACGCCGGCGGTCGACGCGATGTTCAGGATGACGCCGCCGCCCGCCCCCTTCATGCGCGGCACGACGTGACGCGACGTGAGGTAGACTGACTTCGCGTTGACGGCGAACAGCCGGTCGAACTCCGCCTCGGCCAGCTCTTCGAGCGGCTGCGGCAGGTGGCCGATCCCGGCATTGTTCACCAGGATGTCGATGTTGCCGAACGCGTCCGCCGCGTATTTCGCCATCGCGGAAACGTTCGCGTCGTCGGAAACGTCGACATGGCAGGAGGCGATGTTCGGTCCGAGGCTGTCCGCCATCGCCTTCGCGCCGTCGGCATCGATATCGGCGACGAGCACACGCGCGCCCTCGGCGATGAATTTTTTCGTGATGCCCGCGCCGAATCCCGATGCCCCGCCAGTGACGATTGCCGCCTTGCCCTGCAGCCGCACGATCCGCTCCCCCTTTTTTGCTTGTCAGCCGTGGCGCACGGCGACGGTCTTCACCACGGAGAATCCGTAGAGCGCCTCGAACCCCTTCTCGCGCCCGTGGCCGGATTTCCCCACGCCGCCGAAGGGCAGCTCCACGCCGCCACCCGCACCGTAATTGTTGACGAAAATCTGGCCGGCGCGGATCGCCCTCGCCATGCGGAACTGCCGCGCGCCGTCCCGCGTCCACACGCCGGCGACGAGACCGTAGGGCGTGCCGTTGGCGATGGCGACGGCCTCTTCCTCGTCGTCGAACGGAATGACCACCTGCACCGGCCCAAAAATTTCCTCCTGGGCGAGCGCGTGGTCCGGGTCGACATCGGCAATTAGCGCCGGGCGCACGTAGTGGCCGCCGGCCGGCGCGTCCTCGACGATCATCCCTTCCGCTACGATGCGCGGGCTATTGCCGCGGCCCATCGCGAGATAGGCTTCGACGCGCTCCTGCTGGCGCTCGGAGATGAGCGGCCCCACGTCGAGATCGGACAGCGCCGGACCGACGCGGAGCGCGCAGTAGGAATCGGCGAGGCGCTCAAGCAACTCGTCGTAGACGCTCTGCTGGACGACGATGCGTGAAGAGGCCGAGCAGGTCTGGCCGGTGTTCTGGATGCCGGCGCGGACCAGGAACGGCAGCGCTGCGTCGATATCCGCGTCCGCGAAGACAAGCTGCGGCGACTTTCCGCCCAACTCGAGCGTGACCGGCACGGCGTTCCTGGCGGCCTCCGCCTGCACCATAGCGCCCACTTCCGGCGAGCCGGTGAAGGAGAGATGGTTGACGTCAGAATGCGCTGCGAGCGCGGCGCCCGCCTCTTCGCCGAGGCCCGGCACCACGTTAAGCGCGCCGGCCGGCAGCCCCGCTTCCTCTGCGATGCGGGCGAAGGCGAGCGCCGTCAGGCAGGCCTCCTCGGCGGGCTTCAAAACAGCGGCGTTCCCCATGGCGAGGGCCGCGCCGATGCTCCGGCCGAGCACCTGCATCGGGTAGTTCCACGGAATGATATGGCCGGTCACGCCGTGCGGCTCGCGCAGCGTGAAGGCGGTGTAGCCGTCGAGATAGGGGATGGTCTCGCCGTGCACCTTGTCGGCGCCGCCGGCATAAAACTCCATGTAGCGCGCAAGCGCCGCTGCGTCGGCGCGCGCCTGGGTGAGCGGCTTTCCCACGTCACGCGCCTCGAGCTCCGCCAGCATGTCGAGACGCTCGGTGACAAGTGCGGCGATCCGCGCCAGACAGCGCCCGCGGTCGGCGGCGGTCGCACGGCCCCACGCGCTGGAGAGCGCCGAGCGCGCGGCGGCGACTGCGCGATCGATGTCCTCGGCGCCGCCGCGTGCGATTTCCCCAAAGAGTTCGCCCATGGAGGGGTCCTCGACCTGCAGCATCTCGCCCGACGCCGGCTCGCGCCATTCGCCGCCGATCAGAACCTGTTTGCTGTCGAACGGGATCATTGAACCTGCGCTCTCGCCTGCCGCGCGGCGAGCGCGCGTTCGAGATTGGGCGTCGCCGCCAGAAGCGACTGCGTATAGGGATGCGTCGGGTTGGCAAAGACCTTCTCGGTCTCTCCCTGCTCGACGATCTTGCCTTCCTGCATGATCAGCACGCGGTCGGTGATGGCGCGCACCACCGAAAGGTCGTGCGAGATGAAGAGGTACGAGATTCTGAGCCGATCGCTGAGGTCGGCGAGGAGGTCGAGGATCTGCGCGCGGATCGAGACATCGAGCGCCGACACCGCCTCGTCGAGGACGATCAGCGACGGGCGGGTGATGAGCGCGCGCGCGATCGCCAGGCGCTGGCGCTGGCCGCCCGAAAACTCTTGCGGATAGCGGTCGATGGCATCGGCGCGCAATCCGACTATTTCCACCAGCGCGACGATGCGCTCGCGGCGTGCGCCCGCCGCAACGTCGGGTCGCAGCGCGATCAAACCCTCCTCGAGGATCTCGACCACGCGTAGGCGCGGATTGAGCGATGCGAACGGATCCTGAAAGATCATCTGGATTGCGCGCCGCGCCCGGCGCAGCGTTTCGCCGTCCAGTTGGTCGAGCGGCTGACCGTTGAGCCTCACTTCTCCCTCGATGCGCGCAAGGCCGCGCAACAGCTGCACGATGGCCTTGCCGGCGGTGGTCTTGCCGCAGCCGGATTCACCCACCAGCGCGAGCGTGCGCCCCGCTGTCAGTGAAAACGAAATCCCGTCGACCGCCTTGACGTAGCCGATCGTGCGTTTGAGCATGCCGGCACGCAGTGGAAACCAGACTTTGTAGTCGCGCACTTCGAGCAGTGGTGCCGCGCGCTTGCTTGGGTCCGCGCTCCAGGCCTCGCCCGACGACAGCGGGGAAGGCGCAACGAAGCCCACCGGCGCAGTCGCCAACGCGTTTGCGTACAACAGGCAGCGCACGGCGTGATTGCTGCCCGGATTGAACAGCGCGACCGGCGTCGTGCGACAGGTCGAGAACGCGCGCGGACAACGGTCAACGAAACGGCAACCGTCAAAGTCTCGGTCCAGCGCCGGCACGGTGCCGGGAATCGCAGCCAA
The DNA here is from genome assembly GCA_050728815.1 of Propylenella sp. Taxonomy (GTDB): domain Bacteria; phylum Pseudomonadota; class Alphaproteobacteria; order Rhizobiales; family Afifellaceae; genus DASWJZ01. Next base: position 7,444 of record JBOHKB010000257.1, read on the forward strand.
TAGCTGACCGCGCTTGGCGGTTTCGGGCAGCGCAGAAAACAGCATCTGCGCGTAGGGATGGAGCGGGCGAGAGAAAAATTCAGCGACACTGGCCACTTCGACGATCTCGCCCGCGTACATCAGCGCGATCCGGTGCGCCATCGTCGCGACGATGCCCAGATCGTGGGTGATCAGCAGCATCGCCATTTTTCGCTCGCGTTGCAGGTCGGCGAGCAGATCGAGAATCTGTTTCTGGATCGTCACGTCGAGCGCGGTGGTCGGCTCATCGGCAATCAGAAGATCCGGCTCGGCGGCGAGCGCGATGGCGATCATGACGCGCTGCTTTTGCCCGCCGGACATCTGGAACGGATAGTTGTCGATCCGCCGCTCGGGCTCGGGAATGCCGACGTGCCTGAGCCAGTCGATCGCCTTGGCCCGGGCTGCCGCGCCTTTGAGC
>JBOHKB010000258.1:0-3168 GCA_050728815.1 Propylenella sp.
CCGCGTGCTCGTCCGCATCCGTGGCATCGACGCGCCGGAGATGCGGGGGCGCTGCCCGGCCGAGAGTGCGCGCGCCGAGCACGCGGCGGCGGCGCTCCGCGAGCTTGTCTCGGAGGGAACCGTCCTCCTCACCGGCATCCAGGGCGAGAAATATTTCGGGCGTGTCTTGGCCGATGTGGCGACGCCGGGCGGAGGGAACTTGGCAACGGCGCTGATCGCCGGCGGCTATGCGCGCGCCTATGACGGCGGCGTCCGCCGCTCCTGGTGCGAGATCGGCGCGCTGGACGGAGGCGAGGAGCCACGCGCACGCTACGCGGCGGAGTAGCCGCGGCTGCCAGCCGTCCGAGCACCGACTTGTGATGCCGCGTGCGCGCGGCGCGGGGTTAGATGCGGCCGAGCCTGTGTCGCTGGTTGCGAGGAGGAGCGGGATGGGGTTCGTTGCAGTCTGCACGCGCGGCGCGCTCGCATGTTTCCTTGCATTGGCCATCGCCGAGAATACCTTTGCGCAATCGCGGCCGAACGCGCTGACGATGGCTTGCTCCGAGGTTCAGGCGCTTCTCGCCAGCCGCGGTGCGGCGACGATTGCGACCGGCCCGAACACCTTCGACCGTTTCGTCGGGCCGGGGAGCTGCGACGGCACGCGGGTCGGCCAGCCCGCCTATATCGCCACGCGTGACACGAGCCAGTGCCAGGTGCACGTCTGCGGCGCGCGGGTAAGGCGCGTGGATTGAGCCGGCGGTTGAGTCTCGCCGGTAGGAACTAAGCCGCGTCTTTCCGGCTCGGTCGGATCAGCACGTCCGCCGAAATCCCCAGCCGCTCGTGCAGGCGGCGGATCATTCCGATGGAGAGCCCGCGCTTGCGGTTGAGCACCTCGGCGATGCGCGTGCGGGTCCCGATGATCTCCTCCAGGTCCCGGCGCGTCAGGCCCTGCTGCTCCATGCGGAACTTGATGGCCTCGATCGGATCGGGCGGATCCATCGGGAAGTGCTCTGTTTCGTAGGCATCGATAAGCGTCGCCAGGACGTCGAGTCGGTCGCCGGCGCGCGTTCCCGCCTTGGAGCCCCACAGGCGCTTCAACTCGGCGAGCGCCAAGTCGTAGTCAGCCTCGGTGCGAATCGGCCTTACGTCACTCATACCAACCGAGCCCCGCGTCGTGGTTGCCGCCAAGTTGTGGCCGCTATACAGTCGTCTCTAATGCACCACTCTTTAGGATACAATCTTGCAGGCTTTCGCAAAGTGGAACCCGAGATCGGTCAGGTAGTGAAAGTAGGAAACCACACTGAGCCTCGCAGAAAGCCGGATGTCTAAGTCATGTCTCCCAAGCAGTTCTAGTGCCCTTAGGATAGCATAATCTACCTCTTGATCGTCAGAATATAGTTGGTAATCGACGTTGATATCAATCGAACTGTCGTCAAGCTCAAACGCAACAAGTATTGTGTCCAGACCTGGACAGTCAAAGAACTCATACAAAAAACTCGCGATTTCCTCGGGGGATTCCTTGGAAGCAAGTTGGCTCAAATGGTTTTGGATACCCAGCGGATGGTAGCATGTCGCAATCTGGTCGCAGCCCAGTTCCAATTCATGAGCCGATTCTGTCCCGATCACGTTCTTGAGAACCTCAGCCTGCTTAGCAGAAAGACGGCTCATGACGCTCGAAAAATGGACATAGGTGGGGTCGTAGCCCTCAGCTGCAGAAGCCAAGAGATTCGACCATAGCTCGACAAGCGGAGAATTTATGTCTTCGAGAGACGCCTGCTCCAAAAACGGGACCAGGAATTTGACTGGCATGGGCCGCAAATCATCGAGTGCTCGACCGAGGCGTTTGTGGGTTCGCTGCGCGATCTCGGCGAGCACGTCCTCCCGGTACAGCCGTAACATCTCACGCTTGTGCCGGAGTGCGTCGCCCTTCAACCCCGCCCATTCAGTCAGGGGCGATATCAGATCGAGCCACGCGCCCGCTTTGGCTCGTGATACATCCGCTGGGACCACCTCTGTTGTCGACTTAGTTCGTTCGTACTTTACAGTGGCGCCGACCTCTCCCCTTATGGATATGGGGTGCTCCTTTTCTTTCATCTCTTTACGCCTGAGGATTCACCGCGGACAGCCTGCCGCCGTTCGACAGTGACTGCAATCGTATTCTTCTCAGTCGCTCCAGAGGGCATAGCGCAAATCTGGAGCGACTACCCGTCTTTCCACAGCCGACTCTTCACCTCACCTGTCATCGCCGCGAATCGCATAAGCATCTCTCAGGCGTCGAACCGGAGAGGTCCGCATGCGCTTTCACGCCGACCTCCACATCCACTCGAAATACTCGCGCGCGACGAGCCGCGACCTCGATCTTGAGCACCTCGCCTGGTGGGCGGCGCGGAAGGGGATCGCCGTCGTCGCGACTGGCGACTGCGTGCATCCGGGGTGGCTCGCCGAGCTGAAGGAAAAGCTCGTTTCGGCCGAGCCCGGACTCTTCCGGCTGAAGCCGGAGATCGAGGCCGACGTGGCGGCGAAGCTGCCGCCGGCGTGCCGCGATACTGCGGATCGTGCAGCGCGCGGCGGGCTGGCCCGCTTCATGCTCTCGACCGAGATTTCGACGATCTACAAGAAGGGCGAGAAGACGCGAAAAATCCACCACCTGATCTACGCGCCCGATTTTGCCGCCGTGGACCGGCTCGCGGCGCGGCTCGCAAAGATCGGCAACATCGCCTCCGACGGCCGCCCCATCCTCGGGCTCGATTCGCGCGACCTCCTGGAGATCGCGCTCGACAGCGGACCGCACTCCTATCTCGTGCCGGCGCATATCTGGACGCCGTGGTTCGCCGCGCTCGGCTCGCAATCGGGCTTCGATTCGATCGAGGAGTGCTACGGCGACCTCGCCGACAGGATTTTCGCGGTTGAAACGGGGCTTTCGTCCGATCCGCCGATGAACTGGCGCATCTCGGCTCTCGACCGCTACCGCCTCACCTCCAATTCCGACGCCCACTCCCCCGGCAAGCTCGGGCGGGAGGCGACGACGTTCGATTGCGAGCTCGACTATTTCGCCATCGAGCATGCGCTGCGCACCGGCCACGGCTATATCGGCACCGTCGAGTTCTTTCCCGACGAGGGCAAGTACCACCTCGACGGCCATCGAAAATGCGAGGTGCGGCTGTCACCCAAGGAGACGCTCGCCCATCA
>JBOHKB010000259.1:0-7870 GCA_050728815.1 Propylenella sp.
GCGTGTCCATCGCGATGGACGATTTCGGCACCGGCTATTCCTCGCTGTCCACGCTGCAGGCCTTCCCCTTCGACAAGCTCAAGATCGACAAGAGCTTCGTTGACAAGATCGGCTCGCGCCAGCAAGCGACAGTCATCGTGACGGCGGTGCTCGGCCTTGGAAGGAGTCTCGACATTCCGGTGCTCGCCGAGGGCGTCGAGAGCGAGGAACAGCGCGAGTTCCTGAACAGCGAAGCGTGCGCGCAGGCGCAAGGCTTCCTGTTCGGCCGGCCGGCGCCGCTCTCCAAGATCATGCACCTCGTCTACAGCTCGCCCGACACGAACCTGCCATCGCATCTCGCCACTCTCGCCACACCGGACATCGCCGTGGTGGAGAAGCAGCCGCGACGTCAGGCGCAGGCCGGATAGCGCCCGTCACGACCCTTCGCTGCGTGGCCAGTCGCTCATTTGGTTGCGCAACCAGGTGGACTGCCGCTTGGCGTAGCGCCGCGTCTCGGTCTTTGCGGCCGCGACCGCGGCGTCGAGCGAAATCGCGCCGCGGAGATGGGCGGCGAACTCGCGAACGCCAATCGCCTTCATGACGGGGAGCTGAGGATCGAGGCCACGCGCGACGAGCGCGCGAACCTCCTCGACCGCCCCCTCGCCGACCATGCGGTCGAAGCGTTCCTCGATGCGGGTGTGAAGGATCGGGCGGCGCGTCTCCAGAACGACGCGGACGGTGCCCTGGGATTCAAGTAGCGGCGGCCTCTGGTCCTGAAGCTGCCAGGCGCTCAGCCCCGTGCCGGTTGCTTCCAAAACTTCGAGCGCGCGGAGGATGCGTTGCGCGTCGCCCGGCCGGAGCAACGCAGCGGAAGCCGGATCGCGCGTCAGGAGCTCGGCATGGAGCGTGGCGACGCCCGCGGCTTCCAGCCGCTCCGCGAAGCGCTCACGAACGTCCGCCGGGATCGGGGGAATCGCGGCGATCCCTTCCGTCAGCGCCTTGAAATAGAGCCCAGTGCCGCCAACGACGATGGCGAGCGCTTGCTGTTCATCCGCTTCGCGGAGCACACCCTCGACGTCCGCGAGCCAGGCGCCGACCGAGTAGCGCGTCTCCGCCGGCACATGACCGTAAAGGCGGTGGGTTATGCGCGCTTCCTCCGCTGGGGTCGGGCGGGCGGTGACGACGCGGAGCGCGTCATAGACCTGCAGCGCGTCCGCGTTGACGACAAACGCCTGCCGGCTGTGCCTCGCCAAGTCCTCGGCGAGTCTCAGCGCGAGCGCCGACTTGCCGCTCGCGGTCGGCCCCGCTATCAGCACGGCGCGCGCCGCCCCGACCCCTTCCCACGAAAGCTCCATGCGCCAAGTCCTATCGCTCATCGCCGGCAAAGCGAAGGCGCTGGGCACAACCGAGATCGACCGCGTGCAGCGGGCGCTCGACGAAGCTCAAACAGAGGGCGGAGCGCCCGATTGGCTCTCGCCGGGCGAAGCGTGCGACATCGCGCTCGAAGGCCGAGCGGAGGCGGCGCTGACGCGGGCGCGCGAGGCGTTCAAGGAAATGCCGGTCGACGTGAACGTCGTCCCGGCCACGGCGCGCCGGAAGAAACTTCTGCTCGCCGACATGGACTCCACGCTGATCGAACAGGAATGCATCGACGAGCTCGCCGCCGCGATCGGCCTCCGCGAACGGGTCGCCGCGATCACCGAGCGCGCCATGCGCGGCGAAATCGACTTCGAGCCAGCGCTCCGCGAGCGCGTAGGGCTCTTCAAGGGCATGCCGGTGGGGACCATCGCCGACGTTCTCGCGACGCGCATCACGCTCTCGCCGGGCGCGGCGACACTGGTCGCCACGATGCGCGCGCACGGCGCGCACACAATGCTCGTTTCCGGCGGCTTCACGCTGTTCACCGACGAGATCGCCGGACGGCTCGGCTTCCACGAGAACCGCGCAAACGTGCTGCTCTGCGAGGGCGGGAGCTTCACGGGGCTCGCGGCGGAGCCGGTGCTCGGCCGCGTCGCCAAGGAGCAGGCGTTCGACGAGGCGACGAAAAGGCTCGGGATCGATCCCGAGGAGACGCTTGCGATCGGCGACGGAGCGAACGATTCCGGCATGATCCGCCGCGCCGGGCTCGGTGTCGCCTATCGCGGCAAGCCGGCGCTGCGCTCCATCGCCGACGCGGTCATCGACCACGGCGATCTGACCGCCGCGCTTTTTCTGCAGGGCTATCGCCGCGACGAGTTCGCTGCGGCGAACGGGGCTTAGTTTCCGGCTACTGCTTTGGCTGAGCCGGCTCGTCCTCGAAGCGGAGCGATACGTGGCGGAGCTTGTTGCCCTCGCTGGAGAGGAGCAGCATCACCGTGCGTCGGCCTTCCGCCCTAAGCTCCTCGATGCGGGCCACGACGTCCTCCGGCGCTTTCACCTCCCACTGGCTGACCTGCACGATCACCTCGCCCGGCCTGACGCCCTTCACCTCCGCCTCGCTGCCGTCCTTCACCTCGGCCACGAGCACACCCTCGACGCCGGCGTCGATGGAAAATGCGCGGCGCAGCTCGTCGGTGATAGCATCGAGCTTCAGCCCGAATACCTGCGCGGCATCCTCGACGGGAGCGGTCGCCTCTCCCTCTTCGGAGCCTGCCGGCGCCGCGGCGGCGACCTTTTTCTCGTCCTCGAGCAGCCCGATCTCGACCTCGAGCGTCAGCCGTTCGCCCTCGCGCATGACGACGACATTGACCGTGTCGCCGGGCGGCGTATCGGCGACGAGACGCGGCAACTCGCGCATGCTCTCGACCGGCTTGCCGTTGAATTCAACGACGACGTCGCCGTCCTCGATGCCTGCCTTGGCAGCGGGGCCGTCCTCGGTCAGGCCGGCGATCAGGGCGCCCATCGCCGTTTCCATACCGCGGCTCTCCGCCACCTCGTCGGTGACGTCCTGTATCTTTACGCCGATCCAGCCGCGCCGGACGCTGCCGAAGCGCCGGAGCTGTTCGATCACCGGGACAGCGATTTCCGTCGGCACGGCGAACCCGATGCCGATCGAGCCGCCGGTCGGCGACATGATCGCGGTGTTGATGCCGACAACCTCGCCGTCGATGTTGAAGAGCGGCCCGCCGGAATTGCCGCGGTTTATCGAGGCGTCGGTCTGGATGTAGTGGTCGTACGGACCGGACTGGATGTCGCGGTCGAGCGCCGAGACGATGCCCGCGGTGACCGTGCCGCCGAAGCCGAACGGATTGCCGATGGCGAGCACCCAGTCGCCCACGCGAAGATGCTCGGAGCGGCCGAAGCGGGCGGGCTTGAGTTGCGAAGACGGAGTGACCTGAAGCAGCGCGAGATCGGTCTTCTCGTCGACGCCGATCACCTTCGCGACGAGCTGGCCGCCATTGGCGAAATTCGCCGTTATCTCGTCGGCGTCGGCGATCACGTGGTTGTTCGTGACGATCAGGCCGGTGTCGTCGATCACAAAGCCGGCGCCGAGCGACTGCACGTTCCGCGAACCCTGATTGCCGCCGTCATTGTCAAAGAAATCCTCGAAGAAATCCTTGCCCTCGGGAGTTTTCGGCGTCTCGGGAGAAGGAGTCGTGCGCCGCTGCGGCAGCGTGACCCGCTGCGAGGTGGAAATACGCACGACCGTGTCGAGCAGCTCTTCGGCGAGATCGGCGAAGGAGAAGATAGGGCCCGTCGGGGAAAGGCCCGGCGCGGGCGGCGCGTCTTCGGGAGGCAGCTCGACGACCGGATCGCCTCCGGGCAGATCCGGAGCAGGAAGGATGGGCGGCGGAAGCAGTTCCTCAACGTCCGGCCCGGGGACGATCTCCGGCTCCGCCTGCACCGGCAGCGTGCCAAGCGTATCGCCGGCGCCGGCCTTGAGCGCACCGGCCGGCATTGCCAAGGCGGCGGCCGTCAGCATGAGCGTCGCCGCCATCGCCCCCAATCCAGTCGCTCCAATCCTCATCCTATATCTCTCCGCGGTCGGGCACCGGAATATCGCCGCAAATCCCGGCGAAAGCACGTCGCGCCGCCTTCACATTTTCTTTGCTTCAGCCGCGTACAAGCCACACTAGGCCGACTCCCAACGCCGCGGATACTACTCCTGCAACCCGGAGCGTGTCTCCAGGTGTTTGGATCGCCTGCTGCGCCATGCGCTTCATGAATTCGGGAAAGAGCGCATAGAGCACCCCCTCCAAGACCAGAACGAGACCGATCGCAGCGACGACCTCGCTCATTGAGCCGCGGCAGGGGCCTCGGGCACGGCGCCGGACTCAGGCGCCGCCCCCGGCCGGAGGTCCGGCACAGTCGGGCCGACAGCCGGCCTCCCGGCACCGCCGGAGGAATCCCCGAAGAAGCGGAAGAAGTCCGAATCCGGCGACAGCAGGAGCGTTGTGTCGCCCCCCTCCAGCGAGGTCTCGTACGCCTTCATCGAGCGGTAGAACTCGAAGAAGCCCGGGTTCTGGTTGTAGGCCTCGGCGAAGATGCGGCTGCGGTCGGCTTCGCCCTGGCCGCGCAGGATGTTCGCTTCGCGCTCCGCCTCGGCGACGGTGACGACCGCCTCGCGATCCGCTTCGGCGCGGATGCGGGCCGCAAGCTCGGTGCCGCGGGCGCGGAGCTGCGCCGCCTCGGCAAGGCGCTCGGCTCGCATGCGCTCGAAGGTCTGTTGCGAGACTTCCGGCAGGAGGTCGGTGCGCTTGATGCGGACGTCGACGATGTTGATGCCGAGTTCCTCGGTCAGCGGCCGCAACTGGTCGCGCACTTCGACCATCATTTCGGCGCGCTGCTCCGAAAGAGCCGCCTCGAAGCTCCGGCCGCCATAAACGCGTCGGAGCGCCGCATCGAGGCGCGTACGCATGTTCTCCCGCGCTATGTCGAGACTCCCGGACACGTTCTCGCGGAACTCGCGCGGATCGAGGATCTTGAAGACGATGAAGGCGGAGACGATGTAGCGCCGCCCATCGCGCACCTGCACGCGCAGGTCCTCCACCTCGAAGTTCAGCAGCCGGTCCTCGATGATCTGCACGCTGTCCACGATGGCCGTCGGAATCTTGAAATAGATGCCGGGCTCGCGGATGATCTGGTCGATTTCGCCGAACCGGAGGACGAGCGCCTGCTCGCGCTCGTTGACGATGAAGATCGACGAGTAGACGAGCGCCGCGACGACGACGAGCCCGATGACTACGGCGGTCAAGCGTCTCATTGGCCGCCCTCCTGTCCCTCTGCCCGTGGGGCGGCGGAGGCCGGCGGGCTTGCGCGGCCGCGCATTAGCTCATTCAGCGGCAGGTATGGCACGACGCCCGAACCGGCGTCGTTCTGCATGATGATCTTGTTGGACCCGGCAAACACGCGCTCGATCGTTTCAAGGAAGAGGCGCTCGCGCGTGACGTCCTCGGCCAGCTCGTATTCCTTCAGAATGGAAAGGAACCGCTGCGACTCGCCCTCCGCGCCGGCGACCACCTGCTCCTTGTAGCCGAGCGCGGTCTCGGTGATCTGCGCCGCCTGGCCGCGCGCGTCGCCGAGCCGGCGATTGGCGTAGGCCTCGGCCTCGCGCTGGAAGCGGTCGAGATCCTGCTGCGCGCGTTGGACCTCCTCGAATGCGTCGGCCACCTCGTCGGGCGGATCGGCCCGTTCGAGCTGCACACCGACGATGGTGACGCCGGAATTGTACTCGTCGATGGTGACCTGCAGAAGCGCGCGCACGCCCTCCTCCACTTCGGCGCGCCGTTCGGTGCGGACATCCTCCGCCGTGGAGCGGCCGACAAGCTCGCGCATGGCGCTCTCGGCGACGCGGCGGAGCAGCGCCTCAGGCTCGGCGACGTTGAAGAGGTACTTCTTCGGGTCGGCGACGCGCCAGAGAACGGAGAAGTCGATCTCCACGATGTTCTGGTCGCCCGACAGCATCAGATTGCCGCCGCCGGTGGCGCGGCGGCTCGATTCGGCGGTGAGCACCTCGCGCTGCACACGCGTGGAGACCTTCTCCACTGTCTCGACCGGCCAGAAATGGAAGTGCAGCCCCTGTGTCGAGACCTCGTCCTTCGGCTTGCCGAAGACGAGCTCCTGGCCGAGTTGGTCCGGCTGCACCGTGTAGACAGCCTGGATCACCCAGAGCACGACAAGCGCCGCGACGATCAGGATCGCGATCGAGACATTGCCGCGACCACCGGCCGGGAGAACGTTGCGCAGCCGGTCCTGGCTGCGCTTCAGAAGCTCCTCAAGGTCGGGCGGCTGCGGTCCGCGCTGCTGCGGCCCCGAGCCCCACGGACCTCCGCCTCCCTTCCACCCGCCCCCGCCATTGTTGCTCCAGGGCATTCAATCTCCTTTGCGTCCGCGACCCCCGCGACGTTTCGCCGGGTTATAGGGAGCGCCGCTTACGCTGGCAACGCCGCCCGCCGGGACGGTTTACGAGGTCGAGCGACCTTCGCGGCGGCGTTCGTAGACCATGTGCACCGCAGACGCGGTGTCGCCCTCGCCCGGCGGCAGCCTCTCGCGGCTTACTTCCGCCCATTCCTCCGATGAAATTTTCGGGAAGATTGTATCGCCCTTGGGGCTGGCCGCGACATGCGTCACGTGGAGACGGCTCGCGAGCGGAAACGCCGCGGCGTAGATCTCGCCGCCCCCGACGACGCAAATCTCGTCCGCCCCGCGCGCGGCGGCGCGCTCGTCGGCGATGGTGAGCGCCGCTTCGAGGCTCGGCGCGACGACGGCGCCCGGTGGCCGGTATCCGGGCTGGCGCGAAACCAAGATGTTGTCGCGGCCGTCGAGCGCCCGCCCGATCGATTCGAACGTCTTGCGCCCCATGACGATGGGTTTCCCCATGGTGATGGCGCGGAATTTTCGGAGGTCGGCGCGCACACGCCAGGGCAACTGGCCGTCCACGCCGATCACGCCGTTTTCGCCCACGCCGACGACAATGACGATCGGCCTCCTGGTCATTCACCGATTGCCGCGCCGCATACCGCCACGCACCTCAAACCGCGACCTCGGCCTTGATGTGCGGGTGCGGGTCATAGCCGAGAAGCTCGAAGTCGCCGTAGACGAAATCGAAGATCGAATGGACTTCGGGGTTGATGCGCATCCTGGACAGCGGCCGCGGCGCGCGCTTCAGCTGCTCGCGCGCCTGATCGCGGTGGTTCAGATAGAGGTGGGCGTCGCCGAAGGTGTGGATAAATTCGCCGGGCTCAAGCTCGGTCACCTGCGCCACCATCAGTGTGAGCAATGCGTATGAGGCGATGTTGAACGGCACGCCCAGGAAGATGTCGCCCGAGCGCTGGTACATCTGGCAAGAAAGCCTTCCGCCGACGACGTAGAACTGGAAGAGGCAGTGGCACGGCGCGAGCGCCATCCGGTCAATATCGGCGGGGTTCCAGGCGCTGACCACAAGCCGGCGCGAATCGGGATTCTGGCGGATAGTCGCGACGACATCGGAAATCTGGTCGATGACCCGGCCGTCGGGCGCGGCCCAGGAGCGCCATTGCCTGCCGTAGATCGGACCGAGATCGCCGTTCTCGTCCGCCCACTCGTCCCAGATACGGACGCCGCTCTCGCGCAGGTAACGGACATTGGTGTCGCCGGCGAGGAACCACAAAAGCTCGTGAATGACCGACTTCACATGCAGCTTCTTCGTGGTCAGCAGCGGAAACCCCTCGGCGAGATCGAAGCGCATCTGGTGGCCGAACACGGAAAGTGTTCCGGTACCGGTGCGGTCGGATTTTGGGGCGCCGTGCTTCAGCACGCGTTCGAGCAGGTCGAGGTATTGGCGCATGCCGCTAATCTAGTGCGATTCCGGCGAAAGTCCCGCGACTTCCGCCGTTTGCTCACAGCCGCCGAGCGGCATTTCCGGGCGAGTTGATTGCTTAACCGCCCGCCCCTATATTTCTTCCTGCCGGGGCAACCCGGCTATGGCGATAAA
>JBOHKB010000260.1:0-11444 GCA_050728815.1 Propylenella sp.
CGCTAATCGCTAAGCGCTTTGCACCGCGTCAGGGGCCGATCACGAATGTCCGATGAGAAGCCCGCGCCTATGGTGACGGTCGAGCTGCCGGCGGCGCTGGTGCGCCTGTTCCCGGGGTCGGCGCAGCGGGTTTCGGTCGGCGCCTTAACCGTCGGCGAGGCGATCGGCGCTCTGAACGCGCGCTTTCCCGGCATGCGTGACCGGCTCGTCGATTCCTCGCCGCGCATCCGCCGCAACATCAACGTTTTCGTCGAAGGGAAACGCGCTGACCTCAAGACTCCGCTCCGGCCCGGGGCGGAGGTCATCATCCGCATGGCGATGATCGGCTGAGCGGGCCTTTAGTGCTCGGCGCCCGGCTCTTCGGAGGACGCAAGGTCGATGGTGAAGAGCTCCTGCGGCCGATCCACGCCTCTCAGCGCGTAGCGGCCGACCGAAACAAGTCGCCTCCGTTCGTCCCCGCATGCGTCGGCAAAGCTCGCCGACACGAGGATCGGCTGATCTAGCGTGCGGCTGATCGCCTGGATCCGGGTCAGCTCGTTGACGGCCGGACCAACGACGGTGAAGTCGAGCCGCTCATGGCTGCCGACGTTTCCATAGAGGACTTCGCCCTCATGCAAAGCAAGCGTGAAGCCGGTCACGTGCTGACCGGCTTCCGCGCGCTCGCCGTTGAGGTCTGCGACCGCCGTCCGGGCCGACACGGCGGCATCGAGAGCGCGAGGGCAGCCGCCGTCCGCTCCGTCGAAGACGGCCAGAATGCCGTCGCCCATGAATTTCAGGACCTCGCCGCCGTGGCCGTGGACCACCCCCACCAGGCAGTCGGAATAGGCGTTCAAGAGGTCAAGAAGGTCTTCGCGTGGCAGGATGTCCGCCGTCCTGGTGAAGCCGGTCAGGTCGCTGAACCAGAGCACCTTCCGTTCCGTCTTGACCTTTCCGCGCTCGATCTCGCCGCGAAGAATGCGCTCGGCCGGCTCGCGCCCGAGGTAGGTGTTCATGAGCGTGCGCGCGGTTTCGACGCCCGTGGTCGCCTTGAAGGCAAGCGCGAAAGCCGGCAGCGTCGCCTCGATCAGCGCGATGTCGCGCTCGGCGAAGCCGCCCGGTTTTCGGGTCGTCCAGGATGTCGCGACGCCACGCGACTCGCCAAAGCTCGCCCGTTCTCCGTAGCGAACGACCTTGGCGAAATATTCCGTGCCTCCTTTGGCCGCGAGGTCCGCCAGCAGCGGGAATTCGTTGGTGCCTTCGCCGATCGCGATACGCCGGCGCAACTGCGTTTCGCCGTCTTCGATCAGCCGGTACCACGGGCTGTGACGCCATTCGGCTTCCTGTTCGGGCGAGCCGGCGCGGAGGTAGACTTCCTCGTGCACGCCGTCGCCGGCGAGCCAATGATGCCCCTGCGCGCCGATGAGGGGGTGCAGCGTGTCGGCGCCGATCGCCGCGCGCCAGAGCGGCACGCCTTCCGCGACCAGGCGTTCGCAATAGCCGGCGACGAGGTCGGCTTGCCTGTCTCCGTCGAGCCCGACGTCAACGGTCCACGCAACGATGTTTGAAACGCCGTCCACCATAACTGAGCGCTCCGCCGCCTGCCCCAGCCACGATGCGCCACGATCAGTGCGGGGCGGAATGTGTGCATGCCGCGGATGGGCCGCAAGGCGCGCGACTTCAACACGCTGCGATGTTCGCGTGCGCTGACGGCGACTGTTAGTTAACGGCCGGCAACACGAGATGAGGCCGGCTCTTCGCCGGCCTCTGATCAGTAGGATCGCGCTGCCGCGCAGGCGAGGCGATCAATGTCCGACGGCGGGATGCCGAGGACTCTGAGATCCTGCGGCGGCAGAGCGCGGAGCTGCCGCACCGTCGTGCGGTAGCGGCGGAACTGACGCCAGCGCCGGATTTTTGAAGGCATGCGCTTCACGGACGGTCCCCTCAGCAGGCGAGGATCACGTCGCCGTCCTCCAGGTAGTAGGTCCAGTACATGCCGGGTTGGCAGTTCTCGAAGCCATCGGCCATCATCGAGCCGGAGCGGCGGGGCTCGATCGAGCCAGTGGCCGCCGGCTCGTTCAACGCCGAGAGAGGGGCGGGTTGCGGATAGAGAGCGGTGCTCTGGGAAGGCCCGGCCTCGTCGCCGCAAAGGACGATCACCTGGTTTCCGAGCGTCTGGTAGCCGTTGATACACTCGGCAGCGTTGGCGACGGACACGGTCGCGGCGAAGGCGCCGAGGCCGCCCGCGAGCGCCAACGGTATGCCGAGACGCGCGACCGCGGCTGCGAGACCGACGGTCCGGGCGCGATGAGTCTGGGAAACAACAACCATGACAAGTCTCCTACAGGCGGCGCGAGAAAGTGCGTGACTGGCACCGCGGCTTGTGTTACTGACCGGTAACACCCGCGTCAAGGGCTGGAACACGGAGCTGGGCAAAAAATGTCTGCGACCGCGGCTGCACGGCTGAAGGACGAGGCGGCTCCGCCGCCGCGAGAGCGGATTCTGGCGGCGGCTGCGGAGCTTTTCTACCGCCAGGGAATCCGCGCGGTCGGCGTCGATGCGATCGCCGAGGCGGCCGGCACCAACAAGATGACGCTCTACCGCCACTTCTCCTCGAAGGACGAACTGGTCGCCGAATATTTGCGCCGGACTGCCTCCGCCGCCGACTCCTGCTGGGGCAAGCTCGAGCAGAAACATCCGGGCGATGCGCTTGCGCAACTCCGCGGTTGGCTGAAGGCCATGGCCGAGCATGTCGGCGACTGCGACGCGCGCGGCTGCGGGCTGGCGAACGCCGCGATCGAGCTTCCGGAGAAGGGCCACCCGGCGCGCCGGGTGATCGAGGCCTACAAGACCGCGCACCGGAACAAGCTCGTCGAGCTTGCGCGCGCGGCGGGCCTGAGCGACCCCGAAATGCTCGCCGACGAGCTGCATCTTCTCCTGGAGGGCGCGCGCGTCACCGCGCAGAGCGTCGGCGCGAAGGGGCTGGGCAAGCGGCTCTCCCACATGGGCGAGGCGCTGATCGCCGCGCACGGCTCGGGAACATGGCGGCACTCCGGATAGCAACGCGCCGCGGCAGTTTCCGCACGCCGCGGCGCTTCAAGTATCGCTGAATTTCCACCCCCCAACCGCTTGATTGCGCGGCGCATCCGGTCCAAAGCTAACGGCGACAGCACCCGGCCCGCCGGCGCCTCGCGTCGCGGCGGATGCGAGGAAAGATGCCGTCATCGACAGAGCAGGCAGTCAGGCAGCTGGAGGCGGCGCTACAAAGCCTCGAATACGCCGTCGAGCGGCGGCTGTCGCAGGCGGCGGGAGCCGACGGGCTCGCTACCGAAGTGCAGCTCTTGACCAGCGACCGCGCCGAGCTCGCGGAATCGCTCGACAAGGCCGAGGCGCGGGCGGCGAGGCTCGAGCATCTGAACCGCGACGCATCGCGCCGGATCGACAACGCCATCCAGACGATCCGTGAAGTCCTCGAGGCGGAAGAGGAGCCGCGCTGATGGCGCAGGTGAACCTCACCGTGAACGGCCGCATCTACCGCATGGCCTGCGAGGATGGCGAAGAGGAGCACGTGGAGGAGCTCGGCCGGCGCTTCAACGCGGCGGTCGACGAGCTTCGCGGCGCGCTCGGCGAGATCGGCGACCAGCGGCTGATGGTGATGGCAGGCATTCTCATGACCGACCGCCTGAACGACACCGAGCGGCGGCTGGCCCTCGCCGACGAGGCGGTGAAGACGCAGCGCGACAGCCGCGCCGACACCGCCATGCGGCTCGACGCTCGCGAGCAGGATTTTGCCGGGAGCCTGCGTCTGGCGGCTGAGCGCATCGAACGCATCGCCGAGCGCCTGCAGAGCCTGCCGGAGGCGCGGCGGGAGTAGAGAGACGCATGCTCGTGCGCCCCTCCCCCAACCCCTCCCGACAAGGGGGAGGGGCGCCTGCCCGACGCCCGAGTGAAGCTCCGTGACGCGCGCCGAATACAACGACAATCTTCCCAAGAGCCCGGCGAACTTCCAGCCGCTGACGCCGCTCGTCTTCCTCGACCGCGCGGCGCGGGTGTTCCCGGATCACCTAGCGATCGTGCATGGAAGGCGGAGCGTACCCTACGCACAGCTCTACGCGCGCTGCCGCCAGCTCGCCGCGGCGCTGCGGATGCGCGGAATCGGCGTCGGCGACACCGTCTCGGCGATGCTCGCCAACACGCCGCCGATGCTGGAGGCGCATTACGGCGTGCCGATGCTCGGCGCGGTGCTGCACGCGATCAACACACGGCTCGACGCCGCGGTGATCACCTTCCAGCTCGACCACGCCGAATCGAAGGTCGTGATCGTCGACCGCGAATTCTCGCCGGTCATGGCGGAGGCGCTCAGCCAGGCGAAGGCGAAGCCGCTCGTCGTCGATTTCGACGACCCTGAATATCCCGCCGACGCGCCCGCAGCGAAAAGCGAGGGGATCGGCACGCTCGACTACGAGGCGCTCATCGCGGAGGGCGACCCGAACTTCGGCTGGCGCATGCCCGACGACGAGTGGGACGCGATCAGCCTGAACTACACCTCCGGCACCACCGGCAACCCGAAGGGCGTCGTCTACCACCATCGCGGCGCGGCGCTGATGTGCTACGCGAACGCGCTCGCCGGCAGCATGGGCAGGCATCCGGTCTATCTCTGGACGCTGCCGATGTTCCACTGCAACGGCTGGTGCTTTCCGTGGACGCTGTCGGCGCTCGCCGGCACGCATGTGTGCCTGCGCTGGGTGCGGGCGAAGGCGATCTACGACGCGATCGCCGATCACGGAGTCACGCATCTCTGCGGCGCGCCGATCGTGATGGCGACGCTGATAAACGCCGCGGAAGCGGAGAAGCGCGCCTTCCCTCAGACGGTGCAGTTCATCACCGCCGCCGCGCCGCCGCCGGAATCGGTGCTCGCGGCGATGGCCGGAGCGGGATTTTCCGTCACACACGTCTACGGGCTGACGGAGACCTACGGGCCGGCGGTGGTGAACGAGTGGAAGCGCGAATGGGACGCGCTTGACGGCGCGAGCCAGGCGGCGAAGAAGGCGCGGCAGGGCGTGCGCTATCCGGCGCTCGAAGAGCTTGCCGTGTTCGACCCGGAGACGCTTCAGCCGATCGCGGCGGACGGCGAGACGCTTGGGGAAGTGTTCTTCCGCGGCAACATCGTGATGAAGGGCTACCTCAAGAACTCTGGCGCGACCGAAGAGGCGCTCGCGGACGGCTGGTTCCGCTCCGGCGATCTCGGCGTTCTCCATCCCGACGGCTACATCCAACTCAAGGACCGCTCCAAGGACATCATCATTTCCGGCGGCGAGAACATTTCTTCGATCGAGGTGGAGGACGCGCTCTACAGGCACCCCGCGGTGGCCGCGGTGGCGGTCGTCGCCAAGCCCGACGAGAAGTGGGGCGAGAGCCCGTGCGCCTTCGTCGAGCTGAAGCCGGGGAGAAGCGCAACGGCCGAGGAGCTGATCGCGCACGCGCGAAAGCACCTCGCGCACTACAAATGCCCGCGGCATGTCGTATTCGCGGAGATACCGAAGACGAGCACGGGGAAGATCCAGAAATTCAAGCTGCGGGAGATGGCGAAGGAGATTTGAGATTGGCATTTGCCGAACATATTGCGGCATTTGGCGCGATGGTTTAGAGTGACCGGGACTCAAACTGAGGTAAGCACATGGCCCGAGCAGTGGCGCGCCGCAGGCAGGCCAAGCCTAAAGCCGCACAGTCTTCCGGGCTTGCTGAGGAAGAGCGCCCGTTCGTACATGAGGAGGTAATGCACGGTGTCGACGCGCGGCGGGTCAAGCATCTTATCGATCAGGGCGTCCTCGATTCTAAACAGGTCTTTCGAGCAATCCCCGAGCGCACGTTCAAGCGGCGGCTCGCAAATCGAGAGCCGCTGAAACCAAGCGAGGCGGACGCAATCGGACGGCTGCTACGGATAACAGACATGGCAGCGAGGGTATTTAGCGACGCCGAGTTCGCGCGCCAGTTCTTGAGCCTTCCGAACCCCGAACTGAACGATCGTGTGCCGATCGAACTAGCCGAAACCGACGCCGGCGCGCGCGAGGTGGAAGTGATCCTCACTCGCATTGCGCACGGCGTTTACAGCTGATGCCTGTGGTGTGGCGGCTGACGCCGACGGACTTCGCGCATCTACTTGATGGGGAGGGGAGCAGATTTGCCGGCGGGCGCTGGAATTCGCCCGGCAAGGCGGTCCTTTATACCTCGTCCCATCTCTCGCTCAGCGTCCTGGAGGCCCTCGTCCATCTCCCGCCCCCACTTCGTCGTGATCTTCCCGAGATGGAGGCGGTGCGGATTGCTGTTCCTGACGACGCTATTGCCGAGGATATATCTATCGATCGTTTCCGCCGCTTGATGGCTGGCTCCGAGCCCTTGGCAGTATGTCGCGCGGCGGGCGATGCATGGCTCGAACGAGGAACAGCGCTTTTGCTCAGAGCGCCGTCGGTGGTCGTTTCCGAAGAACTCAATTTGATGATCAATCCCGCACACGGGCGGATGCGAGAAGTGCGGATCGTGTCGTCCCGGCGGTTTAGTTTCGACCCGCGGATGGCGCATCCGGCATGACGCGCAACAAAAGCAAAGGGCGGCCGAAGCCGCCCCCGAACGCCGGGCGCCGCAAAGCGCCCCCATCACTGACTGCTAGTGCTTCGTTTCCTCGGACCTCAGTTTGGCGATCTCATCCTTGATATGCAGCTTACGTCGTTTGAGCGCGGCGACTTCGATGTCGTCGAAGCCGGGATGGCTCTGCGCCTCCTGGATCTCGCGCTTCAACGCCTCGTGACGCCGTTCGAGCTCCGCAAGATGCGATTCAACGGACATTCGCGCCTCCATGTCAGTGCGACTCGAAAATCATGCCACGGCGGCGGGTTTATGTCGAACCTGTGACTCCGGTTACCTACCGTTGCGTAAAACGCCGCGACGCATTTTGCCGGGTCGGCCTTGGTGCTATAATGCCTAAAAAAGCGGGGCCAGCAGCCAAGGCGGCGACAGGATGGACGACGACGACCGGGTGGTCCAGGTCAGCGATTCGGCGGTCCGAAACGAGCTTGCCCAGTTGCGGCAAGAGCATAGAGATCTCGACAGCGCCATCGAGGCGCTGCAGAGCCAAGCCTCGCCCGACAATCTGCAAATCCAGCGGCTGAAGAAGCGGAAATTGCTCCTGAAGGACCGGATCACGGCGCTGGAAGACAAGCTCTTGCCCGACATCATCGCGTGACGTCGCTTTCCGCCCGCGAACCACAAGCCGGAGGCATGGAGCGGGCGGGCGAAATGTGGCATGCGGTGAGGGGTCGCGTTTCTATCCGCGTTTTCCACAGGCAGGGCTGAAACAGGGTGGGCTGAATGGATCGGCGAGCCTCCGGCGTCGCCCCAAAAGTCGCCATCGTCATGGGGAGCCAGTCCGACTGGGCGACGATGCGCCACGCGGCGGCTGCGCTTGCCGAGCTTGGCGTGCCGCACGAGACGCGCATCGTCTCGGCGCACCGCACGCCCGACCGGCTCGTCGCCTTCGCCAAGGGGGCGCGCGCGGCCGGCTTGAAGGTGATCGTCGCCGGCGCCGGCGGTGCGGCGCACCTCCCGGGCATGGTGGCGGCGATGACCACGCTCCCGGTGCTCGGCGTGCCGATCGAGACGGGGGCGCTCAAGGGCGAGGACAGCCTCTACTCTATCGTGCAGATGCCGGCCGGCGTGCCGGTCGGGACGCTCGCGATCGGCAAGGCCGGCGCCGAGAATGCCGGCCTCCTCGCCGCCGCGATCCTCGCGACGGAGGACGAGGCGCTGGCGGAGCGGCTCGACGCCTGGCGCGCGGCGCGCACGGAGGCGGTGGCGGAGCAACCGACGGACGACAATGCCGGCTGAGGGCAGGCCGGGCGAGGCGCTGCCGCCCGGCTCCACGATCGGAATTTTGGGCGGCGGCCAGCTTGGCCGCATGCTCTCGCTCGCCGCGGCCCGGCTTGGATTCCGGTGCCACGCCTACGCCCCCGACCCCGACAGCCCCGCTTTCGACGTCGCCGCCGGGAGGAGCGTCGCGGACTACGACGACCAGCGCGCGCTGACGGAATTCGCGCACGTCGTCGATGTCGTCACCTACGAGTTTGAGAATATTCCGGTCGTCGCGGCCGAGCGGTTGGAGGAGTCGCTGCCGGTGCGCCCCGGCCCTCGGGCGCTCGCGGTCAGCCAGGACCGGCTGCGCGAGAAGAAGTTCCTCGCCGAGCTTGGCATCGCCACCGCGGCGTTCGCGCCGGTCGACGACCGCGCTTCGCTCGACCGGGCGCTCGGCGCGGTCGGCCTGCCGGCGATCCTGAAAACCCGCCGCCTCGGCTATGACGGCAAGGGCCAGGCGGCGATCCGCTGGGCCGACGAGGCGAGCGGCGCGCTTGCCGCCATACGCGGCGCGCCGGCGATCCTCGAAAAGTTCGTGCCGTTCGCGCGCGAAATTTCGGTGATCGGCGTGCGCGGGCTCCGCGGCGAGACAGCAGCCTACGACCCGGCCGAGAACGTGCACCGCGACGGCATTTTGGCGACATCGACCGTGCCGGCTGCGATCAGCGCCGAAACGGCGGCGGAGGCCGTCCGCATCGCCGAGCGGCTGATGGCGGCGCTCGACTATGCCGGCGTCATCGGCGTGGAACTGTTCGTCGGCCGCGAGGGAGAAGAACTCTTCGTCAACGAGTTCGCCCCGCGCGTGCACAATTCGGGGCATTGGACTGAGGACGCCTGCGGCGTCTCGCAGTTCGAGAACCACATCCGCGCGATCGGCGGCTGGCCGCTCGGCCCGACCGAGCGCCATTCCGATGCGGTGATGACCAACCTGATCGGCGGCGACGCGCAAAGTTGGAAGCGGCTCGCCGCCGAGCCGGGTGCGCGGCTCCACCTCTACGGCAAGCGCGAGGCGCGCCCGGGCCGCAAGATGGGACACGTGACGCGGCTCAGCCCGAATCGCTGCTAGCGCGCGGGATGGAGGCATCGGCCGCGCTCAGGGCGCAGGCCGGTCCGTCACGCCGTTCTTCTCCAGGAAATCGAGGGCGGCCTGCCAGAGCCCGGCCTCCCAAAGGTCGTGATGCCCGCTTCCGTCGAGAACGCGAAGTTCTTTTGGCTGCCGCGCCGCCTCGAAGAGTCTTCTGCCGTGCTCGACGGGCACGATAGAATCCTCCGTTCCGTGCACGATCAGCACCGGCTCGTCGACGCCGCCGATCCGGTCGCGCGAGACGAACTGGTCGTGCATCAAAAACGCGACGGGCACCCACGGATAGGTCGCGCGCGCGATGTCGACCGCCGCGGTGAACGGCGCTTCAAGGATGAGCGCGCGCGCCGGCCGCTCGGCGGCGACGTGGATCGCGACGCCCGTGCCGAGCGACTCGCCGTATAGCACGATCGCCTCCGTGCGCTCCGCCAGCCAATCGAAGAGCTCCAGCGCGTCGGAAAGGAGCGCGTCTTCGCTCGGGCTCCCGCCGCTTCCCGGAAAGCCGCGATAGGTTGCGGCGAGAAGGCCAAAGCCCGACGCCAGGATCTCACGAAAATGATCGGCGCGGGCCGACAGGTTGCTGGCGTTCCCGTGGAAATAGAGGATCGAGGGCTGCCCCGCTTGCGGCTCGGCATACCAGCCGGTCAGCGCCGTGCCGTCGGCGGTCGTGAAAGCCACCACCTCGACGTTATCGAGGCCTTCCTCCGCGGGCGTGGCGAGCGCACCGCCAGGCACAAATACGAAGCTCCGCTGGAAGACGTAGAGATAGCCGACGACGGCGGCATAGGCCGCAACGAGCATGGCGATCAGCACGACGAACCGCCTCAGACGAGCCTCCATTGAAGCGGAGCTGGCAGGTGGAACGAAGAGTAGTCAACATGAACAACGCGCCGGTGCGTAGGTGTCGCTGCACGCTTCGAGCGGTGGATGCCGAGCGTGCGCATCGCCAGCACGTCGCCTGACCGTCCGATGCCGACGAAGACCCTTGCCCTGTTTACGAGCTCCTTGATCTCACCGCCAGGAACACGTCCGAAGAGGTGAGAGCCGACAACTACCTCCAGCGCGCCGTCGTCCGCGCCGCAATCGTCGAGAAAAGCCCTGAGCGTGAGCATGTCATTGAGGACCGCGACCGGAGGCTCGACATGAACCGCTCCCTCCTTGATCGTCCATGGGCCGTAGCCAGCGACCTCGGCGCGTCGTTTCACGGCGATAGTTCGGTCCTGATGCCATGGCACCGCCCAATTCGCCACGGGAGTCTTGTCGAAGAGCAGGACTCGCACTGGCCTCATTTCGCGGCCGCAGAGCGCAGCAGCCAGCCTGCCTATCGGCCCGCTTGCCTCGATCTGCTCGCGCAAAGCCGGAGACAGGGCGAAGTCACGTGCACCAGCGCCAGCGCACGTGGAACGACCGAAGACGCCTCTGAGGCGCCCTACGACCGTATCGGACAGAATCGCAGAGCAGACACAAACGCCCTCCGTCTCAAGCCTCGAACGCAGGCTCATCACAGCGCCTTGACGATCTCCTCGGTCATCTTCTTGGCGTCGCCGAAGAGCATCATCGTGGCAGGCTTGTAGAAGAGCGTGTTGTCGATGCCGGCATAGCCGGAGGCGAGCGAGCGCTTGACGAAGAGGCAGGTCGCCGCCTTGTCCACGTCGAGGATCGGCATGCCGTATATCGGCGAGGAAGGATCGTCGCGCGCCGCCGGGTTGGTGACGTCGTTGGCACCGATCACGTAGGCGACGTCGGTCTGCGAAAACTCCGAGTTGATGTCATCAAGCTCGAACACCTCGTCGTAGGGAACGTTCGCCTCGGCGAGGAGCACGTTCATGTGCCCTGGCATGCGGCCGGCGACCGGGTGGATGGCGTATTTCACCTCGACCCCCTCCCCCTTCAGCTTGTCGGCCATCTCGCGGAGCGCGTGCTGCGCCTGCGCGACCGCCATGCCGTAGCCCGGCACCACGATCACGCGCGATGCGTTCTTCATCAAAAACGCCGCGT
Organism: Propylenella sp.; assembly: GCA_050728815.1. Classification (GTDB taxonomy): domain Bacteria; phylum Pseudomonadota; class Alphaproteobacteria; order Rhizobiales; family Afifellaceae; genus DASWJZ01. The sequence goes on from JBOHKB010000260.1 coordinate 10,961, forward strand.
CCTCCGCCGAGCCCTGCTTCACCGTCTTGTCGCCGGCGCCGGCGGCCGGCCCGGCGGTCTCGCCGCCGAAGCCGCCGAGGATGACGGAGAGGAAGCTGCGGTTCATCCCCTTGCACATGATGTAGGAGAGGATCGCGCCCGAGGAGCCGACCAGCGCGCCGGTGATGATGAGCGCGGAATTGCCGAGGGTGAAGCCGATGCCGGCCGCCGCCCACCCCGAGTAGGAGTTCAGCATCGAGATAACGACCGGCATGTCGGCGCCGCCGATGGGCACGATGATGAGCACGCCAAGCACGAAGGACAGGAGCGCGATTGCCCAGAAATAGAACGCGGTCTGCTCGCGGCAGAACATCACCACGCAGAACACAAGCAGCAGCGCGAGGGTGATGTTGATGACATGGCGCGCGGGCAACAGGATCGGCTTCCCCGACATGCGTCCAGACAGCTTGAGGAAGGCGATGACGGAGCCAGAGAAGGTGATGGC
>JBOHKB010000261.1:0-3443 GCA_050728815.1 Propylenella sp.
GCAGTAAACGCCGCGCGGCTCCGGCTCCAGCTCGTGAATGATCTCCATCGCCCGGATTTTCGGCGCGCCGGTGATCGAGCCACCGGGAAAGCAGGCGGCGACCAGGTGCAGCGCGTCGAGGCCGGGCTTGAGTTTCCCCTGCACCACCGAAACCAAGTGATGCACGGAGGCATAGCTCTCGAGGCCGCAGAGGACCGGCGCCTCGACCGTGCGCGGCAGGCAGACGCGCGAAAAATCGTTACGCATCAGATCGACGATCATGATGTTCTCGGCGCGGTCTTTTTCGCTCGCGATCAGCTCCTCGGCGAGGCGATGATCTTCGCGTGGGTCCGGCGAGCGCGGCCGCGTCCCCTTGATCGGGCGCGTCTCCGCTTGTCCGTCGTATAGCAACAAGAAACCTTCCGGCGATGTCGAGGCGACGAGCCGGTCGGGGGTCACGATGAAAGCGCTGAACGGCGCGGGATTCCCGGTGCGGAGCGCGCCGTAGAGTGCGAGCGGGTCGAAGCGCGTTCCGATCTCGGCCCGCCAGGCCTGCGTGAGGTTGGCCTGAAAGATGTCGCCGGCGGCTATGTATTCGCGTGTCCGCGCAACGTGACGGCGATATTCGTCGGCGCTCATGTTCGGCTGCCAGGCGGCGCGCGGGATGATGACGGGCGGGCGGTTCCGGCGCTCGGGCGGTCGCCGAAGTAAATCACGCAGCCATTCCGCCCTCTCGTACAGTCGGCGGCCACGCTTTCGTGGGTCGTCCTCCGGCAGGCCGGTGGAGACGAGGAAGGCGCGCTTGTCCACGACATCGAACGCCACTCCGGCGTCGTGGAAGAAAAGATCGATCTCAGGCCGCCTGCGTCCGCTTTCCTTCGGCTCCGGCAGGCGCTCGAAGAGCCGGCCGGCTTCGTAGGCGAAGAGGCCGGTCGCGCCGCATTGAAACGGCAGTTGCGGGTCGGACCTGAGCCCGGAACAGCGCGCTAGCTGACGCCTGAGCGCGTGCGCGGCATGGCCGGGGAGCGGCTCCTCGTTCCAGTAGGCGACGCCGTCGCGACAGGTGAAGCGGGCGAAGGGGTCGAGCGCCAGCCACGACCAGCGCCCGAGCGTCGGATGCGCCATGGCGCTGTCGAGAAGCACGACGCCGGGACCCGTCGGGACCGCGGCGAGCGCGGCGAACGGGTCCCGGTATTCGATCTCCACGATGAGTGGCTGGAGCGCCATCCTTGCCTCGCGCCCCCCGCGGTTCAGCCGCGTCGCTCGAAGCGGAGCGGCGGGCGCTTATTTACGCCAGGCGCGGTTGAGATTGTAGGCGGTATCGAGGTCGACCGCCTCGTCCTCGCCGACGAGGTCGATCAGCTTCGCCGAATTGACGTTCGCCTGCCTGAAGATCGCGCCGGCGATGTTCGCGCCAGTGAGGTTCGCGCCGGAGAGCGTCGCCGCCGTGAGATCGGCGCCGGCGAAGTTCGCTCCTTTCATCGAGGCGAACTTGAAATCGACGAAGCGGAGGTTGGCGCCGCTCAAGTCGGCGCCGTCCGCCTTGGCCGAGGTCAGCACCGCGCGCATCAGCCCCATCGACTGATTGCGCATGTCGGCGCCGAGGTTGGCGCCCGCGAAGTTCGTCCCGATGAGCGACGCGTTGGTGAGGTCGGCTGTGATCCTCGCCCCTGAGAGATCGGCGCCGTCGAGGCGCGCGCCCTTGAATTGCGCGGCGAAGAGGTTCGCCTCCTTCATACTGGCATTGGAGAGATCGGCGTTGAGCGCCCAGACCTGGTCGAGAACGGCGCGGTCGAGGTTGGCGTCCTTGAGGTTCGCGCCGTTCAGATACGCGGACCGGAGCACCACGCCACGGAAGTCGAGACCGGCAAGGTCGAGGCCGTTCAGCCTCTTGCCGGTCAGGTCGGGAGGCGCGGCCCCCGACGCCCCCTGAAGCGCCGCGGCGACCTCCTCGCGCGTCATCTCCGCTTCGGTCATCTGCGGCGAGGAGAGATCGACGCTCCGCATCATGTCCTGGGCGGAGGCCGCGCCGGCGAGCGCCAGCGCAGATACGCATGCAAGCGTCCAAACGCGCAAACGACTGCTCATGCGTCGACGCTATCCGACTTCGCCTTTCGTCACAATCAGAGCGTGATCGCGGGCGGCTCACAATGCCGAGCGTGCGGCGTTCATCTCCCGTCCGGGCGAAAGCGCCCAACTTTCGGCCTATGCTCGCCATCTCTTGTCGGATGCGGATGCAAGCGCGTAATTTGAAGTGCGATGGAGGATTTCAGCCTGCGCGATCTGACTTTGCGGCAGCTCCAGATCCTCTGGACCGTCGCGCATGCGGGCTCGCTCACGCGCGCGGCCAAGCAGCTCGAGATGCGCCAGCCTTCCATCTCGCAGCAGATCAGCAAGATGGAGAGCGCGCTCGGCGGCAAGCTCGTCCGCTTCGTCAACAACGAGATGCGGCTGACGCCGGCCGGCGAGTACCTGGTGGAGGAGGCGGGCCGCATCCTCGGCCTGGTCGACGAGGCCAAGGCCGGTCTCACGGAATTCTTTTCCGGCGAGCGCGGGCGGATCGTCATCGGGGCGCTCCCGTCGCTCGCCCGCAACATTTTGATGCCGACCTTCGCGGCCCTGCTGGAGGCCAAGGCCGGCTACGTGATCGATATCGTGGAGATGACGCCGCGCGAGGCTATCGAGCAGCTGCACGGCCGCATGATCGACATGGCGCTGATCTCCGGCTACGCGGCGGCGACGCGGCTTTCCGCCGGCTTGCGCCACGTCGTGCTGATGGAGGACGCGCAATACCTTGCGGTGCCTCCCGGGATCGCCGACCTCACCGACGTGAAGGAGCCGGAAAAGGAACTGAGCCCGCGCGACTGGAGCGTGCTGAACCGGACCATCCGCTACGCGTTCGCCAGCGAGCACTCCGACCGAGTCAACATGTGGTACGAGCAGCTCCTGCCGGAGAACCGTGTGCTCGCGCGCTGCCGCTCGTTCGAGAGTGCGCTCGCCTTCGTGGAGATGGGGCTGGGGACCGCGATCGTGCCGGAGCTTGCCGTGCATCAGAACGGACGCCCGCTCTTCAACGTCGTGCTTTATTCAGTACCGCTTCCGCCGCGGAAGACGCTGCTCGTCGCGCCCGACCACTACTTCAATCTTCCGCACGTGAAGGCGTTCGTCGCCGCCTACAACAAGTGCTCGACCCAACTCGGTCGACCCAAGGCCAGGCCGGCGCCGCAATTCGCCGCGCGGAGGCTTGTTTCCGACGCTCCGGACATCGCTACGCTGGCTACCAACCTTCCATAGGGGGATCCTCCCCAATGGCACGCGATGGGGGAGGGGGACCGCCGAAGGCGGTGGAGGGGGCGAATGAAGGGCGTAGCGCTTGTACTCGCCCCCTCCACCATGCTTCGCATGGTCCCCCCCGTCGCAGAGCGACGCGGGAGGAACCGGTGGTCAGCGCCGCGGATGTGCTC
>JBOHKB010000262.1:0-6994 GCA_050728815.1 Propylenella sp.
CACGACGCTACTCCGTTCCTCCGCATCCTGGAACGGCTTGCACTCGGTGCCGGACAGGAGCCAATCGCGCGCGACGCAGAGCACCTCGCTGCGTTAATGGCGTATTCCGCACGTCTCGTCCGTGGCATCGCGCGTGATCGTTTGACCGAACTCCGCGAAACGGGGATCGGGCATCACCCGCTCTTGCAGGTCAGGCAAGAATTCCGCGACGTTCTCTACGCCCACCCTGAGGCAGGAGGCTACGCCGCCAAGGATTTTGACGCTCTGTTCTCAGCAGCGTTCGCGCAGACGCTCGCGTTTGGCCTGCTGTTGGTGCGCGAGGCGACTGGAGAAGTCGTGGGGCCGGATTCTTGGGAGCACATGCCGGAAGAGCACCCGCTGATGCGGACGGCTCTTCGGGTGCTGAGCCTAACTGAGGTCGTACAGGACATCGGCATCGGCTTTGAGGTCATGTGCGACACGGTGAATAGTTTGGCGCCGGAGATTCTCGTCGCCAGACCCGGTCGGCGTGATCCCATTCTCTATTTCTACGAGGACTTTCTGCGGACGTTCGACCCGGAGGCGCGTGAGCGGTTCGGGGTCTACTATACGCCGGTGGAAGTCGTCCGCTACATGGTCGGCGCGCTTGACCGGGCAGTCCGCGACAACCTTGCGACCCAAGGTCTGCGTGATCCTGCGGTCACGATTCTCGATCCGGCGGCCGGCACGGGCACATTCCTGCTTGGAATTGCGGAGCGCGTCCGGGAACAGGCGAGGGCCGAGGCCGGTGAAGGGATGGCAGCGCTTACCTTGCAGGATCTCGCTCATCGGATGTTCGGCTTCGAGCTGCTCGTCGGTCCTTACGCAGTCGCACACTACCGATTGCATCACGCGCTGCGCGGTCGGCGGGAAGAAGAAGGTGGACATAGCGACCAGCTCGTTCTGCCGCGGCTCGGCGTCTACCTGACGGACACGTTGGCGGCGCCCGGGGCTACGGCCCCGTTGGGTCCGCTTGGATTCGTCTCCGAAGGGATCGCTGATGAGCGGCGCGAGGCAAACCGCATCAAATCGGAGCATCCGATTTTGGCGATCGTCGGCAACCCCCCATATCGCAGGCTCGAGGAAGGGGAAAACCGCACGCTTGTTGGGGACTGGATGGATCGCGTCTGGGACGATCTGAAGGAGCCGGTGCGCAACGCTGGCCAGGGCAATCAGCTCAACACCTTTCCCGAGCTGTCCGTGGCGTTCTGGCGTTGGGCGATCTGGAAGATATTCGAGGCAGAGAACGCACCGCAGCGTGGCGTCGTCGCGTTCATCAGTAATCGAAAATTTCTGACCGGCTGGCCCTACGCAGGCTTGCGCAAGATGCTTCGCGAGCGTTTCGACCGGATCGAGATCTTCGATCTTCGCGGCGATGTGCGGCGAGGCGAGCGTGCGGGCGTGGATACGGACCAGGGCGTGTTCAACATCATGGTCGGCACGGCGATCACCTTGGCCATTGCGGGCGGAAGCAAGTCGGATGGCGAAGCAGCCGACGTGTCATACCTCGACTGCTGGGCTGAGGGCCTGTTTGCACGCCAATCGAAGCTCAATTGGCTCTCGGGCGGTGCCGAAACCGGCACACAGCCTAATGCCGTGGCCGTGCAGCGTGGCCTCATGGATGACATGAGGCCGGAACCCTTTGAGAACGGCGAATGGATGAGCATTGGTTCGTGCTTTTCGTTTCGCAGAAGTGGCGTTCAAACGAAGCGAGACGATTTTGTCTATTCGCCGTCTCGCGAGACGCTGACAGAAAGACTCGCTGAGTTTCGTCGACTGGGGGATGAGCAAGCCGCTGAGGTTTTTGCGGGAACTTCGGCACGCCCCTGGAGCGTTGCCCGCGCCCAGCCAGTGAATGAAGCCCTCGTTCGAACGGTCGCATATCGACCGCTCGATAGACGGTGGCTCTACAACCACACGAATTTCATCGATCGCCCTCGGCCCGAACTTCAGCAAGTTTGGGGAAATGACAACGTCTGTCTGTATGCGATGCCTAGCGGTACGGGCGCGGGCCCGGCGGCTTGGTGCCACAGCCTTCTTCCGGACTACCATGCCTTTCGTGGCAGCTACGGAGGCTATGCTTTTCCACTATATGATCGGCGACCAGACGTCGCTGCTTTCAATGTTTCATCGGCGCTGATTGAGAGCTTAAGAGCAGCCTATGGAGCGCTTCCGGGCGCCGAAGATGTGTTTGATGCGATCTTATGCCTGCTCTCCGCTCGATCTTACACCCTGCGCTTCGCCGAAGATCTCGAGGATGTTTTCCCCCATGTTCCGTTTCCCGCTGAGCCCGCCATCTTTGAAGATGCAGTCCGCGTCGGTCGCGAGATTAGGGCGGTCGAGACCTTCGCGCGGCCGCCGGGCGAGGTATATCGCCGGCCCGACTTTGCTCGCGTCGTCAGCGAGCCGCGAGGTGCCGTGGTGCCGGTCGAATATGCCGATGGAGCGATTACCCTGTGCGATGATGGCTCCGGCCGTATCACCGGATTACCGCTTTCGGTGTGGGACTTCTCCGTTAGTGGCTACCGTGTTCTGCCACGCTGGCTCGAAGCACGGATCGGCTTGCTGGCCGACCTCGCATTGGTGAGCGAGCTTCGCGATATCTGTGGGCGCATCGCCGAACTGATTGAACTCTTCGCCGAAGCCGATACCGTCTTGGCAGCCACATTGCACGAAACGCTGACCCGCGAGGCGCTGGGTTTCGATTCTGCAAGGCAAGAGCCGGATGACGGATAAAGCTGACCTTTTCGGGCATCGCCCAGCGCAAGAAAGTCTCTTCGGTCGTGGCGAAGATCGCTTGCAGCCGCCTGATAGGCGCGCCATGCCCGATCCGGAAGTGGTTCGCCTGCGCTTGAGATCGCTCCTTGAAACAGCTCGGACGGCAGAGAAAATGCCATGGTCGGAACGAGATGCGAGGATGTGGCAGACGGTGTTTCCCAATATGGCCAAGTGGCTGCCGGACGACGAAGCGAACCAACTGCGTTTCGAGTTCGCCCAGGAAATGGAGCGCTTAAGACAGGCCGCGTGATGCCCTTTCCCAGACGGGCCTACCCCACCTTATTCCCCACCACCGTCACCCCCTCGACCGCCTCTTTCCCATCACCCAACTCCCCCGTCGCCACTTCGTCCCAGCGCATTCCGAGGATCGCGCCCCGCTCCGCGCCCGTAACAAGGTTCCCCGTAATCAGCGCCGGGCCCGCCCCCTCCACCACGCTCACCGCGACCCCGATCTGCGTCCGCCTGATCACGTTCCCCGTCGCCGCCACGTCGCGGAGATGCGGCCCCCAGCCGAGCTGTAGCCCCCACACCGCATCCTCCACCACGTTCCCCGTGATCGCCACGTCCGCCTCGGCGGAAATCCCGGCGCCGGTCTGCGGGTTGCCGTCGGGATAGGTCGGCCCGCCGCTGATCCGCCGCACCACGTTCCCCGATACCGTCCCGAGCCGCCCGCCGTGGCGGAAGAAGTTGGTGAGCGAGATGCCGCCCACCGCCGTGTCGATGAGATTGTCGGCGACCACCGCGCCCTCGAACGAAAACTCCACGTAGATCGCCATCTCGCCTGAGCGCGTGGCGACATTGCCGGTCACCGAAACGCCGTCGGAGGAGAAGCAGCGTATGGCGGAGAAGGCGCACTCGTCGATGCGGTTGCCCGAGACGATGACGCCGTTCGCCTTGTCGAGGTTGATGCCGTTGCCGTTCTCGCCCGTCCCGCCGCTCTCGGCGCGGATTCTCGAGACGCGGTTGCCGGTGACGATGGAATTGTCGGCGCCTTCCTCGTCGCGCGCGATGAGAATGCCGGTGTCGCCGCAATCGGCGACGCTGTTCGACAGAATCTCCATGCCGCGCGACTGCGCGATGTCGATCCCCGCGCGGCGTATCCCGGAAAAATCCGAGCGCGTAACGCGGCCCGCCGCGTCGCGGAGCGTGACGCCGGAGGCGGCGCTCCCGGTCACGCGGCAATCGTCGATCGAAAGCTCGTCCACGTCGTTTGCGTCGAGGAGCGCCGGCGCGCTCATCGGGAGGCCGGCCCCGTCGAGCGTCACGCCGTCGAGCCGGAGCGCGCGCGCGTGCCGCGCCTCCAGCATGAAGCGCCCGCCGCGGAAGGCGAGGCGCGTCTCGCCGGGCACGCCGACCAGATGCGCGTAGCTCGGCAGCATCACCCCAGAAATCTCGTAGCGGCCGGGCCTCAGGAACAGCGGGCGCGATTCCGCCTCGGCGCGCGCCAGCGCCTGCATGAGGACTTCGCTTTGGTCGTCGGGCGAGCCCGGCGTGAGAGTGGGATCGGCGGCGTCGAAAAGCCCGCTCCGGAGCGCCTGCGCGACAGCTCTCCCAGGTGTGGCCACACATGGTCCAAGCGCGGCCCAGGACAGAGCGCCGAGGGCCGCACGTCGGGTGATTCCACGCTTTTTCCAATGCATCCGGGTTTTTCGCTGTCTCTTAGGAAAAAATTCTTCGTGGCGGATTGGACACTTTTCCCGCCGCAGGCGGCCGCAAGCTCCATCCGCGCTGGCCAGACTCGCGCAAATACCTTAGAAAGCCGTTGAGTTTATGGGCGTTGCCAAGCGGGAGGGCGGCGTGGCCGACCCGGTGCGGGATCGTATTTTCCACCTCATCCTGATCAAGCCGACGCATTACGACGACGACGGCTACCCGCTGCAGTGGCGGAGATCCATCATACCTTCCAACACCTTGGCCTGCGTCGCCGGGCTTGCGGACGATTGCCGCGAGCGGAGAGTCCTCGGCAAGGACGTCGAGGTCAGGATCACCGCGCTCGACGAGACCAACTACCGCACGCGTCCGGACAAGCTGATCGCCATGGTCCGCCGCGACGGCGGGCGCGGAATGCTGGGCCTGGTCGGCGTCCAGACCAACCAGTTCCCGCGCGCGATCGCCATCGCACGGCCGTTCCTGAAGGCGGGCATCCCGATCTGCATGGGCGGCTTCCATGTCTCCGGCTCGCTCGCCATGCTCGACGAAGCGCCTCCCGAGCTCGTTGCAGCCGCCGACATGGGAATCTCCTTCTTCATTGGCGAGGCCGAGGACGGGCGATTCGAGGAAGTGATTGCAGATGCTTACGCGGGAAAGCTCAAGCCCCGCTACGACTGGCGCGACAAGCTTCCGAACCTTGAAGGAGCGCCGGTTCCCTTCCTCGGCCGGGACGAGGTCGACCGCACCTACGGCTCGCACGGCAGCTTTGATCTCGGGCGCGGCTGCCCGTTCCAGTGCTCGTTCTGCACCATCATCAACGTGCAGGGGCGCGTCAGCCGCTTCCGCTCCGCCGACGACCTCGAAAAGATCGTGCGCGCCAATCATGCGATCGGCGTCGACCGCTTCTTCCTGACCGACGACAACCTTGCCCGCAACCGCAACTGGCAGGCCTTTTTCGACCGGCTTATCGAGCTACGTCAGAAGGAGGGGATCAGGGTCTATCTGCAGGTGCAGGTGGACACCCTCTGCCACCGCATCCCCGGATTCATCGAGAAGGGGGTGAAGGCCGGCATCGACAACGTCTTCATCGGCATGGAGAACATCAATCCCGACAACCTCGCCGCGGTGAAGAAGTCGCAGAACCGGCTGCTGGAATACCGGCAGATGCTGCTCGAGTGGAAGAAGCACCCGGTCATCATCACCGCCGGCTATATCCTCGGCATGCCGCACGACACGCGGAAATCCATTCTCCACGACATCGACATCATCAAGCGCGAGCTGCCGATCGACCTGATTTACTTCACGAATCTGACGCCGCTGCCGGGCTGCGAGGACCACCAGCGTCTGACGCGCCAGAAGATCTGGATGGACCCCGACCACAACAAGTACGACCTGAACCACCGCGTGACGCACCACCAGAAGATGTCTGACGAGGAATGGGACCAAGTCTATGCCGAGGTGTGGCACCGGTTCTATTCATTCGAGCATATCGAGACGATCTTCCGGCGCCTGGCGGCGCTTGGCTCGAACAAGCGCTATTCGACGTTGCACCGGCTGCTCTGGTACCGGGACTTTCACCGGCTCTACGGCTGCCATCCGCTGGAGGGCGGGGTCGGCCGCATGAAGTTCCGCAAGGACCGGCGGCCGGGAATGAAGCTCGAGAACCCGCTGATCTTCTACCCGAAGTTCTGGGCGTCCGAGGCGCGAAACATCGCCTCGATGTATGTCACCTATCTGCGCATGCGCAAAATATTGCTCCGCATCCTGGCGGACCCCGAGGCGCGCACCTACCGTGACACGGCCATCACCGCGCCGGGCCTCGACGAGCTGAGCCTCGGCATCTACGCGGAGACGCGCGGCACGGCCGAAGCGATCGCGAAGCGCACGCGGCAGCAGCGGATCAAGGACGACGCGCGCTCCAGGCACGACGACGAGCACGAAGTGATTCCGCTCGCCGCCGCCGAATAGCGGCTACCCTACTCTGTGCGTGCCTGAACCTCCGCACCGTGGGCGGGGCTACTCCAGGACGACCGCAGTTCCCGACGCCGAAACCATGAGCATCGAGCCCTTGTCGCCGAGCGCCTCGTAGTCGAGGTCGACCCCGATCACGGCATTGGCGCCGAGGTGCAACGCTTCCTGCTCCATTTCCGCGATCGCGATCAGCCGCGCCTCCCGGAGCGCGTTCTCGTAGCCGCCCGTGCGCCCACCGACGATGTCGCGGATGCTGGCGAAGAAATCGCGAAAAATATTTGCGCCCAGGATGGCTTCACCCATGACGAGCCCAAGGTACTCGCGCACTTTGCGGCCTTCAACGGAATGCGTCGTCGTAACGAGCATGGTCGGCCTCCTTGTCTGTCGCTTCGCATCATTCCGCCGCCGGCCGTTGCGCGTAGCCTAGCCGACGGTTGAGTTCTTCGAGAAGCCTTGCGGCGGCCTCGGCGATCGCTGTGCCCGGCGCAAAGATTGCAGCCGCTCCCGCAGCCTCGAGAGCCGCGTAATCCCTCGGCGGGACGATACCGCCGACCACGATCATGATGTCGCTGCGCCC
>JBOHKB010000263.1:0-2004 GCA_050728815.1 Propylenella sp.
GGTGCCTCCCGCGGGCCGCTGAGCCCATCAACAGCCACATGGGTGGCGACAAAGAACTGACGTGGATTCTGCGCTCCCGTCCACTCATCCACCTCAGTCCCCAGGCGTTTTGACACGGCCAAGACCCAAGACGGACAATTCCGCATCCGCAATTCCGCGTGCATCCCAAGCGCGCAAGCGCCCACGCAGCGTTGATTTATCGCCGGCCGGCGAACATTTCGCCTATGATGGCTCTTAGAGAAAGAAATACCGGGGAGCCCAATGTTCTTTGCGGTGGCCGCACATAGTGAAGACATCGACGCCCAGGACGTCCTCAATGAACTTCTGGAGCAGTGCCGCGAGGATCTCGGTGACCGCGTTCCGCAGGCCGGCATTCTGTTTTGCAACATTGACCTCGAGCACGAAGCCCTCGTCGAGGGGATCGACGACGCCTGGCCGGGAATCGCGCTGATCGGTTGCACGACCGACGGCGAGTTTTCTTCGCGGTTGGGCTTTCGCGACGATTCCGCCGCGCTGGTGTTGCTCGGTTCGGACAGCGTCGAGATCACCGCCGGCCTCGGCCGCGACGTCAGCAAGGACATCGGCGCCGCCTGCGCGCAGGCGGTCGCAATGGCCGGCGCGACAATCACGAAATCCCCCGCCCTCTGCATTACGCTGCCGGAGAGCCTCACGACCAGTGCGCAGCAGATCGTCGAGTCGCTGCGACAGACCCTTGGTGCGGGGGTGCCCGTGCTCGGCGGCACGGCGGGCGATGCCTTCAAGCTGACCGGCACGCGCCAGTTTTGCGGCCGCGAGGTTTGCTCCGACTCCGTTCCGGTTCTTTTGTTCTCCGGGCCGCTCATCTATTCGGTGGCCGTCGCGAGCGGCTGGAAGCCGATGGGAGAGCCGGGACTGGTCACGCGCTCCGACGTGTCCCTGGTGCATGAGATCGACGGCCGCCCGGCCATTGACTTTTACCGGCAGCGCCTGGGGGCGCAGTCCGTCCCAGGGCCGGAAAACCCGCTTGCGGTCCTCGACGAAACGGGCGCGGTCGCGTGCCTGCGCGCCACCGCGGAGCTACAGGTCCGCGAGAGCGGCGCGGTCAACTACCTTGGCGATGTCCGCGAAGGCGCGATGGTCCAGATCACCGTTGCCGACCGCAATGCCATTCTTGAAGGCGGCAGGGAATCGGTCGGCAAGGCCTTTGCCGACTATCCGCACGGCAAGACGCCGGCGGCGGCACTGATCTTCTCGTGCGCGGCGCGGAAACTTCTGCTCGGGACCCATACAGGCGAGGAGATCGACATCGTGCAGTCGGTGATAGGTTCTGAGGTCCCCGTCTGTGGCTTCTACGGCTACGGCGAGATCGGGCCGCTCGACACGAAAGACCCGGCATCGAAATTCCACAACGAGACGTTCGTTTCGCTGATACTGGGCACCTGACGTGGGAACGTCAGGCCACGGCATTTCCGCACTTCGGATGACCCGCGAGGGGCCCCGTCTATGACTGACGTCGACCAGAGTGACGCCGACCTCGGCTCTCAGATCGCCGTCCTGCAACGCCAAGTGCGCATCCTCGAAAAGAAGGTGGCCCGATCCGAGCAAGGCCGGGTGGCGCTGGAGAATGCCAAGGACCGTTTCGACGTTCTCTACCAGAAAACAATCGGCGAGCTCGATGAGCAGAAGGCGCTGGTCGATGGGAAGAACGCCAAGCTCGAAAGCCTCTCGTCGAAACTGTCCAAATACCTGGCCCCGCAGGTCTATCAGTCGATCTTTTCCAGCGAGCTGGAGGTCTCGCTCGAGACGAAGCGCAAGAAGCTCACCGTGTTCTTCAGCGACATCAAGGATTTCACGCAGATCACCGACGACCTCGAGGCGGAGGACCTGGCCAGCCTCCTGAACGAGTACTTCTCCGAGATGTCGCAAATCGCTCTCGAACACGGGGCGACCATCGACAAGTTCATCGGCGACGCCATGCTCATGTTCTTCGGCGACCCTGATACGAAGGGCGTCGCGGAGGACGCC
>JBOHKB010000264.1:0-17775 GCA_050728815.1 Propylenella sp.
TCGTCGCAGACCAAGGACAAGCTCGTCTCCTCCGAGGTGCGGCCGGTGGTGGAAGGCATCGTCAACGAGGCGCTTGGCGCTTGGTTCGAGGAGCATCCCGCCGAAGCGAGAATCATCGTCGGCAAGGTGGTGGAGGCAGCTGCGGCGCGCGAGGCCGCGCGCAAGGCGCGCGAGCTGACCCGGCGCAAAGGCGCGCTCGACATGGCGTCCCTGCCCGGCAAGCTCGCAGACTGCCAGGAGCGTGACCCGGCGCGCTCGGAAATCTTTCTGGTGGAGGGCGATTCCGCTGGTGGTTCGGCCAAGCAAGGCCGCAACCGCGCGTTCCAGGCTGTGCTGCCGCTCCGCGGCAAAATCCTCAACGTCGAGCGCGCGCGCTTCGACAAGATGCTCTCCTCCGAGCAGATCGGAACGCTGATCACCGCGCTCGGCACCGGAGTCGGCAAGGAGGAGTTCGATCCCACGAAGCTTCGCTACCACAAGATCATCATCATGACCGACGCCGACGTCGATGGCGCGCACATCCGTACGCTCCTTCTCACCTTCTTCTTCCGGCAGATGGCGGAACTGGTGGAGCGCGGGCATCTCTTCATCGCCCAACCGCCCCTCTACAAGGTGATGCGCGGCAAGTCGGAGCAGTACCTGAAGGACGAGCGCGCTATGGAGGCGTTCCTGATCGAGGGCGGCCTGGAGGATGCTGCCCTGACGCTCGCCGACGGCGAGACGCATGCCGGCGCCGACCTCCGCGCGATCGTCGACGAGGCGATGCAGGTGCGCCACATCCTCGACGGGCTGCATTCGCGCTACAGCCGCGGCGTCGTCGAGCAGGCGGCGATCGCCGGTGCGTTGAACCCTGATCTCCTGTCGAACGACGAACGCGGACGCCAGGCTGCCGATTACATTGCCCGCCGCCTCGATATCCTCTCGGAGGAGACCGAGCGCGGCTGGACCGGCCGCTTCGACGAAGCGAGCGGGCTCACCTTCGAGCGCATTGTGCGCGGCGTCGCCGAGGTTCAGTCGATCGACGCGGCGCTCCTTCACTCGGCCGACGCCCGCCGCCTCGACCAGCACGCCGCCCACCTGCAGGCCGTCTATCTCCGGCCGGCGACCCTCCGCCGCAAGGAGGCCGAGACGGCGATCTACGGGCCGCGCGATCTCTTGGAGGCGGTGTTCTCCACCGGCCGCAAGGGATTGACGTTGCAGCGCTACAAGGGGCTGGGCGAGATGAACCCCGACCAGCTCTGGGAGACGACGCTCGATCCGAACGTTCGCTCGCTGCTGCAGGTGAAGATCCGCGAGGCCGATGAGGCCGACGACATTTTCACCAAGCTGATGGGCGATGAGGTGGAGCCCAGACGTGAGTTCATCCAGGCGAACGCGCTCAGTGTGGCGAACCTCGACGTGTGAGCAGCTTCTCGCGATAGTTCACGATCGCGAGAGCGGCCAGCGGCGCGTCGTTCCGGCAGGTCATCGCGTCGGATAGAAAGGGAACGTCTTCCTTTCGACGCTCTGGAGCCGGACGCGATGTTTGACGAAAACCGCTTATCGGCGCGGTCCCCTCACGCACTTGCCGCCTTGAGAATTGTGACGGCGCTGTTGCTCATTGAGCACGGCACGCAGAAGCTCTTCGGCTTTCCGGGTGCGTTCCCGATGGACATGAATCCGCTGCTGTGGGTAGCGGCCCTATTGGAGGTCTTTGGCGGACTGCTCGTGCTGGTGGGTTTCTTCACGCGTCCGGCTGCGTTCATTCTCTCAGGCGAGATGGCCGTCGGTTATTTCATGGTTCACGCGCCGCAGGGCTTCTATCCATTGTTCAACGGAGGCGAGCCTGCCGTGCTCTTCTGCTTCGTGTTTCTGTTTCTGGTCTTTGCCGGGCCGGGCGCCTGGAGCGTCGATGCGATGCGGTCGGGAGCGAACGCCCGCGCGGGCGCCTAAGCCGCGTCTTTCTTGAGCGCGTTGATCTGCTCCGCTCCGCGCCAATTGGCCACGAATTTCGGCAGATTCTCCCCCGGCATGGGCCGCGCGAAATAGAACCCCTGCACCTGGTCGCAGCCGGCGACCTTCAGGAGCAGCGCCTGTTCCGCCGTCTCGACGCCTTCCGCCACCACCGTCTTGCCGAGCCCGCGCCCGAGGTTCAGCACCGCGTGCGTGATCGCCCGGCTGTCGGAATCGGTGACGAGCCGGCGGATGAAGGACTGGTCGATCTTGATCACGTCGACCGGAAAATCCTGCAGGTGGGTGAGCGAGGCGAAGCCGGTGCCGAAATCGTCGAGCGCGATCTCGATGCCGGCCGCCCTGAGCTGCGTGAGCGTCGCGGCGATCGATTCGGCCGCCCCGTCGAGGAAGACCGCCTCGGTCACCTCTACCCCGAGATTGGAGGGCGAGAGCCCGATCGCCTTAAGCCGCCAGGTGAGGTGGCTGGCGAGATCGAATCCGCTGAACTCCGAGGACGAGGCGTTGAAGGCGATCCGCCCGAACGGCACGCCCTTGCTCTGCCAACGCGCCATGTCGGCGATGATGCGGTCGAGCAAGGCCGCACAGAGCGCCCGCGAAAGCTCCGGATCCTCGAGCGCCGGCACGATCGATCCCGGCGAGCGGATGCCATCCGGGTGGTCCCATCTGAGCAGCGCTTCGAAGCCGGCGATCTCGCCGGTATCGAGGCGGATTTTGGGCTGGTAGTAGGGCACGAACTGCTTGTCGGGCAGCGTGTCGCGCACTTCGGCGCGGATGCGGGCGCGGTCTTCGCTCTGCCGGCGGAGCTCGTCGGCGTACGCCACCAGGCAGTTGCGGCCGCGCGCCTTAGCCTCGTAAAGCGCGAGGTCGGCGCTCTTCAGGAGTTCCGGCGCGCTGCGGCCGTCCGCCGGATACATGGAGAGCCCCGCCGAGACCTGCACGGTGGCCGACCGGCCGAACACGACGATCGGTCCGGTGAGCCCGGCGATCAGCGTACGCGCGAGGTGCTCGGCCTGGATGCGGTCTCCGATCGGCATGAGCACGGCGAACTCGTCACCGCCGAGCCGCGCCACGAAGGCGCCCTCCGCCGCTTCCTGCAGCCGCCGCCCGAAGTCCCTGAGCAGCATGTCGCCGACATCGTGGCCGCTGGTGTCGTTCAGATCCTTGAAGCGATCAATGTCGATAATGAGCAGCGCGCCCTTGGCGCCACGGTCGCGGAGCGCGCCTTCGATCCGTTCCTGGAAATAGCGGCGGTTGGGCAGTTCCGTGAGAACGTCATGGTTAGCGATGTGGCGAAGGCGGCTCAGCGCCCCCCGGTCGTCGGTGACGTCGCGGATGATTCCGACAATCCGCGCCGATCCGCTGGCGCTCTCGACATCGCCGATGGCGTGCAGGCAGTGCGCGTCCCCGTTCGGGGTGAGACAGGCGAATTCGTGATCGAGCGGCTTGCCGGCAACAATCGATTCTTCGACGAAGGGCAGCAGCTCCTTAGCGATCTGTCTCTCGCGCTCGCGGCCCGCCCTGTCGGTATCGATCCCGGCGATCCGGCGCGTCTCGTCGGACCATTTGAAGAGGCCGGTCTGAGCGTCGTATTCCCAGGCGCCGATCTTCGCCAGCCGCGCCGTTTGCCTGATCATGAGCTGCCGCTCCGCCAATAGGCTGCGCAGCTTCTGCAGTTCGAAGCGATCGGCATGGCGGTCGAGCATTTGGCAGGCGAGGCCGGCGGCCGCTTCGAGGAATGCCCGGCTCTCATCTTCCGCGTAGGATGGCGAAGCCTCGCCCACCGGCCCGATCCTGATCGAGCCGACCTGCTTCCCCCCGACCCGCAAAGGCGTCGCAAGCTCGAAGGACGGATTCGCATAGCCGGGCGACCAGTACCCTGCCTCCATCAGCTCGATCCGGCACGACCAGGGTTCGCCCTTGCTGAAGGGCGAGGGCAGCGCCGCCGCCAGCTGCATCAGGATTCTTTGCACGTCGAGATCGACTCGGCTGCAGAGCGCCGCGACTGCCAGGAGATGGCGGGACGCGTCTGCACCGAGTGGCAGCTCGCCGCCCCCATCGGATAGTGCGGTTCGCCCATTTGCCAGACTGCGGTCGGCGCTGTTCCGGGCAGCGGGCGACGGGCCCTTTCCGACTCCCTCGATGCCGAGCATCCCGCGGCGGGTCGCCGGCAGCGCCGCGAACACGTCCTTACGGCCCGTCGCAAGCCCGCCGATGCGCCGCCTGATCTCGGGAAAAGCGAGGAGCGCGAGCGCCAGCATGCCCGCCGCCGCGACAAATGCGGTCAGGATGCCTGCTTGCCCGGCCAGCATGGCCATACTCGGCCTCCCCGATGTCTTTGTTTCGATGCGCTCGCCCTGCCGGGAACAGACTGCACGAATTTTGCTTTTGCTTGGTTAAGGCCCGGCGGATTTCTTCCGGTTGCGGGGCCGCCGCGGCGCACGTGAGGCGCTTACTCTTCCGGCGGAGGACGCTTCCGCATTCCCTTGAGCGCGCTCCGCTCGCCCTTCTCCTTAAGCCGCCGTTCCTTTGACGCGGCTGTGGGCTTTGTCGCCCGGCGCGGCCTCGGCGCCACGGCCGCGCTTTGGATGAGCGCAATCAGGCGGGCGAGCGCGTCTGCGCGGTTCCTCTCCTGCGTGCGGAAGCGGTCGGCAAAAATCACCACCTCGCCCGCTTTGGTGAGCCGCGCGCCGGCAAGCCTCTCGAGGCGCTCGCGCACAGGTTCCGGAAGCGACGGCGAATGCCGCGCGTCGAAGCGGAGCTGCACCGCGGTCGCCACCTTGTTGACGTTCTGCCCGCCGGGTCCCGAGGCGCGCACGAAACTCTCGAGAATCTCGCTTTCGGCGATGGCGATCTTTGGGGTGATGCGGATCATATGTATGACGTCGGGCGCGGTGGGCAGGCCGCTCCTCGGTTGCTCCATTGCGGCGCACCATATGATACGGTATGAGCCGGGCGCGGCATAAGGAGCGCCTGCGCGGAAAGGCACCCGTAGCTCAGTTGGATAGAGTGCTGCCCTCCGAAGGCAGAGGTCACAGGTTCGAATCCTGTCGGGTGCGCCAAACCTCTCAACTACTTAGCCCCTAACTCGGAAGGCGGCAGCGCACAGTCGTCCGCGCATTATCCGCAGAATAGGTTCGACGAAGGTTCCGAGCGTGAGCCTGTTCTGTCGGTGAACGACGGTCGCGGGTGCCTTGGGCACGCATACAAGGCCGGCTGCCGAATTTGAGGCACTCACAGGTCACCGGATCGCCCTTGGACAATTCTCGGACGCCGCCGTAGCGGCTCTCGCGATCCGGGCGGCATCGAGTTAGCCGCGGTGTCCGCCGACGGCGCGGATGCTTGAGACAGGAACCCCGAGGCGTCGGTGCGGAGCCGGATCGACTGCCAGTGGTCGCGGGTGAGCCAGGTGGTGGCGGCCTCTCCGCCGCTGTCGACGATCACATCGTACGGATACTTCGTCCAGACCGCCGGCCGGGGCATCCGCAGCGGCAAAGGAGGCGCTGAGGTGGCGCCCACCGGCTACCCCGCGGTCGCGCCGCCATCGATCGCGATGGTGACGCCGGTGATGTAGCTCGAGGCGGGTGAAGCAAGGAGCAGCGCCAGTCCCTTCATCTCGCTTGGCTCGGCGATCCGCCCAAGCGGCACCATCCCTTCGAAACGCTGGGCGACCTCCGGGTTGGCGATGCGTCCTCCCCCGATGTTGGTGCGGAACGGCCCGGGTGCGATGCCGGTGACGAGCACGTTGTGGGGCGCGAGTTCGACCGCCGCCTGGCGAACCAGATTGACGACGGCGGCCTTCGTGGCGGCGTAGGCGTAGCCGACATTGGGCTCGGCCATCAGGCCGGCAATCGAGGCGATGACGACGATGCGCCCGCTCCTCCGCGGGATCATGTGGCGCGCCGCGGCCTGTATGGTGACAAAGGTCCCGGTCAGGTTCACGTCCAGAACCCTACTCCATCGTTCGGACGAAGGCGCGAGCAGCCCGCCGTCCGGCGTGAACCCGAAGCCGGGACCGGAGCTGATGCCGGCATTGGCGAAAGCGATGTCGAGCCGGCCGTGCGTTTTCGCCGCTGCATCGACTATGGCGGTCAGCTTCTCCCGGTCGGCGATGTCGGCGACATGCGCTTCGACTGCGGCGCCGCCCGCTCGGAGCTTCTCGCTCGCCCCGGCGAGCCGCGCCCCGTCGATGTCGAGCATCGCGACGTGCGCGCCGTTCGCGGCAAGCACCTCGGTAATGGCAAGGCCGAGCCCACTCGCCGCGCCGGTGACGAGAGCGACCTGGCCCGCGAGGTCAAACAACGAGGCGGCCTGCATGCGGTTTTCCTCCCCCGTCACTTTCGCTCAGGCGCCCGGCATGAGTCGAGGCGTGCCTCACCCCATGTGAAGGAAGCGCGAGGCACGAAAGGAAGCGCTCTCGCCGAGACTGCTTGCGGCGTGTCCAACATTTGCTGCACAAGGCGTGAAAACGCGTGGAATGAGAAAGCGAGACCGCCAGCACATGGCCGCCGCCGAATCCATCGAGACGATCGCCGGCTGCGCCACGCGCATCATGCGCGGCGGCGCTGGTGCGCCGCTCCTCTTCCTGCACGGCGCCGGCGGCGCGCCCGCCTGGCTGCCCTTCATGGAGGCGCTGTCGGAAGATTTCGACGTTATCGTGCCGGAGCACCCCGGCTTCGGCGGATCGGACACGCCCGACTGGCTCGATAATGTCGGCGACCTCGCCTACTTCTATCTCGACCTCCTCGACCATTTCGGGCTGAGAGGCGTGAACCTTGTGGGGCAATCGCTCGGCGGCTGGATCGCCGCGGAGCTTGCCGTCCGCAACGACACGAAGCTCAATTCTCTGACGCTCTCAGCCGCCGCCGGCATCTACGTCAAGGGTGTGCCACGGACCGATATCTTCATGCTGTCGCCGGAGGACGGCACGCGCGTTCTCGTCCACAATCAGGTGATCGCGGACAGGATGCTCGACGCGCCGGAATCCGACGCGCGGACGATGACGATCCTGAAGAACCGGCTGACCACCGCAAAGCTCGGCTGGCAGCCGCGTTTCTACAATCCTGACCTCGCCAAGTGGCTGCACCGCGTCTCGGTACCGACGCTGATTCTCTGGGGCGCGGAGGACCGCCTCGTCCCGCCGGCCTATGCGCGCGCCTATCAGGCCCTGATTCCCGGCGCGCGGCTGAAGATATTCACCGATTGCGGGCACCTCTCATACGTGGAGAAGCCGGAGGAGTTCGTCGGGGCCATCCAAGACTTCATCCGTGAGGTTCGGCGATGAAATTCTACTTCATGCATCTGATGCCCTATGCCGACCTCGACCTCTCCTACGACGAGAAGCACAATTCGGCATGGGTGACGCTGCCGAACACCTATTACGACCCGAAGAAGGGGCACCGCCTCTACAACCGCTATCTCGACGAACTGGAATACGCCGCAGAACTCGGCTTCGACGGCATTTGCGTCAACGAGCACCACCAGAACGCCTACGGCCTGCAGCCGACGCCGGGCGTCACCGCCGGTGCGCTGTCGCGGCGCACGAAGAACTGCAAGATAGCCGTGCTCGGCCGCGCGCTGCCCCTCCTTAACAACCCGCTGACGGTCGCGGAAGAATACGCCATGCTCGACAACATCACCGGCGGGCGGCTGATCGCGGGCTTCGTTCGCGGCATAGGCGCGGAATACCACGCATGGGGCGTGAATCCGGCGATCTCCCACGATCGCTTTCACGAGGCGCACGACCTGATCGTGCAGGCGTGGACCGAGCCCGGCCCTTCCGTCTACGAGGGCAAGCACTATCACTTCCAGTACGTGAACACCTGGCCGCGGCCCTATCAGCAGCCGCACCCGCCGATCTGGATTCCCTCGCAGGGCTCGTCCGAGACGATCGAATGGGCGGCTGACCCCGATCGCCGCTACACCTATCTCCAGACCTTCACGCCGGTCGCTACGCTCGCGCGCTACATGCAGATGTACAAGGAGACGGCGCGCCGCTTCGGCTATGAGGCGGGTGAGGATCAGCTTGGCTGGTCGGTTCCGCTCTACGTGGCGGAGACGGACGAAATCGCGCGCAGCGAAGCGAAGCCGCACGTCGAGGCGTTCCTGAACAAGTTCCTGAAAATGCCGCGCGAGATGCTTCTCCCACCTGGCTACACGTCAATCAAGTCGATGATGGGCGTAATGAAAGCGAAAGCGAGTCTCAGTGGCGCGCACACGATCGACTCGGTGCTGGAGAAGGGCATGTTCATCTGCGGCAGCCCGGCGACCGTGCGCGAGAAGCTCGATCAGTATCAGTCTGAGATCGGCTTCGGGCACCTGCTGACGCTGATGCAGTTCGGTACGCTCCCGGCGGAACTCACGCGCAAGAACCTCGAAATCTATGCGAAAGAGGTGATGCCGTATTTCCGGAGGAAGGCCGAAGCGGCGAAAGAGCGGGTCGCGGCGCGGGCGTGACGGTCGGCTTGGAGATCGTCCCTCGGCCCTACTTCTTCAATCTCGGCCTGACCGCCGCCTTGTCGGCACGCCACCGCTTGAGACTGGATCCTCGATCGGCCACTCGCCTGCGGTCGGACCGTAGGGATGAGCAGAGTGATGAGCGATGGCGAGCGACACCAGGAACATGTGAGCCACTTAACGAAACGGAGCTGCTGGCGGTTCCGCCGCGAACCGGTCCGCGCTGCCGGCCACCATGTTCGTCGTCCTGCTCCGCGCACCGCCGCCCTATCGGCGTTTCGTTGACACGGCTCTAGCCGGCATACAAGGATCGACTGCCGTGGAAAACGCCGAAGGGTCACGCAAATGCGGGACGCCGGCGCATGATCGGCGGGCGATGAGTGCGCCGGTCACCGAGGAGCCAAGCCGGCATGGACAACCTAGCGGGAAAAACGGCTCTCGTCACAGGCGCGGGATCCGGAATCGGGCTCGGAATCGCACGACAGCTTGCCCGCGCCGCGGTCAGCGTCGCGCTTGCCGACATCCGCAGCGACGCGGCCGAATCCGCGGCAGCCGAGATCGTCGCCGCCGGCGGCCGTGCGATCCCACTTACTGTCGACGTGTCCGACCGCGCTGACGTGGAACGCGCGGCAGATGCGGTGGAGCGCGCCTTCGGCAAGCTTCACATTGCGGTGAACAACGCCGGTGTCGCCATGCACGGCGTGCCGCTCGAAAAGATCGCGCCGGCGGATTGGGACTGGGTGATCGGCGTCAACATCTACGGCGTCATCCACGGCATCCAGACCTTCGTGCAGCGCATCCGCGCGCACGGCGAGGGCGGGCATATCGTCAACACGGCATCGATCGGCGGCCTGCAGGTCAATCCGAACTTCCACACAAGCGCCTATTCCATGACGAAATACGCCGTCGTCGCGCTGTCAGAAGCGCTGGAGCAGGAGCTTGAAGGCTCTAGCATCGGCGTCTCCGTGCTCTGCCCGGCGGCGGTCAACACCTCGATCCACCTCTCCGGACGCAGCCGGCCGGAGCGCCTCGGCGGGCCGACGCTCAGGCCGGAGAATCACTTCATGGGCGACATCATCAAGGACGGATGGGCGCCCGACGAGGTCGGCGTGCGCGTGGTGGAAGCTATTCTGGAGAATGAGTTTTTCGTGTTTGCCCAAACGGAGCCGCGCGAGTGGATCGAGAAGCGGCACCGCCGCATCCTGGCCGCCTTCGACCGCGCCGCGGCCTCCCAGGCCCGCCGCCGGAAGGATGTGGCGTAAGCCATCGACGCCTGCCGTACAAAACCTCGGCGGCAATGAAGCTTGCGCCGACAGCCTTGCAGGTGGTTGACTCCAGCAACGAAGACGTCCGGCTGCGCTTCAGGCAGCCTGTGCTTTAAGCCGAGACGTGAACGCGCCGCTCGAAAACGCCGGCGACGCGAAGAGAAAACAGGCGAGCGATTGAGCTGGGAGGAACTGTCATGACATGGAAGACGAGAGGATTTGCGGCCCTGATCGCAGGCGCGGTCGCAGCCGCCTGGGCCGGCTACGCGGCGGCGCAGACCGTCGCCATCTCCACCCTGCCGCCGGGCGCCATCAACAACGTGCAAGCGGCGGCGGTCGCCAAGGTGGTGCAGGAGAATTCCGACCTGCAGATGCGGCTGATCACGTTCAATTCGCCGGCGGCGATTATCGGCGCGGCGCAGAATGGCCAGTCCGAGTTCGCCTACACCAGCAACGAGGAGGCGGGCGACGCCTTCAACGGCACAAATGCTTACGACGGTAAGGCGATGCAGGATCTGCGCGTTGCCTTTACCGTCTTCCCGTTCCGCGTCGGCATCATCGTTCGCGCCAACTCCGACATCAAGACGGTCGCCGACCTGAAGGGCAAGCGCATCGGCACCGAATGGACCGGCTTCCGCCAGGGCATCGCGCTGTGGAACGGGCTTCTGGGCAATGCCGGCCTCAGCCTCGACGACGTCGACCCGGTGCCGACGACCGACCTCCTGCGGGCGGCGGACGATTTCAAGGCGGGCAAGTCGGACGCCTTCATGTTCGCGGTCGGCGGGCCGAAGGTGGCCGAGGCGCATGCGGCGATCGAAGGCGGCGTGCGCTTCCTCGACATGGACGACTCGCCGGACGCGGTCGCGAGAATGCAGGCCGTGCGACACGAGTATCATGTCGCGAAGCAGAATCCGGCCCCGCCGCTCGCCGGCATTCCCGAGCCGACCAATCTGATGGAATATTACATCGTGATGCTGACCAGCAAGAACACGCCGGACGATCTGGTCTACAAGGTCGTCGAAGCGGTGTTTCCGAATAAGGAACAGCTGGTCGCCGGCCATCCGTCATTCAACAACTTCACGCCGGAAGGCATGGCCGTGCAGCACGATCGGCTGGAATACCACCCCGGCGCGATCAAGTTCTTCAGGGAGAAGGGCATTTGGCCGGCTAACTGAACGCGCTTGCCCGCTTCTCATGCGAAGAGGGCGGCGTGACGGACGAATCGCGTGAAGAAAGCGCGCCGCTGCTCTCGCCGGCGGTGCGTATCCTGCGTCCCATTCTCGCCTGCATGATCGCTCTTGGCTCGCTGTTTTGGGCGGGCGACCTCTATCGCGCGGCGGGGATATTGTTCATCCCCGAGCAATTCCTCGCCGCCACGTTCGGCACGGGGCTCGCGCTCACCTTCCTGCACCATCCCGCACGACGCGGCACGAAGCGCGGGCCGCTGCCGTGGTACGACGCCCTCCTCGCGTTGATCGGTTTCATCGCCGGATGGTTCGTGGCGTTCGATTTCGCCGACCTTTCTTCCCGCATGTTCGAGGCGCCGCTGAAAGGCCTGATCACCGCCTCGGTCTTCTTCGTGCTCACGCTCGAGGGCCTGAGGCGCACCATCGGTGCGCCGCTCGGCGTCATCCTGATCTTCTTCATGGGCTACGCTTTGGTCGGCCACCACGTGCCGGGTGCGCTGCAGACTCGCGAGGTGCAAGTCGACCGGATGATGGTCTATCTCGGCATCGACACCAGCGGTCTCTTCGGCCTGATCATGCTTGTCGGCGTCACAGTGGTGATCCCGTTCCTCTTCTTCGGGCAGCTGCTCGGACATTCCGGCGGGGCGGGCTTCTTCAACGACTTCGCCCTTGGGCTGATGGGGCGCTTCCGCGGCGGCGCCGCCAAGATATCGGTGGTCGCTTCGAGTCTTTTCGGCACCATCTCCGGCGTCGTCGTCTCCAACATCCTCGCTACCGGCGTCATCACCATTCCGCTGATGAAGCGCACCGGCTTCACCCCCGCGCAGGCCGGCGCAGTCGAAGCCACCGCATCTAACGGCGGACAGCTTATGCCGCCGGTGATGGGCGCGGTCGCGTTCGTGATGGCGGATTTCCTGCAGCGCCCCTACAGCGACATCGTCATCGCGGCGCTCGTCCCCTCGCTCCTCTACTACGTCGCGCTGTTCATCCAGGCGGACCTTGTCGCTGCGAAGGCCGGCATCAAGCGCGTGCCTGCGTCGGACATCCCGCCGCTACCTCCGGTGCTGGCGTCCGGCTGGATATTCGCGATCCCATTCGCGGTGCTGATCTATCTCCTGTTCTGGGCCAACCGGGAGGCCGAATACGCAGCCCTGATGGCCTCGCTCGTGGTGGCCGCGATCGGTCTTGTGTTCGGCTACAAGCGCCGGCGCATGAAGCTCAGGGCTCTCTACGACGCGCTGGTCGAGACCGGTATCGCCAGCCTCGATATTCTGATGATCGCCGCCGCGGCCGGCTTCATCACAGGCATCCTGCAAGCAACGGGCTTGAGCTTCGCGCTGACGCTGCTCCTGGTGAAACTCGGCGGCGGCAGTCTCGTGTTGCTGCTCGTTATCGCGGCATTGCTCTGCATTGTGCTCGGTATGGGGATGCCGACGATCGGCGTCTACGTGCTCCTCGCCGTGCTTGTCGCACCGTCGCTGGTCGAGCTCGGCTTCTCCCAGCTCGCGTCGCACATGTTCATCCTTTATCTCGGCATGATGTCGATGATCACCCCGCCCGTCGCGATCGGCGCCTACTTCGCCGCGAGCCTCGCCGGCGCGGAGCCGATGCGCACCTGCTTCACCGCGATGCGGTTCGGGTGGACCGCCTACATCGTGCCGTTCCTGTTCATGTTCTCGCCGAGCCTGCTGCTGCAGGGTGACAGTGCAGTGGTTACCGTCATTGCGATTGCGACGGCGGTTGCCGGCGTGTGGATCGTCTCGGTCGCGATGATCGGCTACTTCCTGCGGCCGCTGACGCCGATTGTCCGATTTGGGCTTGGGCTTGGAGGCGCGGGACTCCTGATCCCGGACGAGATCGGCGCTTGGGCCGCCTGGACGGACCTGGCCGGGCTTGCCCTGACCAGCGCGATTCTGGTCTATGAATACTTGAGCACGCGGCGCAAACAGATGACGGAAGTGGAGCCTGCGCTCTCGGAGTAGCGGAGAACTGCGGCAGGAGCTTTGAGACATGCATGCGACGCTCGACGAACCCACCAAGGCCAAGCGCCAAGAATTCTACGGCCGGCTTGCGCCGAAGAGCATGGCGCCGCTCTGGGAGGTGCTGAAGGGCCTCGTCCCGCGCGAGCCGAAATCCAAGGCGGTCCCGCATCTCTGGCGCTATGGGGACGTGCGGCCGCTTCTGCTTGAAGCGGGATCGCTCCTCACCGCCGAAGAGGCGGAGCGGCGCGTTCTCGTGCTGGAGAACCCTGCGTTTCCCGGCCAATCAAAAACGACGGCGTCGCTCTATGCCGGCGTGCAGCTGATCCTGCCGGGCGAGACAGCGCCGGCGCACCGACACACGCCGTCCGCGCTCCGCTTCATGTTGGAGGGCGAGCAGGGCTTCACCGCCGTCGGAGGCGAGCGGACGACGATGCGCGAAGGCGATTTCGTGATCACGCCGGCCTGGGCCTGGCACGACCACGGGAACGAGGGGAGCGGGCCGGTCGCCTGGATGGACGGCCTCGACATTCCGATGCTCGGCTTCTTCGAGGCGGTGTTCTCGGAGGAGTACAACGACATGCGGCAGACGCTGACGCGGCCGGAGGGCGATTCGCTCGCGCGCTTCGGCGAGAGCCTCCTGCCGCTCAATGCCGAGAGCCGCTACGGCAAGACCACGCCGATCTTCAACTATCCGTTCGAGCGGACGCGCGCCGCGCTCATGACCGCGGCCGGGGGCGAAGCGCCCGATCCGCATTTCGGCACGACGCTCCGCTACGCGAACCCGATCGACGGCGGCTGGGCGATGCCCACCATGGCGACATGGATGACGCATCTGAAGGCAGGCTTCGAGACGGAGCCGATCCGCTCCACCGACTCCATGGTGATGTGCGCTTCCGAGGGCGAAGGCGAGGTGACGGTCGGCGACAAGGCGATGCGCTTTGCGCCAAAGGACATCGCCGCGATACCGGGCTGGAGCTGGCGCTCCTTCAAGGCCAGCGCCGACTGCTTCCTATTCTTCTTCTCCGACCGCGTGGTGCACGAAAAGCTCGGCTTCTACCGCGAGGAGCGGCGCACGAATTGAACCGGTAGGACGCGGCTAGGATGCGCATCTGCCGCTTCGACGACAACCGCCTCGGCGTGGTGATCGGCGAGGAGGTCGCCGACGTGACGGCGGTCGCGAGCTGGCTTCTGCC
The DNA here is from genome assembly GCA_050728815.1 of Propylenella sp. GTDB lineage: Bacteria > Pseudomonadota > Alphaproteobacteria > Rhizobiales > Afifellaceae > DASWJZ01. The sequence goes on from JBOHKB010000264.1 coordinate 14,034, forward strand.
GCTTTCCTGGCCCGTGCCGCCGGGCGACCACTTCATCCGTCATCTCGCCGAGATGCGGACCGAGATGGCGCGCGCGATCGCAGCCAGCTCCAGGAAGCCCATTGTCGACGTGCGGCTCCTCAGCCCCGTCGCCAACCCCGGAAAGATCATCGGCGCACCGGTCAATTACATGCGCCATCTACAGGAATCGCGGGCCGATGCCGGCATCCATCACGGCACGGACGTGAAGACGATCGACACGTACGGGCTGTTCCTGAAAGCCGGCAGCTCGCTCGTCGGCGCGGGCGAAGGCGTTGTCTCGGAGCGCGCCGACCGCCGCACCGACCACGAGATCGAGCTCGCGCTGGTCATCGGGCGTGGCGGACGCAACATCCCCGAGGCTGAGGCGCTTACTCACGTCGCCGGCTACACGATTGGCCTCGACATGACGATCCGCGGCCCCGAGGACCGCTCCTACCGGAAGTCGCTCGACACCTTCTCTGTGCTCGGGCCGTGGCTGGTGACCGCAGACGAGTTCGGAGATCCTTCGGCGGTCGACTTCGAGCTGAAGGTCAACGGCAATACGCGGCAGAAGTCGAATACGCGCGACCTTATCTTTAGCGTGCCGAAGCTCATCTCCTACGCCTCGCACGCCTACCGCCTCGACCCTGGCGACGTGATCATGACAGGCACGCCGGAGGGCGTCGCCCCGGTCGAGCCGGGCGACGTGATGGAATGCTGGATCGACCGCATCGGCGGGATGCGGGTCGAGGTCAGAGGGCCGTAGGGCGGGCCGCTCATGCCGCCTTCCGCCGCGTGCTGTTCGCACTCCGCGGCCGTTGAGGGCAAACCGCAATAGGCGGTTTCGATCAGGGAGTGGCGAATATGTCGCCGCGCCCGGCTACCTGACGCTTTTCGACGCGGCGCGAGGCTACGTGCTCGCCGCTGCGATCATCGTCGCAACCATGCGCGCATGACCTTGCGATCGGTTGAAATGGGGGCGTACGCCGCACCACAGGCGCAGACTAGCATCGGTCGAGAATCTGACTACGCGCCGATTATCCCCACAATCGCTTCGACGCGATTGCGGCGCCCTCGCTGAGCGACTTGAGCTTGGCCCATACCACGTCCTCCGCGACCCACTCCCAGCCGACGAAGGTGCCGAAGCCGCAATCGACCCCTGCGATCACGCGCTCCTTGTCGCCAAGCGCGTCGACCACTGCCTGAATGCGCTGGGCAACCACTTCGGGGTGCTCGACGAAATTGCTCTTGGAATCGATCACGCCGGGAATGACGGCCATGTCCTTGGGCGGTTTGTTCGCCTTGAGCGCCGCGGTCTCGTGCTGACGGCGCGGATTGGCGAACTCGAGGCCGATCGCGCCGACATTCGCCTGATAAAGCGGCGGCAGCACCACCTCCATAGGCACGTCGTAGCAGTGCGGTCCTTCCCAGTTGCCCCAGCAGACATGGAGCCGGACGCGGTCGCGCGGAATGCCATCAAGCGCCTTGTTCAGCGCCTCGACATGCTTTTGCACCTGTTCCGCGAACTCGGCGTCGGTCAAATCCTGATAGAGCAGCACCCGCTCCATGGCGAGATCGGGCGCGTCGACCTGCAGGAGGTATCCGGCATCGACGACGGCTTTGTATTCCTTCGATATCTCGCGTGCGATCGCATCGAGATAGGCTTCATCGGAATCGTAATACGCGTTCAGCATGGTGCACGCGATGATGCCGGGCGAAGGCGCGTTCATGAACCACTCGGCGACGTGCGCGTCGGTTTTCTCCGCCTGACGCTTCGAGCGGTCGATCTCCTTCTGCAGCTCGCCTTCGCCGTGGTAGTGAATTTCGCCGATCGCCTCGGGCGCGTCGAACACTTTGCCGGTCTTCGGGATGCGCGCCAGCATTCGTTCGGTGAACTTCGGGAACTCGATGAATTCCTTGCCGTATGGGCGGCTCGACTTGCCGCCAAAGCCGCTCCAGCGTTGCGGCACGTAGGTCTGGAATCCGACGCGTCCCTGCTCGCCGTCATTGGCAATGTCGACGCCGGCTTCGACCTCTTTTTTCATGATGTGAGCGACGCGCTCGTCGGTGACCTCGTCGATTTTCCTGCGATCGACTCTTTTGCCCGCCTCCTGGTCAATCAGCATCGAGCCGAGCGGCTCGCCGCGCGGCATACTGCCGGCGTGGGTGGTAAGAATCCTCTCCGTGCTGAGCTTCATCGAACGCCGCTCCCCCCGCAAACTCGCATCGCTGGATGGAAAACCAATCGTTATTAGACTATAGTGTCGTGGTCGTTATAGCCGGTATGTCGGCTCCATCAAGATCGCAAATAGAAACGGCCCGACGACATCAATGGGAGGGGACGAAATGGCATCAAAAGTGAAACCTATCTGCCGCGCAGCTGCAGCGGCGCTCGCCTGGCAACTGGCGGCTGCAACGCCGGCGGTCGCCCAGAACAAATTCTCGGACGTCGACTTGGCCCCGAACAAAACGGGCGGCATCGAGGATATGGAGGACATCACAAAATATTGTGGCACCAAGGACCTGAAGGTTGCGTACTCCGACGGCTGGGGCGGCAACTACTGGCGCCAGATCACCCGCGCGGAGTTCGAGGACGAGGCGGCCAAATGCCCCAACATCAAGGAAGTCCGATACACCGACGGCGAGTTCAAGGCTGAAAAGCAGATCGCCGACATTCGCGGCCTGATCGCGCAACAGTTCGATGTCATCGTTGTCTTTGCCGACACCGGCGTGGCGCAGCTCAAGGTGATGCGCCAGGCTACGGAGGCCGGCATCGCCGTCGTTCCCTTCACCACTGGCGATGCCCCGTTCGGCGAGATGGGCACGGATTATCTCGTGCGCGTTACCGAAACCCAGATCGGCCTCGGCAAGATGCTTGCCGAATGGATGGTCAAGACGCTCGACGGCAAGGGCAACGTCATCGTCCAAGGCGGCACGCCGGGCAACCCGATGACTGCGTCGCAGGCGGTCGGCTGGCAAGAAGTCTTCGCCGCGAACCCGGGGATCACTGTCCTTGAGGGTCCGGTCGACACCAACTGGGATCCCGCGCTGGCGCAGAAGGTGACGGCCGCGGCGATCGCCAAATACGACCAGATCGACGGCATCATGGCAGAAACCACGGGCCCGATCCGCGCGTTCCTCGCGGCCGGCCGTCCGATTCCGGCCTGGGCCGGCCAGGACCTCAACGAGCTGAGCTGCCTGTGGCAGGACAATCACGAGGCCAACCCGACCTTCAAACTAGCCACGGCTAGCGCGCATACGTGGCTGGTTCGCCTGGCGCTGCGCAAGGGCCTCGCTGCGGTCAACGGCATGGACAACACCGAGCCCAGCCTGATCGACTTGCCGTTCTCCGAGGACAGCACGTCGTCCGATCCGGCGCTCAAGGTGAAGTGCGACAAGGATCTGCCGCCGACAGCAATTCCCTCGTCGATGGTCTCCGGTGAGAAGATGAAGGAGATCCTGTCCAAGTAATTATCGCTCGCGGTACCTTCAGCGTTGATACCGAAAAGCGCGGGGGCTCTCGGGCCGCAGCCGGAACGGCGGCGGCCCGAACGCGCCTGGACGAGGCGCGAGTACAAGGGGCGGAAAAGGCCGCTGCACCGGCTGCTGATCGTGACGCTTGCCACGGTCGCGCTGATCGTTGGCGGCGGAATAATTGCGCCCAGCACCGTCTCGGCCAGCGCGCTGCAGCTGATGCTGCCGTTCTTCGCGGTCCTGGCGGTCGCGTCGATCGGTCAGCATC
>JBOHKB010000265.1:0-8723 GCA_050728815.1 Propylenella sp.
GCGGTGCTGCGCGGCGGCAAGGTCGAGCACCCGAAATATCGCGGGCGGCATGTGCTCGGCGCCGGGATCAACCTGACGCGGCTCTATCGCGGCGACATCCCCTACCTCTTCTATGTCGAGCGCGACCTCGGCTACGTGCACAAGCTGTTGCGCGGCGTCGCGACGTCGGACGCCGTCCCCGACGACGTGAACGGCCGTACCATCGAGAAGCCGTGGATCGCCGCGGTCGAGACGTTTGCGATCGGCGGCCACTGTCAACTCCTGCTCGCCGTGGATTTCGTTCTTGCCGCCGCCGATGCCTTCATGACGCTGCCGGCGCGCAAGGAAGGCATCATCCCCGGAGCCGCCAATCTCCGCCTGCCGCGCTTCACCGGCGACCGCATCGCGCGCCAGGCGATCCAATACGAGCGGCGCTTCGAATGCCACACGCCGGAGGGGAGGCTGATCTGCGACGAGATCGCGCCACCGAATGAGATGGACGCGGCAATCGAGCGCGTCGTCGCCGGGCTCACCAATTCGGGCGCGGTCAGCGCGGTCGCCAACCGCCGCGCGTTCCGCGTGGTGGAGGAACCGCTCGATCTTTTCCGCCGCTATTTTTCGGTCTACGCGCGCGAGCAGGCCTATTGCCACTTCAGCCCGGCGCTGATCGCCAATTTGGAGCGCTTCTGGAACGCGCAGGAGCGGAAGGTCTAGGCGGGCTCCCTCCCGCTTGTAGGGAGGGGCTGGGGAGGGGTGGCGCCGCCCCTCACCCAGCCCGCCGTCGCGAACGCTCCGGCGGGCTACCCTCTCCCATAGGGGGAGAAGGTTGTCACACGTCGAAGAAGACTGTCTCTTCCTCGCCCTGCATGTGAATTTCGATGTGGTAGACGACGCCGCCCGGCGTCTCGTCGCGCTCGGCGATCAGCGTCCGCCGCCGTTCCGCCGGCACGCTCTGCAGCACCGGGTCGCGGGCGTTCGCGTCGGCTTCGTCGGAAAAGTAGATGCGGGTGTAGGCGTGGAGCAGCATGCCGCGCATCGTGACGATGACGTTGATGTGCGGCGCCTGCTTGTCGTCGACCCGGCCCGGCTTGACGGTGTTGAAGATGAAGCGGTTCTCCGGGTCGGTGCCGGTGCCGTGGCGGCCGAAACCGCGAAAGCGCTGGTTCGAGGGGCGACCGTCGTTCGGATGGGCGTAGCGGCCCTCGGAATCGGCTTGCCAGATTTCGATCAGCGCGTCGGGAATCGGATTGCCCGCGCCGTCGATGACGCGGCCGACGATGCGGATGTGTTCGCCCGGCACGAACTCGTCGGCGACCCGGTCGGAGGCGATCGCGGTGTAGGGGTAGCCGTATTGCGGCGCCGCGAGCCCATAGGCGAAATAGGGTCCGACCGTCTGCGACGGCGTCTGCCCGCGCTTCACTTCCGCGTCTCCATCGGCGTTTCCTTCGGGCCGCGGAGCACTATGTCGAAGACGTAACCGAGCGCGTAGTCGGGCTCCGTCACGTCGATGGAGAATCTCGAGATGAGCCGGTCGCGCGCTCCCTCCGGGGTCGACTTGAAGATCGGGTCGAGCGCCATCAGCGGGTCGCCCGGGAAATACATCTGCGTGACGAGGCGCGAGGCGATCGTATGGCCGAAGAGCGACATGTGGATGTGGTTCGGCCGCCAGGCATTGTAATGGTTGCCCCATGGGTATGCGCCGGGCTTGATCGTCTTGAAGCGGTAGCGGCCGTCCTCGTCGGTCACGCAGCGGCCGGCGCCCAGGAAATTCGGATCGAGCGGCGCGGGATGCTGGTCGACCTTGTGCACGTAACGGCCGGCGGCGTTCGCCTGCCAGATCTCGATCAGCGTGTTCGGGATCGACCGTCCGGCTTCGTCGAGCACCCGACCGGTGACGATGATGCGCTCGCCGAGCGGCTCGCCGTTGACTGCGCTGTTCCGCGTGAGATCGCTGTCGAGCGGACCGACGCTCTCGTGCCCGTAGACGGGGCCGGTCAGCTCCGAAAGCGTGTGCTTGAGCGGGATCAGCGGGCGCTTCGGTCCGCGCAGCGGCGTGGAGGCGTAGTCGGGATAGATGTAGGGCGGATGCGACGCCCAGTCGCGCGGCGAAATCGTGGCGGCTTCCATGGTTCCGGTCCCGTTCTTTCCCTTGGCGGTCTAGCGCCGGCTCTTATGCCGGCAATTTGATCTCAATCAATCGGCAGTCCGACATAGTTCTCCGCAAGCGCGGTCGAGGCGGCGCGCGAACTCGTCAGATAGCTGAGTTCCGCAAGCTGCAGCTTGCGGCCGAACGGGCCTGTCTCGGGGAAGAGGTGCAGGAGCGACGTCATCCACCACGAGAAGCGTTCCGCCTTCCAGACACGGGCGAGGCAGCGCTCCGAATAGGAATCGAGTCCCGCAGACGAGCCTTCGCGGTAATGCTCGATCAGCGCTTCCGCCAGGACGTGAACGTCGGCGGCGGCGAGATTGAGGCCCTTGGCGCCGGTCGGCGGAACGATATGGGCGGCGTCGCCGGCGAGGAAGAGGCGACCGTGCCGCATCGGCTCGGCGACGAAGCTCCTGACCGGCGCGATGCTCTTTTCGATCGAAGGGCCGGTCGCCAGCCGCTCCGCCGCCTCGGGGTCAAGCCGCCTGCGAAGCTCGTCCCAGAAGCGGTGGTCGGGCCATGCCTCGAGCTTGTCGGCAAGCGAGACCTGCACATAGTAGCGGCTGCGTGTGTGCGAACGCATCGAGCAGAGCGCGAAGCCGCGTTCATGATTGGCGTAGATCAGCTCGTGCGAGACGGGCGGCGTCTCCGAAAGCACGCCGAGCCAGCCGAAATCGTAGACGCGCTCGAAGGTCTGCAGCGCGCCGGCCACGCTGCGGCGGCTCACGCCATGATAGCCGTCGCAACCCGCGACGAACTCGCAGGTGATCTCGTTCTGCTTCCCGCTCTCGCTGAAGACCACCGTGGGGCGCGGCCCACCGACGTCACCGATGGCGACGGCCTCCGCCTCGTAGCGCGGCGGGACGCCGTCCTCGGCGAGCGCGTCCATCAGGTCGTGCGTCAGCTCGGTCTGGCCGTAGATCATCACCGACTTGCCGCCGGTGAGCCCGGCGAAGTCGATGCGATGGCGGCGGCCCTGGAAGGTGATCTCGACGCCTTCGTGAATCAGGCCCTCCCTGTGCATGCGGCTGCCGACCTTGGCCTCGTCGACGAGCGCGACCGTGCCCATTTCGAGCACACCGGCGCGGACGCGGCTGAGCACATAGTCGCGGCTCCGATGCTCCAGCACGACGTTGGCGATGCCGTTCAGGTGCAGCAGCCGCGACAGAAGCAGCCCGGACGGGCCGGATCCGATGATGGCGACCTGCGTGTCCAAAGCGATTTCCCCGCGCCCCACGCTTCGGCCTTCCTACAGGTGCGCCAGCACCACGTCGAGAACCGCGGCGCGGCGCTCCTTGCGTACCACCTTCACGGCTTCCGCGACGGCCTCCTCGACCTCCTCCGGCCGCTCCACCTTGCGGGCGAAGGCGCTGCCTGCTGCCGCGGCGATCGCTGAATAATCGGGCGCCGGATCGAAGGCGACGCCGATGTCGTCGGAGCGGCTGGCGTAGCCGTCGGGATGCACGGCGAGCGTCGAGAACTGCGGCGCCTTCCAGCCGCGGTTGTTGTAGATGACAGTGAGGAACGGCGTCTCGTAGCGGCGCGCCATCCAGTGCACGGACGACGGCACGGAAAACATGTAGGAGCCGTCGCCAGTCAGGGCCATTACCGTCTTGTCGGGCGCCGCGAGCTTCGCGCCGATCGCCGCGCCACCGTGCCAGCCGAGCGACCCGCCGCCGCTCGCGAAGATCGAGCCCGGCCGGCTCATTAGCATGTGGTTCTGGATCGCCGGGTAGTTGGTGATGCCTTCGTTGAGCACGATGGTGTCCCCATCGACGTGCTTGCGTACCGCCGCCGTGACGAATTCCGACGTCGGATGGCTGTCGCCAGGCCGCCGTTCCAGCGCCTCAAGGGCTGAGCTGCGCTTCTCGTGCAGCCGTTCCCAGAAGCGCCTCCGCTCCTCGATCCGCGCGGAATCCGCGTCGCGCTCGTCCAGGGCGGCGTTGAGCTGCTTCAAAGCGGTCGCGGCATCGGCTCGGATCACGCGCTTCGCGGCGATGTACCAGAGCGGCATCTGCTCCTTCAGCGGATCGACGTCGATGTGGAAGATCGTGGCGTTGTCGCGCGGGCGGCTGACGGTCGGTATCCACGGCACATCGCTGTCAATCACCAGGATCGCATCGGCCGCGGCGAGCGCTTCGTTCTGATGCGGCTGGTTCCACTGGTTGCCCTGATAGAGCGGGTGATCCGCGGGAAAGTTCATCGCGCTCGGCACCGATTCAAGCACGCCGATTCCGAGGCGCTCGCAGAAACGCACCAGCTCGCCGACCGCGGACGGGTTGCGTCCGAGATAGGACGTCACGACGAGCGGGCGATGCGCGCTCTCCAGCGTGTCGAGGATCGGCGCGATGGCGTCGGGAGGAAGCGCCGCCAGCGCGACCGGCTGCCAGTCGGCGACGTCGATCGGGGGAGGCGGCGCAAGCACCTCCTCCATCACCTCGCGTGCGCCCATCAGGTAGACCGGCCCCTTCGGATCGCTTGTGGCGAACTGCAGCGCGCGGTGCACCATCTGCTTGACGTTCTTCCCGGTCCTCAGCTCGTTGTCGTATTTCATGTAGCCGCGCACGATGCCGCGCTGGTCGAACACGTCCTGTATCCACTGGATGAATTCGTTGCGGCTGCCGCGCATCTCGCCCGCCTGCGTGAACGGCGAGGCGCCGGCGAAGATAAGCATCGGCACGCGTCCCTTCGCGGCATTGTGGATCGCGCCCGCGAGCGACTGAGTCCCGCATTCGACGTGCACCAGCACCGCTTGCGGCTTGCCGCTCACCTGCGCGAAGCCGTGGGCGCAACTCATCGCGACCATCTCGTTCGGGCAGGTGATGAGCTTCGGCGCTGGCCGCCTTGTCGCGCGCGCCTCGGCAAGAGCCTCCACGATCGCGGGATGGTCGCTGCCGAGATTGGCGAAGATGTAGTTGATGCCGGCCTCGGTCAGCGCCTCGAGGAATGCGGTGCTCGTCGTGTACATTCGGGGCGCTTGCAACGAAGGGCGGCTAGTCGAGCGAATTGGTGATGCGGCGGAGGAGCTCGATCAGCTCCTTCTTCTTCGGCCCGACGATCTCGTCGATCTGGCGGTCGTGCGCTTCCGCGTGCGCGGTTAGCCGCGCCAGCTTCTCCTCGCCCTCGAGCGTCAGCGAAAGCGCGTAGCTGCGGCGGTCGTTCGGGACCGGAGACTGCGCGACGAGCCTGTGCCGGATCAGGTCGCGCAGGATCGGGGACAGCGTGGACTTGTCGCGTCCGCTCGCGCGGCTGAGCGCCATCGGCGTGATGCCCGGATTGGCGTTGATGAGGGTCAGCACCGTATACCAGCCGGGCCGGAGGTTGCTTTCGCCGGTGTGGCGCTTGAACGCGCGGAACGATCCGTCCTGCGCCAGCCTGAGATGGAAGGCGACGTTGCAGGAAAGGCCGCCGAGATTCGTCTCCCCGGCGGCCGGCTGGCCGGTGCGGTCGCCTATGTTCGCCCTGGCGTCACTCGCGTTCCGGTCCATCTTGCCCCTTGGCTGTTCGGAGGATGACGCCGTATACCGCTCGCGGAGCGTCCGGCGATTGCCGGACGATGCAACGAATCCCGCGGGGCGGCAAGGTTGTTTTGTTCCAAACTAAGTTCCCGAGCGGGGCTCGCGAAGCTATTATGTAGCCTGGTGAATGGCCGGAGATGTGAAGATTGATTGCGACATGTTGAAAGTGGGCGTCATAGGAACGGGTTACGTGGGGCTGGTCACCGGCGCGTGCCTCGCCGAGCTGGGGCACGACGTGGTTTGCGTTGACAGCGACCGCGCCAAGATCGCGCGGCTCAAAGCCGGCGACGTACCGATCTTCGAGCCCGGCCTGACGGAGCTTGTCGCCGCCAATGTAGGCCGCGGGCAGCTTAGCTTCGCGACTGATATCCGCGACGCGACAGCGCACGGCGTCGACGTGCTCTTCATCGCGGTCGGGACGCCGACCGACGATAACGGCAACGGCGGGGCCAACATGGCCTACGTCTACGCGGCGGCGGAGGAGGTCGGACGCGCGCTCGCCGCGACATCCGGAGCGCCCAATGCCTTCACCGTCGTGGTGATCAAGTCGACTGTGCCGGTCAGCACCAACCAAAAAATCTCCGCGATCCTGCGGCAGCATCTGCCCGACGAGCGTTTCGCTGTCGCCTCCAACCCGGAATTCCTGCGCGAGGGAAACGCCATCGGCGATTTCATGGAGCCGGACCGCATTGTCGTCGGCTCGAGCTCGGAGCGGGCGCGGCAGATCCTGGAGGAACTTTATCTCCCGCTTACCCGCAAGGGCCGGCCCCTGGTCGCTACATCGACCGCCGAGACCGCGGAGCTGATCAAATACGCCGCCAACGCGTTTCTCGCGACGAAGGTCACCTTCATCAACGAGCTGGCGCGGCTCTGCGAGGCCGCCGGCGCCGACATCGAGGAGCTGGCGGTCGGCGTCGGCCTCGACGAGCGCATCGGCCCGAAGTTCCTCACCCCGGGACCGGGCTTCGGCGGCTCCTGCTTTCCGAAGGACCTGATCGCGCTCATCAAGACCGCCAACGATTTCGGATCGCCGGTGGAGATCGTCGAGACGGTGATCCGCGCCAACGACCGCCACAAGCAGCTGATGGTGAGAAAAATCCGCACCGAGCTTGGCGGCGCCGTGTCCGGCCGCCGGATCGGCGTGCTTGGCCTCGCCTTCAAGGCCAACACCGACGACATGCGCAACGCTCCGGCGCTCACCATCGCTGGCCAGCTCATCGCCGAAGGCGCCGAGGTGCGCGCCTACGACCCGGTGGCGGCGGCGCAGGCGAAGGAGCTGCTTCCCGGCTTGCACATCGCCGAGACGATCGAGGACGCCGCGCGCGGTGCCGACGCCGTCGTCATCCTCACCGAATGGAGCGCGTTCCGCACCATCGACTGGCGAGAGCTTGCGCCGACCATGCGACGGCCGCTCTTGATCGACCTCAGGAACGTCTGCGAGCCGAAGGACATCCTCCGCCAGGGCATGGAGTATGTCGCGCTCGGCCGGCCCGTCGCCGAAGTCTCCTATCGCGCCGCAGCGGAGTGAGCGGCGGGCGCTGCGCGGCTCCTCCTCTCTCGAACTGATCGCGCTGCCTCGCGCGCTCCTGCCCCATATCGGTGCATTGGCGAAATAATAGGCAGACCTGCCATCGATCTCGCGGTAGCGCCGCCCCGCAAAGGGCTTGGCATGGCCCTTGCTTCTTCCTGCTGCGATGCACAATCGACCAGGGAGAGGGTCATGCACTGGGTTAGGGGTAGTTTGCGGTCTTCCGGGGCCGCGCTGATCATCGCGGCGGGGCTTGTTTCGCTCGCCCACGCGCAGGGGGACACCATCAAGGTGGGCATCCTCCATTCGCTGTCGGGCACGATGGCGATCTCCGAGACGACGTTGAAGGACGTCATGCTCATGCTCATCGACGAGCAGAACAAGAAGGGCGGCCTGCTCGGCAAGCAGCTCGAGGCGGTGGTCGTCGACCCGGCCTCAGACTGGCCGCTCTTCGCCGAGAAGGCGCGTGAGCTGATCACCGTGAACGAGGTTGCCGCCGTCTTCGGCTGCTGGACCTCGGTATCGCGCAAGTCGGTGCTGCCGGTCTTTAAGGAGCTCAACAGCATCCTCTTCTATCCGGTGCAATACGAGGGCGAGGAGAGCGAGCGCAACGTCTTCTACACTGGCGCCGCGCCGAACCAGCAGGCCATTCCCGCCGTCGACTACCTGATGAAGGAAGAGAAGGTCAAGCGCTGGGTGCTCGCCGGCACCGATTACGTCTATCCGCGCACGACCAACAAGATCCTCGAATCCTATCTCAAGGCGAAAGGCGTGAAGGCCGAGGACATCATGATCAACTACACGCCGTTCGGGCATTCCGACTGGCAGACGATCGTCGCCGAGATCAAGAAGTTCGGCTCGGCCGGCAAGAAGACCGCGGTGGTGTCGACCATCAACGGCGACGCCAACGTTCCGTTCTACAAGGAGCTCGGCAATCAGGGCGTCAAGGCGAAGGATATCCCGTCGGTGGCGTTCTCGGTCGGCGAGGAAGAGCTTGCCGGCATCGATACCAAGCCGCTGGTCGGCCATCTCGCGGCCTGGAACTACTTCCAGAGCATCAAGAACCCGACCAACGATGCCTTCATCAAGCAGTGGAAGGCCTACACCAAGAATCCGAAGCGCGTCACCAACGATCCGATGGAGGCCCACGTGATCGGGTTCGCCATGTGGGTCAAGGCGGTCGAGAAGGCCAAGTCCACCGAGCCGGACAAGGTCATCGCCGCTTTGCCCGGTACCGAGGCGCCGAATCTGACCGGCGGCATCTCCAAGATGCTGCCCAACCATCATATCACAAAGCCGGTGTTTATCGGCGAGGTGCGCGGCGACGGCCAGTTCGACGTGGTGTGGAAGACGCCGAGCTTGGTGCCGGGCGACGCCTGGTCCAAGCATCTTGACGGCTCCAAGGACCTGATCGGCGATTGGGTCACCAAGAAGTGTGGAAACTTCAACACCAAGACGAACAAGTGTGGAGGCGGCGGCGCATAACGACGCTGTTTCGCTTAATGTAGCGTCCGCCACGAACGGGAGGCGACGGCACGCCGCCGCCTCCCCG
>JBOHKB010000266.1:0-3139 GCA_050728815.1 Propylenella sp.
CGCCTGGTCGCCATGCGGGTGGTACTTGCCCATCACGTCGCCGACGACGCCGGCCGATTTGCGGTACGGCTTGTTCCAGTCGTAGCCATTCTCGCTCATCGAATAGAAGATGCGCCGGTGCACCGGCTTCAAGCCGTCGCGCACGTCGGGAAGCGCGCGCGCCACGATCACGCTCATCGCGTAGTCGACGTAGGAGCGCCGCATCTCCTCGGTGATGGAGATGGGTTTTATGTCGCCGTCGCGGTCGATCGGCGGGTTGTTGTTGTTCTCGTCTGACAAGGGAGAATCGCCTGTTTCAGGATGCCCTGTTTTCTAGCGCAAGCGCCCGCGGATTGCGACTCGAATGACTGCGAAAAACATCAATTAATACAAAGCCTTGCAAGGACTCTTTTGGCCGCTCTTTGCAGCTCAGGCTGGACCGGCGAAAAGCGCCGCATCGGCGCCCAGCCGGGCCTCGATCCAGCGCCTGCGGGCGGGCGATTTCGGCAGCAGGAAAGAGCCGTCGCGCTCGCCCGTCACCGGGTCTTCCGCCATATAGGAAATGACCGCCTGGTCCGGTAGGTAGCGCGTCAGTCTCTCGGAAAAATCCGCGCCGTAGACGCGGTAATGCCCGTGCTTTTCGGGTTTTGGAAAACCCCATTCCCGCGTCTTTTCCTCGCGGAACGGGTCGGGCACGACGAGGAATAGAAGCCCGTCCGGCGCAATGATCCGGAGAAGCTCATTCAAAGCCTTCCGATCGTCCGCGACGTGCTCGAGGACATGCGAGCAGGCCACAAAATCGTAGGCGCCGTCGGGCCGCGGAATCGACTGAATGTCGATCCCGTCGCCCATGCCATAGGCGGAAAGCACGAACGACCTGAACCATTTTGGATCGAGCGTCGGGTCGGGGCTGAATTGGATCGCCCGCATCGCCGCGAACTCGCTCGGTCCGAGGCGCTCGAACATTTTTCTGAACATGCGGTGGCGTTCGAGCGACCCGCAGCCGGCGCAGCGCGGCAGCTTGCCGTTCGGCGACAAACGGCCTTTTGGGCCTGGCATGAACTCCTGCGAGCCGCAGATCGAGCATTTCGGAGCGGCGGGCTCGCGCACGCTATTGCTTCGCTTCGGACCGGCGCTCGGCGTCATCCGCCGGTTCTGCCCCAAGCCGGCCAGCGAGCGCAAACGACTCCCTTGCTACAGAAATCCGACCGATTTGGCACATGCCTGCAGATATGCGATGCGGTCGGCCATGGCCGCGACCGACAAAATTCCGCTCCCCTTCCCTGCCCCGTTCGTCTCCTCCGTGATGCGCGTCGAAGAGGCGTGGATCGACTACAACGGCCATCTCAACATGGCCTATTACAATGTGCTCTTCGACCGCGCCGTCGACGGGTTCTTCGAGCTGGTGGGCGTCGGCCGCTCCTATCTTCAGGCGACCAGCCACACCACATTCACCGCCGAGGCGCACGTGCGCTATCTCCGCGAGCTTCACGCTGGCGATAAGGTGCGCGTGAGCATCCGGCTTCTCGGATACGATTCCAAGCGGCTGCACTTTTTCGAGGAGCTGCGCCACGCTGACGAAGGCTGGCTCTCCGCGACCTCGGAGAACATGTCGTTGCACGTTGACATGCGCGCGAAGAAGACCGCGCCGTTTCCCGGGCAGATTCTCGAGCGCCTCTCAGAGGTGACGGATGCGCACGCGCTGCTCCCGCGCCCGACCGGCCTTGGCCGCCGGATCGAGATGCCGCAGCGCTAGCCGAAGGTTGGCACATGCTCGACCAAGCCCTCTCCGCCTTCGTCACGCTCTTCGTGACGATTGACCCGGCGGGGCTCGCGCCGGTGTTTTTGGCGCTGACCGCCGGCATGTCGCGCGCCGAGCGCGCGCAGGTGGCGCTCCGCGCCACGCTCACCGGGCTTCGGCGTGCTGGTGCTCTTCGCGGTGGCCGGCCTAGGCATCCTGTCGGTCTTCGGCATCACCATGCCGGCGTTCCGCATCGCCGGCGGCGTGCTCCTCTTCTACATCGCCTTCGAGATGATTTTTGAGAAACGCCAGGAGCGGCAGGAGCGGAGCGCCGAACGCGCACGCGCCGATCAGATCCGCCGCATCGCAGTATTTCCGCTCGCCATCCCGCTGATCGCAGGTCCAGGCGCGATCTCCGCCACCATCCTGCTTTCCGGCGCTTATTCCGAGGTGCTCGGGCGCGCCGTGCTGATCGCGATCGTCGCGGTCAATCTCGTGCTGGCCTGGCTGGTGTTTCTGCTCGCCGAGCGCTTTGAGCGGTTCCTCGGCGAGACCGGCCGCATCGTCCTGACGCGGCTCTTGGGCCTCATCCTCGCCGCGCTCGCCGTCCAGTTCGTCGCTGACGGCGTTCTCGCCTTTGCCGGCAAGCCGGCTACCTAAATCGAGGCGCTTAGCGTTCGAGCTGCACGCGCAATGTGGCACCGCCGAACTCGTGCACGCTGTCATGCGCGCGGATTTCGACCTCGCTCATGTCAGCCGGGATTTCGACGCCCGTGAGGCTGCGGGTGAAGGGCTGCTCCGTCTCGTGCGGATGAAGCAGCGTGCGCACGCCAAGCATCTCTCCGTCTGGAGATAGCACCTCCCAACGGTCGGCATGATGATCCCAGCCCTCGTCGGCGTGGCGCACGGTGACATCGAAGCGCCACGTGCCGCCGGCCTCCGCCGTCACCTTGACATCGACCACGTCCGCCTCGCCGGCATGCGCGGCCGCGGCGGTGAGCAACAGCCCCGCAATCCAGCCGAGGCTACTTCGCACGGCTCCGCGCTTTTCGGCCGTTTGTCCGTTGAAACGTCTCACGCTTCTGCCTTGGAGCGGATCGAAGACAATGGCCGACGGCTTACGCCGCGAAAGCGACCAAACGGCGACCGACCTAGAACGGAATCTCGTCGTCGAGCTCGGCGTGCATCTTGGAGGCGCCGCCGTTCCGCTCCATGGGCCCGGCATTGCCGAACTCGGCGCCGCGCCCGCTGCGATCGGCGACCTCGCCGCCCTCGCCGCGCCGGTCGAGCATCTGCAGCTCGCCGCGATAGCGCTGCAGCACGATCTCGGTCGTGTAGCGCTTCTGGCCGGACTGGTCCTCCCACTGGCGCGTCTGCAGCTGGCCCTCGATGTAGACCTTCGAGCCCTTCTTCAAATAC
>JBOHKB010000267.1:0-2536 GCA_050728815.1 Propylenella sp.
GAACAATAGGGGCATTGCAGCGGGCAGCGGTGCGTGATCTCGGCAAGCAGCCCGAGTGGGATCTCGGCCTCCGGCAAGGGCGCGACCGCGGACGCCGGCGCGGCTGCCGGCTCAAGCGTCAGTGCGTCGGACATAGCCCTTCTCAACGAGGTCGCCGAG
This sequence comes from Propylenella sp., assembly GCA_050728815.1. Classification (GTDB taxonomy): domain Bacteria; phylum Pseudomonadota; class Alphaproteobacteria; order Rhizobiales; family Afifellaceae; genus DASWJZ01. Next base: position 160 of record JBOHKB010000267.1, read on the forward strand.
CAGCTCCGCGACATCCGCCATGATCTGATCGGCGGGCGCGTCGTATTCGTCTGCGAGTTCGGCGGCGAGCGCGCCGAGCGCTTTCGGCGTCGCGAGCCGCTGCAAAATGTCGATCGTGGTCGGGCACGGGAAGAGCACGCGCTCCGGCACCAAAAGCAGCCAGGCATTGCGGACATCGCAGTGCTTCAGCCGCGCCCAGCGCGGGCGCACCAGAACGGTGTCGGAGATGAGCGCGCTCACGCCACCCTCCCCACCGCGCGCGGCTCTTCCGCCGGCACGAAGCAGCCGGGCGGAATGCCGCCAGAAAGCACATAGGCGTGGTGGAGCGCGTCGAGCTGCGACCACAGCACATCGCACTTGAACAAGAGCGCCTCGCAAACCTTCCGCCGCTCTTCAGGCGTCCGCGCGTGCTCCTTCACGTAGGCAAGCGCGAACTCCGCGTCGCGCGGCGCCTGGTTCAGCCGCGGCTTGAAATAGGCGAGCGTCTCCTCGTCGATGAAGTCGTAGCCGGCGAGCATGCCAGTGACGCGCTCGCGGATGATGCCTGGCGAAAAAACCTCGGTCAGCGATGAGGCGATCGCCTCGACGAGCGACTTTTCGGAAACGAAGCGCACGTAGGCGTCTACCGCGAAGCGGGTCGCGGGCAACATGCCCTCCTCGCGCCTCACCATGCCCTCGTCGAGCCCGGTCGCGACGCAGAGCTTCAGCCAGCGCGCGACGCCGCCCTGCCCTTCGCGCGTGCCGTCGTGGTCGATCACGCGCTGCGACCATTCTCGCCGGAGTTCCGGGTCGGCGATCCGCGCCATCAGCGCGCTGTCCTTCATCGGGATGCGGGACTGGTAGTAGTAGCGATTGAGCGCCCACGCCTGCACCTGGCCGCGCGTCAGCCGCCCGCCATGCAGCAGCCGATGGAACGGATGCTTGTCGTGGTAGCGCTCGGCGCCGATGCGGCGGAGCGCGGCCTCGAGCTCCCCCCCGCTCTTCAGGTTGTCGATGCCCAGGAAACTCACAGCCTGATCTCCATGCCGTCATGGGCCACATCGAAGCCCTCCGCCTCGACGCGCTTGCGCTCGGGTGAATCCGCCAAAAGGACCGGGTTGGTGTTGTTGATGTGGATGAAGACGCCTCTCCCGATTCCGAGCGGCTTCAGGAAAGCCAGGCTTCCGTCCGCGCCGTCGATGCTCATGTGCCCCATGCGGCGACCGGTCTTCCGCCCGACGCCCTGGCGGATCATCTCGTCGTCGGTGAACAGCGTGCCGTCGAAGAATACGAGTGGCAGGCCTCTCAGTCGCTCCGCGAGCTCGCTGGAAACGGCGCCGCAATTGGCGACATAGGCGAAGCGGCTGTCGCCTGCGCGGATACAGAGGCCGAGCGTGTAACCATCGGATTCGAACATGCCCGCCTCGCCGATCTCTGCTTCAAGGTAAAGCGGCGCCTTCCCGGGCACCGCAAACGGCAAAACCTCGATCCCGCTCTCGACGCCGTCGGCGAAACGGATTGGCTGCCAGACATCGATCTCCAGCGCCCGCCGCGGAACGGTCGTGCGATCCACGACGTCGAATACCGGGTTGTCGTCGAGCAGTTTCAGCACGGCTTCATGCGCGTAGAGCGAAAACGGCGCCCCCTCACGGAGAGTGAGCAGCCCGGCGATGGCGTCGACATCGCCGTTGGTGAGGACCACGCCGGCTACGGGGCTCGACCGAAGCCCCTCATGCGGCTGCAGGCATGAATTGTCTTCGATCTGCTGCCTCAAGTCCGGCGAGGCGTTGACGACGAACCAGCGCCGCTCATCGGCGGAAACCGCGATCGACGCCTGCGTTGCGCGTCTGGCTCCGGAATCCCTGGCGCGCGCGCGCCTGCACGCGTCCGAATTCGCGTTCCACTGAGGGAAGCCGCCACCCGCCGCCGCACCAAGAACCCGAACACTCAGCATGGCGGAACCCGCGGGAGCGGGTGGCGAGCGTCCTTACAGCTCGGCCGGCAGATAGGCCGTGACTTCCATGCCCGCGGGCCTTTCGGCGATCACGGGCCGGGTCCAGGTCTTCTTCATGACATTACCTCTTGCGACTTTGCCGTAGGCCTCCCGCGTGCACTCAGGAGACGTTTGGCAACTTGGCCTGCATGGCCGATCGCGCAAGCGATAGGCGGCATAGGGAGCGCCTATGGGAACGGCCGGTTCCTCACCGGCGAAGCGGGGGAGGGGGACCATGCGAAGCATGGTGGAGGGGGCGGATGCGTGCGCCAGTCCTGACCTTCAAGCGCGCCCGCGCATTGCGCAAGCGCATGACCCTGCCGGAAGTGGTGCTATGGCAAACCCTGCGCGCCGGACGCGTCGGTGGTCTGCGGTTTCGCCGGCAGCATCCGATCGGTCCCTACA
>JBOHKB010000268.1:0-10981 GCA_050728815.1 Propylenella sp.
CTCCAGGAGCTGGCCGAGCGGCTGCGGCGGGATTGTCCGTGGGACCGCGAGCAGACTGCGCGGACGATCGTGCCGCACACGGTCGAGGAGGCTTACGAGGTCGCTGACGCCGCGCTCGCGGACCGGCCCGAGAAGCTGCTCGACGAGCTCGGCGACTTGCTGTTCCAGGTCTACTTCCTCGCGCTCCTGCTCGAGGAGCAGGGCAGCGGCGATCTCGAGGCGGTCGCCCGGGCGGTGCACGCGAAGCTCGTCCGCCGGCATCCACACGTGTTCGGCGACGCCGAGGCGACGACGGCAGGGCGTGTGCGCGAGCGCTGGGAGCACGTTAAGACCGAGCAGGAAGGGCGGGCGGGGATCTTTCACGACGTGCCCGCCTCGCTGCCCGCGCTCCTGCACGCGCGCAAGCTGCAGCGGCGCGCGGTCGCCGCGGGCTTCGACTGGCCCGACCTCGAGGGCCCGCTCGCGAAGGTGCGCGAGGAGCTCGCCGAGCTCGAGTCGGAGGTCGCACGCACCGGCGAGCCGAGCCCGGAGACCGAGCCCGACGGCGCCGTCGCGCACGAGGTCGGCGACCTCCTCTTCACGGTCGTGAACCTCGCGCGCCGCCTCAACGTCGACCCCGAGCTGGCGTTGCGCGGTACGAATACGAGGTTCGTCCAGCGCGTCGAGCGCGCCGAGGAGCTCGCCGCCGACCGGGGCGAGCGCTGGAGCGAGCTGCCGCTCGCCGAGCAGGACCGGTACTACGACCTCGCCAAGGGGGAGATCGGATGAGCCTCGTCGCGCGCGTTCAGGGCCGGCAGATACTCGACTCACGTGGGAATCCGGCCGTCGAGGTCGACGTCGAGCTCGAGTCGGGCGCCTTCGGGCGAGCCGCGGTCCCGTCCGGCGCCTCGACCGGCGTGCACGAGGCCGTCGAACTTCGCGACGGCGACAAGAGCCGCTTTCTCGGCAAGGGCGTCCAGAATGCGGTAGAGGCGGTGAACGGCGAGATCTTCGATGCAGTCGGCGGCATGGACGCCGAGAACCAGGTGCAGATCGATGAGACGCTGATCAAGCTCGACGGGACCGAGAACAAGGGCCGCCTCGGCGCCAACGCGATTCTTGGCGTCTCGCTCGCCGTCGCAAAAGCAGCCGCCGAAGCGAACAGCCTGCCGCTCTACCGCTACGTCGGCGGGACCAATGCGCGGCTCCTGCCGGTGCCGATGATGAACGTCATCAACGGCGGCATGCACGCCGACAATCCGATCGACTTCCAGGAATTCATGATCGTGCCGGTCGGTGCGGAAACGTTTGCGGAGGCGGTCCGCATCGGCTCCGAGGTGTTCCACACGCTGAAGAAGGCGCTGAAGGACGCCGGCCACAACACCAACGTCGGGGACGAAGGCGGATTCGCGCCGAATCTCCCCTCCGCAACGGCCGCGCTCGACTTTGCCGTGAGCGCGACCGAGAAGGCCGGCTACCGGCCAGGCGAGGACGTCTGCATTGCGCTCGATCCGGCCGCCTCCGAATTCTTCAAGGAAGGCGCCTATGTGTACGAAGGCGAGGGCAAGCGGCGTGGCGTTGAGGAGCAGGTCGCCTACCTCGCAGAACTCGCCCAAAAATATCCGATCTTCTCCATCGAGGACGGCATGGCCGAGGACGATTGGGGAGGCTGGGCGTCGATCACGAAGAAGATCGGCGGTTCCTGCCAGCTCGTCGGCGACGACATCTTCGTCACCAGCTCGAAGCGGCTCCGCGAAGGGATCGCGAAGGGTGTCGGCAACGCCATCCTCGTCAAGGTGAACCAGATCGGCACGCTGACGGAGACGCTCGACGCGGTGGAGACGGCGCACAAGGCCGGCTATCGCGCAGTGATGTCGCACCGCTCCGGCGAGACGGAGGATTCTACCATCGCCGACCTCGCCGTCGCCACCAATTGCGGGCAGATCAAGACCGGCTCGCTCGCCCGCTCCGACCGCACGTCGAAATACGATCAGCTGATCCGCATCGAGGAGGAGCTGGGCCCGGCGGCGAAATATGCCGGGCGGAGCGTGTTGAAGTCAGCCAAGTGAGCAGATCGTCATGAAATTCGTCAATACGCCGGCAGCGGCGGCGGCAGGTTTGCCGTTCAGCCAGGCCGTGAAGGTCGGAGATGTCCTCTACCTGTCGGGAGCCTTGGGGAACGTGCCCGGCAAGATGGAGCTGGTCAAAGGCGGCATGGAAGCGGAAGCGCGTCAGACGATGGAGAACATCGGCGCGGTTCTGAAGGAGAACGGTCTCTCCTTCGACGCCGTCTTCAAGTGCACGGTCATGCTCGCCGACATGTCCAAGTGGGCGGAATTCAACCGGGTTTATCTGCAGTATTTCAAACCGGATCGCCTTCCGGCGCGCTCGGCCTTCGGAGCAAGCGGCCTCGCGCTCGGTGCGCAGGTCGAGGTCGAGTGTTGGGCCTATTCGCCGGGGGACTGATGCCATTGGGAGACATGGCTTGAGCGAGAGAAGCTGGACTGAGATCGACCGTCGCATCGCCGGCCTCTTCGCCTCCGACCCGGCGATCGACGCCGCGCTCAAGGCGAGCGACTCGGCCGGGCTGCCGGCGATCGAGGTGGCGCCGCCGCACGGCAAGCTGCTGATGCTCCTCGCGCTCATCCGCGGCGCGCGCAAGATTCTCGAGATCGGCACGCTCGGCGGCTACTCGACGATCTGGATGGCGCGGGCGCTGCCCGCCGACGGACGCCTCGTCTCGCTGGAGGCCGACGAGAGCCACGCCGAGCTCGCGCAGAGGAACATCGCGCTCGCCGGCCTCTCTGGCGTCGTCGAGGTGCGCCTCGGGCGGGCGCTCGACACGCTGCCAAAGCTCGCGAAGGAGGGCGCCGGACCGTTCGACATGATCTTTATCGACGCCGACAAAGAGAACAATCCGGCCTATTTCGACTGGGCGGTGAAGCTCTCACGCCCGGGTGGCGTAATCGTCGTCGACAACGTCGTGCGTTACGGCGCGCAGGATACGAAGACCTACAGCGGAAGCGTGCGGAGTTTCATGGCGCTGGTCGCCGACGACGCACGGGTCAGCGCGACAGTCGTCCAGACCGTCTCCATCAAGGGGCACGACGGCTTTTTGCTCGCCGTTGTGAAGGGCGGCGGGTAGGCGCCGTGTCGGCTCAAGTGCGATTGCGCGGGAAGGCGACGCCGTTCTCGTCGAAGACGTGGAAGCATTCGCTGGGGGCCGTCAGGCCCACCTCGGTGCCGCGCTCCATCGTCACGCCGCCATCGACCTTGGCGATGATCGGTTCGAGCACGTTGCCGGAATCGACGTAGAGCAGCGTCACTTCGCCGAGATTTTCTGCAATCAGCAGCTTGCCGCGGAAGATCGCGTCGCCGTCGGTGGCGAGCTGCAGGTCCTCCGGCCGCACGCCGAGCGTCCCCTTCTTGCCGACGGCGCTCGCCGGAATCGTTGCTGGCACGCGCACCGAAGTCCCGGTTTCGGACTTGACGCGGGCGGCGCCGTCGGCGGCCTCGACCACACACGGCGCCACGTTCATCGCTGGCGAACCGATGAAGCGGGCGACAAAGAGGTTTGCCGGGTGGTGATAGAGCTCCATCGGAGCCCCAACCTGCTCGACCAGGCCGGCGTTCAGCACGACGATGCGGTCGGCAAGCGTCATCGCCTCGACCTGGTCGTGTGTCACGTAGATCATGGTCGTGTCGGACATGCTCTCGTGCAGCTTGGCGATCTCGATGCGGGTCGCGACGCGGAGCGCTGCGTCGAGGTTGGAGAGCGGCTCGTCGAACAGGAACACTTTGGGATTGCGCACGATCGCGCGGCCGATGGCGACGCGCTGGCGCTGGCCGCCGGAGAGCTGCTTCGGCAGCCGGTCGAGAAGGTGCGTCAGCTGCAGAATCTCCGCCGCCGCTCTCACCCGCTTCTCGATTTCGTCCTTGCTGGCGCGGGCGAGCTTCATGCCGAACGCCATGTTGTTGTAGACCGTCATGTGCGGGTAGAGCGCGTAGGACTGAAACACCATCGCGATCCCGCGCTTCGACGGCGGCACGTCGTTCACCACGTCGCCGCCGATCTTGAGCGTGCCGCTCGTTATGTCCTCGAGCCCCGCGATCAGGCGCAGCAGCGTGGACTTGCCGCATCCCGACGGCCCCACGAAGACGACGAACTCGCCCTGCTGGATGCCGAGGTCGACGCCCTTGATGACGTGGACCGCGCCGAAGGATTTCTTGATGCTTTCGAGTTCAACAGCGGCCATGGCATCTAACCCCGATCAGCCTTTTACGGAGCCCGCGAGCAGGCCGCGGACGAGGAAGCGCTGAAGCGCGAAAAAAACTATGAGCGGGACCACGATCGATACGAACGCGGCGGCTGTCAGAATCTCCCAGTTGCCCCCGCGCGAGCCGAGCAGCTCTCTCAGCCTTCCCGTCAGCACCAGCTGGTCGTCTCCGTTACCGAGGAAGACCATGGCGACGAGCAGGTCGTTCCATACCCACAGGAACTGGAAGATGGAAAACGCCGCCAGCGCCGGCATCGAGAGCGGCAGCACGATGCGGATGAAGATGTCGAAGTCGCTGGCGCCGTCGATGCGCGCCGACTCCATGATCTCCCCGGGCAGGCCCGCGATATAGTTGCGCAGAAGATAGATGGCGAGCGGCATGCCGAAGGCCGTGTGCGCCAGCCAAATGCCCACATAAGTCTTGGCGGGCACGCCGAGAATGTCGCCGACATCGTTGTATAGTCTGAGCAGCGGGATCAGCGACATCTGCAGCGGCACGACGAGCAGTCCGACGATGATCGAGAGGAGCACTGCGCGGCCCGGGAATTTCATCCATGCGAGCGCATAAGCTGCGTAGGCCGCGATCAGGATCGGGATGATCGTCGCGGGGATCGTCACCGTCAGCGAATTGATGAAAGACTGGCCGATGCCCTCGGCGGCCAGCACCTCTTCGTAGTTCCCGAACGTAAAGTCGGGCGGGAACGCCGCGGTGTAGAAGAGTCTTTGGCCGCGCGCGCCTTCGAAGGGTGTGGGCGAGGTGAGCCGGTACGTCCCGTCGGCGTTGACGGTCAGCGTCCGCCCGTTGGCCAGATCAGCTGTGTCGCCTGCCTCGAATTCCGACGGGCGCTGGATCGACGTGCCGAACTGCGCCACGCGTGCGCCGCCGCTCTCGAACAGGCTCCCTGAGATGACATACCGGTCGCCCTCCTGGGTCTGCTCCGAGGGCGGGAGCGCGCGTCCGACTTCGCTCCGCTCCGTCGTGGTGAGCGCCGTCCACCATCCGGACACCGCGAGGAGATCCTTGTCGCGGAGCGAGCTGATCAGGAGGCCGAAAGTCGGCGCCACCCAGATGATGACCAGAACCAGCACCGTCACATGCACGATCCAGCCGCCCGATCGTCTTCCCGCCATCCCGCTCATCTCAGCGGCCCCTCATCTCGGCGCCGGCGCGGCGGATGTTCCAGATCATGATGGGAATGACGGCGATCATGATGACGACCGCGATGGTCGCGCCGCGGCCGAAGTCGCCGCCGCCCCTGAACATCCAGTCGAACATCAGGTTGGCGAGCACCTCGCTTCCCCACTGCCCGTTGGTCATGGCGAGCACGATATCGAAAACCTTCAAGACGAGGATGGTGATCGTCGTCCACACCACGGCGATCGTCCCCCAGATCTGCGGGACCATGATGAAAAGAAAGAGCTGCCAGCCCTTGGCTCCGTCGATGATCGCGGCCTCGATGGTCTCGTCCGGTATGCCGCGCAGCGCGGCCGAGAGGATGACCATCGCGAATCCGGTTTGGATCCAGATCAGGATCACCATCAGGAAGAAATTGTTCCAGAACGGAATGGTGATCCAGGCTTGCGGCGCTATGCCGAACGCTTCGACGATGGCGTTGAGCAGGCCGATCTGCGTCGTCCCCTCGCTGCGATAGTCGTAGATGAACTTCCAGATCACGCTGGCGCCGATGAAGGAGATCGCCATCGGCATGAAGATCAGGCTTTTTGCGATATTGCCCCACCAGATGCGGTCGGTGAGGAACGCGATGATCAGCCCGAAGCCGGTGGCCATCGCCGGCACGAAGACGAGCCAGAGCAGATTGTTCCCGATCGACTGGCGGAACTCGGGATCTCTTACCGCCCAGCGGTAGTTGGAGAGGCCGACGAACACTTCGCCGGTTCTGTCGTAGAAGCTGAGACGGAACGAATCGACGAGGGGATAGACGAGGTAGACCGCGAGTACGATCAGCGCTGGGCCGAGAAACAGCCACGGCCGGATCACCGACGCGGTTTTCTGGTTCCTGACCGCGCGGGGGCTCGCGTCGCGGAACGGCAGGATCAGATCGAGCAGCCAGTTTGCGGCGAAGTAGTAGAGGGCGCACGCGCCGACCCCCAACACGATCGCCAACAGGGCGCCCAGCAAGTGCTGCATCCGCTCCCCCCGCGCCGAGTTCGGGCTCGACGCTTTTCCTTATCATGCGGCCAAGGGCGAACCGCCGCCCTCCGGCCCGGGCCGAATTGCGGCCCGAGCCGGCTTCCTAATTCGCACCCAAGCTACTTGATCGCGTCCCACGCCTTCTGGCTCGAGGCTGCGATCGCTGCCGCGTCGGCGCCGCCGACATAGTCGACCATGCCGGTCCAGAACGTCCCCGCGCCGATCGCGCCCGGCATCAAGTCCGAGCCGTCGAAACGGAACGTGGTCGCGTTGAGCATGATTTCGTTCTGCCCCCGCAGGACGTCGGTCGGATAGACCTCAGGATTGACGGATTTCAGCGGGGTCAGGAAGTTCCACGCGGCCATCGCGATCTCATGGGAGATCGGAGTTTTCAGGAACTCGATAAACGCGCGCGCCGCGTCCGAGTCCTTGGTGATCGCAAAGAGCGTGCCTCCGCCGAGCACGGGGTTGCCGAGGTTCTTTTCCGAGTAGGATGGGAAATAGAAGAAATTGGCGTCCACGCCGACTTCGGTTCCCTCGGGGAAGAACACCGGAATGAATGACGCCTGGCGGTGCATGTAGCACTTAGGCGGCGACGAGAAGAGGCCCTTCGGGCTGTCGCGGAAGTCGGTCGAGGCCACCGCGGCGGCGCCGCCGTCGACGAAGGCGTCGTTTCTTGCGAACCATCCGAATTCCTCGATCGCCGCGACGACGCTCGGGTCGTCGAACGGAATCTCGTTCGTCACCCACTGGTCGTAGACCTCAGGCGGCTGCGTGCGCAGCATCAGGTCCTCCACCCAGTCGGTAGCCGGCCACCCCGTGGCGGCGCCCGATCCAAGGCCGATGCACCAGGGCGTGCCGCCGTCGGCGGCGATCTTCTCGGTGAGCGCCTTCAGATCTTCCATTGTCTGAGGAATCTCGTAGCCGGCATCCTCGAAGTTCTCCGGCACGTACCAGACGAGGCTTTTCAGGTCGGCCTTCCACGGAAGGGCGAAGAGCTGCGGGTTGCCGTCCTTGTCCTTGTAGGTGCTGAGGTCGGCCCATGACTGCCCCGCGGCGTAGTTGTCGACGAGCCACTGGTTCGTCTCGTCGCCGAGCGGCGTGAGCAGGCCCTTTGAGGCGAGGTCTGCGGCAAGGCCGGGCTGCGGGAAGATCGCGACGTTCGCCGGGCTGCCGGCCTGCGTGTCGATGACGATCTGCTGCTCGAAAGAATCGGAGCCGGCGTTGTCGATCGTGACGCCCGTCGCTTCCTTGAAATATGCAAGCACGACCTCAAAGCCATCCTTGTCGCCGGTCAGCCACGGACCGAATATCGATATGGTCTGGCCGGTGAGATCATACTTGTCGGCGAACTCGTGGTAGCTCTGCCAGTTGAAGCGCGAGTCCTCGTCGATTGGATATTTGAGGTCCTGGGCTGCGGCCGATCCGGCGGCAAGCGCCAGCCCGGTCGCGCATGCCAGCAAGGCGTGGCGTCGATTCATCGTACTTCCTCCTTTGATGGATCGGTTTGGGTGGGATGCTGTTCGGGGTTGCGCCGCACGGCGCGGGAGGGCCTCGCAATGCGCAAAGTCGTCGGCGTTATCACCGCGAGCGGCCGTCGGTCTCGACGCCCGGCCTTTGCTGCAAGTTGCGATCGAAATTCAGGACTGCGCTTGGGCCAGCAAGCGAGGCTCCTGATCAATACGCCCTCCCTGAGAATTCCGCGTCTTGGTCTTTGTCGGATGCCGCCTCCGGAGAAGGGTCTCCGGCCATGGCATCCTCATTTGCAGGACAATCTAGCGGGGAAGCTCCGATATGGCTAGCCAAGCATTGAACGCGCTATGGTAGCGGCGCTGCGACAGTAGCTATCCGCTCGCGTGGCGGACGCGGCGCTGTCGATCTGCGAGGAGGGAGATTTGAGGCGGCTCGTTGCGGGCCTTGCTTTCCTGTCGAGCGTCGCCGCTTTCGTCGTCATCGCCGGAGGCGGTTTCCTTCTGCTTCTGATCGAGAATTCCGGTGAGCGCGGAGCGGGCGCGCTGCTTGCGCTCAGCGGCTCGATCGCATTTGCCGCGGCGATGATCCTCATTTTTGCCCGGGAAGGGGCTTTTACCGGGCGCGGCGGCAGGGCCGGCGCGGTAACGGCCTCCGTGCTTGGCGCGCTGCCCTCTGCCGCGCTCAGCGCCGGGGCGCTCCGATTCTCCGGCCTTCCGCTCGGCAGCGACACCCCGTTCATCGACTGGCCGGCCTTCGCCGCCGGGCTTCTCCTCGCCCTTGGCGCTTTTTCGCTTCTCGCCACGGGCTATTGGCGGACCAGAGAGAGGCCGCCGCCGCGCGCGCGGTCGGAGGCGCTGCGCCCGGCGCCGGACGCAATAGCGGCGCGTGCGGCCCAACCCATAGACACGCCCCGTCAGGCTCCGTTCACGCAGCCGACGATGGCGGCGCGAACGGTGCCGACGCGTGCCCCGGTGTCTGTGGATGAGCCGGACGAAGCTGTTCCCGTCACGCCTGTGGACCTGCCGTCGATCGGCCAGTTCCGTCGGCGCTGAAGCGGAGCCAGCCCTTTCTTCGCGGCTCGCCCTCGGCGTTCACACGAAGCTGTCGTAGACCAGCTCCGTCATCATGCCGGTCGCCATGTGATAGAGATTGTGGCAGTGGAACGGCCAGCGCCCGGGATTGTCGGCGTCGAAAGCGATCTTCACGCTGCCCATGACCGGCACAAGCACCGTGTCGCGCACCGCGCCCCGAATTTCTGATCCATTGACGGCAATAACTTGGAAGTGGTGCCCGTGCAGGTGCATCGGGTGCGCCATTTCCGTGCGGTTCTGAAGCTCGATGGCGACGCGCTCGCCGCCGCGGATCGTCGGCCGGTTCGCGTCGGGCCAGACGCGATCGTCGATCGACCAAAGATAGGGCGACATCGAACCGGTGAGCTGCACCGTCATGCGTCTGTCAGCCTCGCGCTCCGCGAGCGGATGCGCTGCACGCAGCCTCGTCTCGAGCGAAAGATCGACCGGGGACGCCTCGGCGGGCGCGAGATCGGAAACCTTTTCGATCCGTGCGGCGGGAGTTGCGAGGATGAGCCCAGTGCGGTCGCGTCGGCCTTCGACCTGCGCGGTGATCGGGTAAGCGCCGCTGGCGGGCGTTTCGACGATCAGATCGAGCCGCTGCGCCATCGTCATCGGAAAACGCGAGCCCGACACTGGCTCGACCGGCGTGCCGTCGACCGCGACGAGTGCGCCGCTGAGAGCGCCGAGGTCGATCCAGAACGCTGTCGACGCTGCGCCGTTGATCAGCCGCAGGCGGACGCTGCCGCGCGGCTCGACCTGCACGACGAGCGGATCGGCGAACGTTCGGTCGTTGGCGAGGAAGGCGTCGTACTCGACGTCGTTGAGGTCCATCGCGCCCGTGTTCATGCCGGTCATTCCGGAGTGGCCCATCTTCGAATGGTCCATTCCACCGCCCATGGCGTCGCCGGCCATTGCCGCCCCGCCGGTTAGTCCTGCGAGGATTTCTTCTGGGTCGCGGAAGCTGAAGTCGTGGAGGAGGATCGTCACCTCCTGCATGTCGGCGGCAACATCGTCGCTGCTCCGCACGACGAGCGGGGCCGCCATCAGGGCCTGCTCCTGCAGGCCGTGATGCGAATGCATCCAGTGCGTTCCCGGGGTCGGCGCAAAGTCGTAGGATTGCGTCGTTCCCGCGCCGAGCAGCGGGCGCCTCTCGTCGGTCACTCCGTCCTGTAGGTATGGCGCCTTCTGTCCGTGCCAATGAATGATCGTGTCCTCGCCCGAGCTGTTGACGAGGTCCACCAGGAACCGGGCGCCCGGGTCGAGCTCGATGCCGGGCGTGCCGTCGGTGCGTCGGATGTCAAAAACCGACGCCGCCTTGCCTTTCACGTCGATCGTCCGGCGGTCGATCGTAAGCGTCGTGGCGGGGGCCGCCGCGCGCAGCGAGGCCGGCAGGAGAGCGCCCGCCCCGCCGACGGCCATCAGCCTCGCCGAGCCTGCGAGAAAGGATCGGCGATCGATCAGATGATTCATGGGATTCGAGCCTGCCTGGTTTCGACTGTACCGAGCCGCTAGCGGTGCACGCGCCCAAGCACGTCCATAAGCTCGGAGATCTTCCGCCGCTGGTCGCGCTTGTCGCCGCTGACGATCGCGTGTTCGACGCAATTGGCGACGTGATCGCGCAATATCTCCTCCTCGGCGCGGCGAAGCGCCGCCTGAACCGCCGAGATTTGCGTCACCACATCGATGCAGTAGCGGTCACCCTCGACCATTCGGGCAAGACCCCTGACCTGGCCTTCGATGCGGTTCAGCCGTTTCAGAACTGCGACCTTGGTTTCTGTCTGCATGGTTGACATATACCCCGATGGGGTATAGCGGGTCAATGCTCTTGATACCCCCTATGGGTTTGTCGAAAAGAAGCTGCGGGAAGAAGCGAAATGCACGATCGGGAGCATCATCGCCACGGCCACGGTCATGCTGAGCACGCGGGCCATTCGCATGCGATGAGCCCAGCGAAGTCGCCAGGCGCCGCGCACCTGGCGAAGGATCCGGTGTGCGGCATGAGCGTCGATCCGCACACCGCCAAGCAC
>JBOHKB010000269.1:0-18209 GCA_050728815.1 Propylenella sp.
GACCAGAATCTCGCCGCCGCTCATGCCGCGGCCCGCTTGCTGGCCGAGGTCGCCGGCGACGCGGATGCGCCCGCCGCTCATGCCCGTGCCGAGATGGTCGAAGCGCTCCGACCCACCGTCGATCTGGATGTCCGCGGCGTCGCCGGGCATCACATCGAAGAGGTCGCCGACGCGGAGCTGCTCACGCGTGGTATTGATTGCGAGACGCTCGATCGCGCAATCCACCGCCGCGAGGCGGTCCGGAGTTAGCGGCGAGAGATCGCAGCGCTGCGGCGGCGGCGCTCTGAGCCTCAGCACCAGCGCGCTCATCCCAGAAGCTCGGCGAGGCGGTATTGGAATTTTCCGAGTTTGCCGCCATAATTGCCGGCGCCAACCCTGACCACGCCCTCAGCCGCACCGCGCTCGCACACCGCGTGGAGACCCGCCCTCATCCCCGCGTGCACCGCCGCGTCGGTCAGCCCGTCGATGACGATTTCGAGCACCGAACCGATGTCGGGCGAGAGCGCGCTCGCGACCCGGCCCTTCAGCGTCGGGCAGTACGCCTCGTTGGTGGAGGCGGAGAGCGCCTTGTATTTCGAGCCGACCTTCGAGCCGGAGCGCACGATTCCGCCAGGGAACGGCATGATCACGTCGGGAACGGCGGCGACCGCTTTGACGGCCGCCTCGCTCGCGGCGAGCGTTGACAGCCGGTCGCGCCCCATGATGAGAAGGTTGCCGCCGCCGACGGCCTCCTTGGTGAGACCCGTCGTCTCCTCCACAACGCATTCGCCGTCCATCACCGGGATGCGCCAGTAGCGCTTGCCGCCAAGCAGCTTCGATACCTGCCAGCCGTCGCCGAAATAGCGGATGGCTGCGCCGAGCTTGAGTTTCTCCTCGCCGTCGATTCCGGCGTAGCAGGCGGTGCCGGCGCAGGTCAGCACGCACTGCCCGAGCCGCGCCTGCAGCTGCTCCTGCAGCATGCCCGTCGATACCGCGAAAAGGAGCACGCGCACGCCCGGCCGCGCGTCGGGCGTCTCCGACGCGTCGAGCATGCGGTCGATCCCCGCCTCACAGCCGCAGGCGATCACCGACGTCGCAAACCCGGTCATCGTGACCGCCGCCCGGTGCGCCCATTCCGCCGTGTCGGCGGTGATCACGATCGCGGTCGCGCGCATGCCGAAGGCCTCCGCGAACGTATCGTCGACCTTTACGCCGTTACGGATCAGCTCTGCCGGCACGCGACCTCCTCAAAAACGGATTCCAGCCCGGCGGCCGTCGCCACCGCCGCTTCGCGCACGTCGAGCCTCTCCAAGGGGTAGCCGTAAGTCTCGTCGTGGTATCGAGTGAGCCGCTTGCGCATCGCTTTCGGTGCTGGCGGATGGACGCCGAGCGTGCGTCCCCACCGAACGTTGACGACCACCCCGTCGCGGACGACAAGCGCGCCGCTCTTGAAGACGAGATGGGCGCGGCGGAACGTGGCGGTGCGGTCGGGGATATCCTCGTAGACGGCGATGTCGGCGAGAGCGCCCGGCCCGAGATGGCCACGGTCGGCAAGCCCAAGGAGCCGCGCTGGCGCGGCGCGGGTCATCGTGGCGACGTCGTAGAGCGAGTATTCCCGCTTCAGCGCGCCGAGCGTCGTCATTTCCATCGCGCTCTTCGGCAGCCGCTCCATCCAGCGCGCGCGCTCCTCCGCGTCCATCAGAAGATGGAGGATTTCGGGGTAGCGAACGAAAGGCGCCCCGTTCGGATGATCGGTGGTGAAGTAGACCTGCCACGGGTCGTCGATCAGCAGAAACAGCTCCAGGCCGATCGCCCATTGCAGCGCGCTGAAGAAGTCGCGTTCGCCGTAGACGACGGGAACGATGCCGCCGCCGTTTCCCTCCGCGTCCCAGACGGTCGATTTCTTCGGCTTGGCGAAGCGCCTTTGGGCGAATTGGCGGAGCGTATCGGAGGATACAGTGACGGTCGGGCCGAACATCACCTGACCGACGTCGATCGTGACGTTCGGAGAGGCGTTCGCGCGCTCGGCAAGCCTCGCCGCAGCCGACGAGAAGCCGCGCTTTCCTTCTTTGCCGTAACCGTAGAATTGCAGATGCGCGAGGTGCATCGGCAGGTCGCCGGCGGCCTCCATCGTCGCTTCCGCCGTATCGGCGTTTCCGGGCAGGCCGAGATTGTTGCAATGGACATGGAGCGGGTGGGAGACGGCAAGGTCGTGCACGGCTTTTTGCAGCGCGAGCAGGATGGCGCGCGAGGTCACGCCGTATTCGGGCACCTCGTCGTCCAATGAGAATGAACGGACGTTCGACTTGAAAGCGGCGGCGCCGCCGGCATTGACCACCTTGACGCCAAGCCCCCAGCCGGCGCTGAGCACCGTGGCGACATAGTCCGCGACCGCGCTTTCGCCTTCGCGGTCGCGGAGCATGCCAAGCAGAAAATCCTCGTTGCCGAGCAAGAGCAGGAGGCCGCGGTCGATGACCGGGGTCAGCGCCAGTTCGATATGCGCGTGCAGCGCATCGCTCGGGTTGACCGCCGGTTCGACCACCAGCGTGTAGCCCATCTCCGCGTAGCGGATGCCGTTCTCGAAAGTGGAAAGTGTGGAAGCGTCGAGCGTCATGTCAGCCGAGAGCGGCGACGGTCCGTGCCGCTCAGGCAACATCAGGCGCGCGATGTTCACGTTGGCGCTGGCGATGTGAGAATGGATGTCGATGGCGCCTGCCATGATAATTTTGCCGCCGAGATCGTATGTGTCCGTTGCGCGGCCGTCCGGTGGAGCCTCGATGATCCGCTCGCCGTCGATCCACACGTCGCCGATCCCGTCGCGGCTGTGCTTCGGGTCGATGACGCGCCCGCCCTGAAGCCGGATCATCTTGCGTCCAGGCCGTCTACGATCCGCGTGAGTGCTTCCGCAACGCTTTGCGCGCCGCTTGGGCCATTGGGCAGGAATTCCGCGAGCGTCCCCGTGCGGTGGTCGTAGAGCACGCCGGCATGGTCGACGCCGGGCCGGCCCACGCGGAGAACCGCGGCGGCCCCATTCGCATGGACCGACGCGTCGGCAACGACGACGGTCGGCACAGCGTCCGCCCAGTGCGGCGGCGGCTCACCGAAGGCCGAAATCCAGACGAGCGCATCCGCCTCGCCGGATTCGACCATGCGACGCGCCTCGCAGCGCCAAGGGTCGTTCTCCGCGCGCCCCCGGCCAAAGCTTGAGCGGAGAGGCTGCCCGGACATCCAGCCGAACGCCATCGCCGCGCCGGTGATCGTCGGGTCGGCGGACACCGAAAGGCCACTCCAGCGTGTGCTGGCGTTCAGGTCCTGGATCAGGCCGGCGAGCATTTCGATCGCAAGCGAGTCGAGCTCTTCGGGCGACCAGATCGCCACGCCGAAGCTTGCTGCCCTCAACGTCGCAACGCACGAATCGATCGTCTCCGCGCCGTAGCCGCTGGCGAGCGGTCGTCCACCGGCGCGTGCGCGCAATGCCCCGAGGACACCGGGCAGGTTGGGCGGAGGGGCCTCCAGCAATTCGACCGTTGCGACTCCCTGTGCCGCGGAGGGCGCGTGGCTTGCGATCGCGACGATCCGCCTTGCAGCCGTCCCGGCGGAGCCATCCCCTGGGCGGTCCGTGATGAGCGACTGGATGAGATCGGGCCGCGCCTCCGCCGGCCGGTCGCCGACGATGAGGAACGTATCGGCGCGATTGCGTGCCTCGCCCGGGCTGACGAGCATCAGCCCAAAATCCTGCAGCACGGCCTGGTGGCGAAGCGCCGAATCCGCCGCACCGTGGTCAATCGGGGCGCCGAGCTTCTCCGCCAGCCGGTAGGCGGCGACCACCCCGGCTGCATCAGCGCCGAGGCCGGCGATGACCGGCGCGCGGCTCACCGCAAGCAGGCGCGTGGCCCGCTTCACGGCATCGTCGAATTCACGGTCTGACATCGTTCCGGCCGGACCGCCGCCGCTTCGATTGGCGCATTGGCGGACGGCCTATCCCGTCCGCTCTGTCACTTGTCGTATTTGATGTAGGCGAAGCGCTGGTCGCCGCTCGGCGTTCCCTCCAGCGCGCCGCCCTCCTTGCCCGGCTGCCAGTGCACGACCTCCTCGATCTTCTTGGCAAGCTCGAAATCCTTGTCGGAGATGCCCTTGGCGGCGTGGTTCATCAGCCGGACCTCGACCCAGGCGTATGACGCTGTGATGTCGGGATGGTGGAAGGCGGCCTCGGCCAGATGGCCGATCGTGTTGATCACCATCAGCGTGCCCTTCCAGCTCGCCGTCTTGTAGGTCCGGCGTATCCAACCCTTCTCCAGGCGCCAGTGAGGCAGCTCCTTCTTGAGGCGCTCCTCCACTTCGGCGTCGGAATAGGTCCGCTCCTTTGCCCGCTCGCTCATCGTTGATCGACCTCCCGGTCTCTGTCAGATTGGCCCGCAACCCCGGCTAGGTACCATAATGCGGGGACGAGGACGCCCAAAACAATCCGCCGTTGGCGGAAAATCGCCACTGGAACCCCGAATGGCAGACTGCGTGACAGTTGCGGTTGCGGCGCGCCTGCACCTCGGCTTTCTCGACCTGAACGGCGAGTTGGGTCGGCGGTTCGGGGGCCTCGGCCTGGCGGTCGACGAGCCGGAAACGGTCCTTGAGCTTTCACGAAGCCGCGCCGATTCTGCGGCCGGACCGCAGGCGGATCGCGCCCGCAGGTATCTCGATAGCCTGGTCGGGCGTCTTGGCTTGCCTGCCGGTCACCGGCTTGTGATCCGGCGCGCCATCCCGGCGCATGCCGGACTCGGGTCGGGTACCCAGCTCGCGCTTGCCGTCGCCGCTGCCTTGCGCCGCCTGCACGCCCTTGCCCCGGATGTGGAGGCGGACGCGCTCTTTCTCGACCGCGGGGCGCGCTCCGGCCTTGGCACCAGCTTTTTCGGCGAAGGCGGGATCGCGCTCGACGGCGGTCGCGGGGATGCCGACCGGCCTGCCCCCATCATTTCGCGCCTGCCCTTCCCCGAGGAGTGGCACGTGCTCCTTGTCCTCGATCCCGCCCGGCAGGGAATCCACGGCATGGATGAGGTCGCTGCGTTCAAGGCATTGCCCCCGTTCCCCGCGGAGCTTGCCGCGCATCTCTGCCGCCTCGCGGTGATGCAGGCGCTGCCCGCGGTCGTTGAACACGATATCAAGAGCTTCGGCCATGCGGTCGCCGAGATGCAGGCGCATATCGGCGATCATTTTCGTCCGGTTCAGGGCGGGCGTTTCGCAAGCCCGGACGTGGCAGCGACGCTCGAACTCCTCGCGGCGAACGGCGCCGAAGGCTGCGGCCAGAGTTCCTGGGGCCCGACTGGATTCGGCTTTGCCGCGTCTGCGGCGGAGGCGCGCAAGCTCCGGGACGCCGCAGCGCCGCTCGCGGCGGAGAAAGGCCTGGAAATAATGGGCGTGAAGGCCCGCAACGGCGGCGCCCGCATCGGCGAGACGGCTCAGGTCGTCCAAAGAGGAGCGTTGCATGGCTGATCCGTACATTCTTCACATGGTCAGTCCGCTCCGGCATGTGAGCCCGTTCGACGTGAACATGGCGCTCGACGCCGGTTTCGATCACGTCGTCACTTACGCGCACGCGGAGGTATCCGAGGTGCGGTCGCTGGTGCAGGACGCGATGTTCTCGCGTCCGCCGAAGCTCGCGCGGCGCACGGGCTTTTTCTTCGCTGGGAAGAACGCGGTCCTCGCTCTTGCCATGATGCATGCGGCCAAGGAGGCGATGTTCCCGCCCTTCGAGCTGTCGCTCTTCGCCGATCCCGCCGGCTCCTTCACGACAGCAGGCGCGATGGTCGCCTGCGTGGAGAGTGTGCTGAAGTCCCAGAAGCAGCGCGAGCTGAAGGGGCTGCGGGTCGCGGTCTTCGGCGCGACCGGCGTCGTTGGCTTCGGTGCGGCCGTCATCTGCGCGCGGAGCGGCGCCAAAGTCATGCTCGTCGGTTACGACGGGCCCGAACGCGTCGCGCGCTCGGCGGAGGAGATGAAGAAGCGCTTCGACCTTGACGTCGACTCGGCCGACGGCAGCACCGAGGAGAAGAAGGCCGAGCTTCTGAACGAGGCGGAGGCGGCGCTCTCCGCCGCGCGCGCTGGCCTGCAGGTGCTCTCCAAGGCGCAGATCGACCGGGCGCCCCATCTCATGGTTGTCGCGGATGTCAACGCCGTGCCGCCTGCTGGTATCGAAGGGCTCGACATGAAGGCGAACGGAGCCGAGATCGGTGCGAAGGGCGTTCTCGGAATCGGCCCGTTCGCGATCGGGGACATCAAATACAAGACCGAGTCCGGTCTCTTCAAAGCCATGATTTCGGCGGAGAAACCTGTCGCCTTCGATTTCCGCAACGCCTTCGACCTTGCCCGCCAGCTCGTCGGCGGGGATGGCTGAGGTTCTCTTGGTCGGCCTTTCGGCCCGCGCACTTTCTCAATCGGCTCGCGCGGCGGGATACGCGCCGCTTGCGGCGGACCTCTTCTGCGACCTCGACACCCGCGAAGCGTCGGAGGCGTGCATTCGCATCGAGTCCGACCTTGAGCGGGGGATCGAGTGGAAGCCCCTCATCACGGCGCTAGAGGCGCTCACCGCCGGACGCAAGCCCATCGGTATGGCGTACTGCTCGGGCTTCGAGGATCGCCCAGAATTTCTCGACCGGCTGCAGGAGCGATGGCCGCTCCTCGGCAATCGCGGCGATGTCGTCGCGCGGATGAAGGACCCCGCGCGCCTCGCCGAGCTTTGCGACGCTGGCGGCGTTCCGCATCCGCGATGGAGCAACGTGCGGCAGGGTGAGCGCTGGATCTCCAAGCGTGTTGGCGGGGCGGGCGGATCGCATGTTGCCTTCAGGGAAGGCCGCAGCGAGGGCCGCTACTGGCAGGAGCGAGTGCACGGTTCGCCGGTTTCGGCGCTTGTGCTCGGCGCGAGCGATCACGCGATGGTTCTCGGCTTCAGCGACCAATGGTCCGACCCTTTGCCCAGCGCGCCCTACCGCTATGGTGGTGCAGTGCGGCCAGCGGCGCTCTCGGCCGAGGTCGAGACCAGGCTGGCGCACGCCGCGGTTGCGATCGCGGTTTCGGGGGGGCTCCGCGGGCTGAACAGCGTCGACTTTTTGGTCGGCGCACATGGCTGGCACTTGGTCGATGTGAACCCACGTTCAGGCACCACGCTCGACATCTTCCGCCCCGCGGCGAAGAGCCTCTTTTCGCTTCATGTGGACGCCTGCGTCGGCACACTCCCGGCCGAGCCACCCAAATTCGATGGCGCCGCCGCTGCGGCGCGGATTGTCTATGCCCGCCAATCAGTTACAAGCGTTCCCGCGCTCGACTGGCCGGATTGGACCGCCGACCGCCAGCCGCCGGGAACGGCGATCCGGGCCGGCGATCCGGTTTGCACGGTGCTCGCAAAAGTCGAGAATCCCGCCGAGGCGAGGCGGCTCGTCGCCGCGCGCGGAGACGAGATCATGGCGCGACTTGGGGCGGATTGATGCAGAGTCTGAACCTCAATTCGCATGCGTCCCGTCTTGCCGACGACATGGTGCATGTGTCGGCCTCGCTTCGCATCGGCGTCAGCCGCGGCGCGCGCGGCGAGATTCTGATCGACTGCGGCGCGAAGTTCCCGGGCGGCATCGAGGCTGGGCTCAGGATGGCGCGCATCTGCATGGGCGGGCTCGGCACCGTCCGCCTGATCCCCTCGGAGGCCCTGCCGCGCTGGCCGTGGCGCATCGCCGTGCACACGTCGCAGCCGGTCGCCGCCTGTCTCGCCAGCCAGTACGCAGGCTGGGCGCTGAAGCACGAGAGCGGCGGCCGCAATTTCTCAGCGCTCGGCTCAGGCCCCGCGCGGGCGCTCGCCCGCCGGGAGGCGATCTTCGCCGACCTTCCCTACCGCGAGGACGCCGACCGCGCCGTGCTGGTGCTTGAATCGGAAGTCGCCCCGCCGCCGGCCATCCTGGAGAAGGTCGCCGGCGATTGCGGGGTCGCGGCCGAGCGGCTCACCGTCCTCTACGCGCCGATCCGCAGCCTCGCCGGTGTGGTGCAGGTGGTCGCCCGCGTGGTCGAGGTGGCGCTGCACAAGGCGCATGCCCTAAAATTCCCGCTCGACCGCATTCTCGACGCCGCCGGCAGCGCACCGCTCAGCCCCCCTCATCCGGACCTTGCGACCGGCATGGGACGCACCAACGACACCATCATCTTTGGAGGAGAAGTGCGGCTTTTTGTGAGCGGCCCGGCCGATGAAGCGAAAGCGCTTGCGGAAGAGCTGCCGAGTACGCGCTCGCGCGACTACGGCGCGCCGTTTGCTGAAATATTCAAGCGCTTCGGCGGCGATTTCTACGCCATCGACCCCATGCTCTTCAGCCCCGCTGCCGTCACCGTGACCGCTTTGGACAACGGCGAGACCTTTCGCGCCGGAAAAATCTCGGCCGAGCTGCTCGATGCTTCGTTCCGCTGACGGGCCGAAAGAGCGCGGAAGCGGCTGGGGCTTGCGCGTTGCCTTGCTGGCCAGCGCGCGCGACTGGCACGTGCGCAGGCTCGCAGCCGCCTTCCGGCGGCGCGGCGTCGGCACGGCGCTGATCCGGCTCGAGGATTGCGATTTCGATACTGCCTCGCCCTCCGGCCTGCGGCTCGGCAGGCTGCGCGATTTGCCCGGCGGGGTGCTGGTCAGGACGTTTTCCTCCGGCAGCTTCGAGGCGATCACGCGCCGGCTCGGAATCCTCCACGCCTTGAAGCGGCTCGGCGTGCCGGTGTGGAACGAGGCGGCGGCGATCGAGCACTGCGTGGACAAGGCGACGACGACGTTCCTGCTCGCCACGGCCGGGCTGCCGGTCCCAGAAACCTGGGCCGTGGAGGGGATCGAGGCGGCGACCCGGATCGTCGAGCGCGAGGCGGCGCAAACGCCGCTCGTGCTGAAGCCACTGTTCGGCTCGCAGGGGCGCGGCCTCGTGCTGGTGCGGGAAGCCTCCGACCTGCCGCCGCCGGATGCTCTGGGCGACGTGTACTATCTGCAGCGCTTCGTGGGCGGGACGGGGCCGGACTACCGCGATTACCGGGTCTTCGTCATCGCCGGCGAGCCGGTGGCGGCGATGATCCGGCGCGGCGAAAACTGGATCACCAACGTCAAGCGCGGCGGCAAGCCGCTCGCCACGCCGCTCGATCGCGAGCTTGCCGGGCTCGCCGCATCCGCCGCCGCGGCGGTCGGCGCATCTTTCTGCGGCATCGACATCCTGCGCAGCCCCGACGGAACTCCTCATATCCTTGAAGTAAATTCGATGCCGGCCTGGTCCGGGCTGCAGACGGTCGCCGCCGTCGATATCGCTGATGTGCTGGTCGAGCGATTCAGCGCCGTGCTCCACACGGCAGTCGAGCGGCGAGTAGCCTAGCTTGAGCGTGCCGCTGGACGTCATTGCAGAGGCCTATTATCGCGCCTGCCTTGACGAGCTGCGGGCGCCGAAGGCCGGAAATGTTCACGATTTCGCCGATGGTCACGGAATGACGGTCGGCGATTTCGAGCTGTCGGCTGAGGTGACGAAGGACTGGATCGCCAGGGTCGGGGCAGGTGTCGGCGAGCGAGTTCTGGGCGCGATCCGGGCCACCCGCAAGGCGGTCGACGCCAACACCAACCTCGGAATCGTGCTGATGTCCGCGCCGATCGCGCTCGCCGCCGAGCGCGAAGGCGCGGAAAAACTCGAATCTGCGGTAGGCCGTGTTCTCGCCCAGCTCGACGTAGATGACGCGGCGCAGGTCTTCGAAGCGATCGTGCGCGCGGAGCCTGCCGGGCTGGGAGACTCCGCCGAGCACGACGTCCGCGCCCCCGCCAGCGTGACCCTCTTAGCCGCTATGCGGACAGCCGAGCACCGCGACCGGATCGCCTGGAACTACGCGCACGGCTTTGCCGATGTGTTCGGCATCGGAATTCCGACGTTCCGTCAATCTTTTAGGCAGTGGGACGACTGGCTTTGGGCGACCGCCGCGGTGCATTTTTCGGTGATGTCGGCGTTCCCGGATACGCACATTTTTCGCGAGCACGGCCCTGCGGCGGCGGAGGCGGCGCAGCGAGCCGCGGCGGACCTCTTTCCCAGGCTGACGGCCGCCAAAGACCCCAGGGCGCTGATGCCCGAAATCCTTGATCTCGACCGCCGGCTCAAGCAGGCCGGCCACAATCCCGGCACCAGCGCCGACCTGACGGTTGCAACCCTTTTTGCCGTCCGGTTGTCTGGCGGCTTGCGGTCAGCGGCCAACGATGGTTGATTTGGCGTTTGCGGAGTATGCTTACTCCGCTGCTATCTGGCCAACCGGTCCGGTGATCGCTGGACGCTGCAAACAAGGATAGCCCTGCAGAGAGCCGAGACTAGTTCAGGCAATAAGGGGAGGCTTTGGCCATGGCGAAAATCAACAAGGTCTGTGTGGGTGAGTCGCTCATCGGCGACGGGAATGAGGTTGCGCACGTCGATCTCCTGATCGGGCCGCGCGGCTCGGCGGTCGAGTCGGCGTTTTGCAATGCGCTGACCAACAACAAGGACGGGTTCACGTCGCTGCTCGCGGTGATCGCGCCGAACCTGGCCTGCAAGCCGAACACGGTCCTGTTCAACAAGGTGACCATCAAGGGCGCCAAGCAGGCGGTGCAGATGTTCGGCCCGGCGCAGCACGCGGTGGCGAAGGCGGTGCAGGACAGCGTCGCGGACGGCACGATCCCGGCGGCGGAAGCCGACGACCTCTTCGTCTGCGTCGGCGTGTTCATCCATTGGCTCGCCGAGGACGACAAGAAGATCCAGGACTTCAATTACCGCGCGACGAAGGAAGCCATCCAGCGCGCCGTGGCCGGCAAGCCGACGGCGGCCGAGGCTACCGCACAGCGCGATACGGCGAAGCATCCCTTTGCCGCTTAGATAGGAGGCAGTCCCGGGGGGAAGGCGCCGGCAGCAGAGCAGCAAGGCCTCCTACGGCGACTGGCGAGAATGCTGGGCTTCTGAGGCCGCCGCTTTCGCGGTGGCGTCGGAGGCTGAGACGCGAAAGCGACGCTCCGTCACGGGGCGTAGACTCCGTGGCGGAGTCCCTTTGGGCTCTCAGACCGACATCAGATCGGCGGCTTTGATCCGGCCATCGTGCAGCGCGGAGGCGACCAGAATGCCGGCCGCCCCGCTCGACCTGACAGCCGCGAGGTCGTTGGCGTCGCGCAGGCCTCCGGCCAAGTAGATCGCACGCTCTCCCGCGCGCGCTCTGATTGCCTTGTAGCGGTCGAAGTCCGGGCCGACGCCGCTGCCGACCCTCGCAAGCGTCATGACGATGATGCGTCGAGGCCAGAGCTCTGCGCGCTCCAGCAATTCTTGCGGGCCGAGGAAGCGGTCGCCGCGGAAATCGAGCGAGAGGATGATGCGCGGATTGTCGTGGAGAGCGCGGAGCAGCTCGATGTCACGCTGCGATTCCGAGCCGAGCACGAGAGAGGCGAGGGAAGGACGGGATTCCTCCCCCGTCGCGTGCGACGGGGGAGGGGGACCATGCGAAGCATGGTGGAGGGGGCGGACATGTCCGCTGCGTCCGTCATTTGCCCCCTCCACCGCCTTCGGCGGTCCCCCTCCCCCGCTTTGCTGGGGAGGAGCCGGCGGCCGCTGCATCCGCCGGAGAAGACTATGAGCTGCAGCTAGATCGGAGCAGCCGTTGTCGACCCAGAGCTCGAGGCCGGGGAAGGCCGCGGCGATATCGTCGAGGATCGCGCCGGCATTGCCACGGCCTTCGATCGCGTCGAGGTCGGCGACGTAGAGCGTGCGGAAGGGGTGCACCGAGAGCAGGCCGGCGACGACATCGAGCGGCTTGCTGGTTCGGCTGAGCGGCGTCTCGATCGGCTGGTAGGAGGCGCGGTCGCCGAGGCGGGCGCGCGCCACCACACTGTCCTTCAGGTCGATGACCGGCACGACTTCCATTTCGGCCTCCGCGTCCCCCGCTTTATAGATGGCGGCCGGCGGGAGATGAATTGCGATGATCGTGCTCGGCTGGGACATCGGCGGCGCGCACCTGAAGGGCGCGCGCGCGGAGGACGGCCGCGTCACAGCCGCGGTGGAAGTCGCGTGCCCGCTGTGGCAGGGGCTCGAGCACCTCGACCGCGCGTTCGCGGTGGCGCGGGCTTCGCTTGGTGACGCGCCGCTCAACGCCGTCACGATGACGGCGGAACTTTGCGACCTCTTCGCCAGCCGCGCCGAAGGGGTGGCAAGGCTCTGCGAGAAAGCCGTCGCGCTGCTGCCGGGGAAGATCGAGGTCTATGCCGGTAACGACGGCTGGGCCGCGGCCGAACGCGCCGCGGAAAAGGCCGAGGCGGTGGCGTCCGCCAACTGGCATGCCACAGCCTCGCTGACCGCGCGGGGGCGCCGCGATGCGTTCTTCATCGACATGGGCTCCACCACGACCGACATCGTTCCGATCGTCGGAGGCCGCGTCGCGTCGCGCGCCTCTTCCGATGCGGAACGCCTCGCATGCGGCGAGCTGGTTTACATGGGCGTGACGCGCACCTTCCTGATGGCCGTCGCCCAGCGAGTCCCTTTCCGTGGCGCGTGGACGCCGGTGATGGCCGAGTATTTTGCGTCCATGGCCGACGTCTATCGCGTGCTCGGCATTCTCCCGGAAGGCGCCGACCTGCACGCGACCGCCGACGGGCGCGAAAAGAGTTGGGAAGCGTCGGCGGCACGGCTTGCGCGGATGATCGGCCGCGACGCCGGCGAGGCGGAAGCGTGGGAGTGGCGGCGGCTCGCGGATTTCTACGCCGAGGCGCAGCTTCGCGCGCTTGCCGACGCTGCGATGCAGGTCTTGTCGTCGTCGGAGCTTCCGCCCGACGCGCCGGTCGCGGCGGCCGGGACCGGGCGGTTCGTGGTCGAGCGACTCGCCGCACGACTTGATCGCGAATGCCTGCCGTGGGAGTCGGACATTCAAGCGGATGCCGGCCTTGCCGAGGCGATCAGCGCTGCCGCTCCGGCTGTGGCGGTCGCGATGCTTCTCTCTGCGAACGTCGAGGGGCGCGGCGGCTTGTAGCCCGCATGGAGCGGAGCGCAATGCGGGGTCGCCGCGAGGTTTTCCCGGATTGCGCTTCGCTCCATCCGGCTACGTGCGGGTCAAGGATCGCCGCCGTAAAACGCGCGGAGCTTCTCCATCAGCCAGCCCCACGCCTCCTCTTCGCGCGGGCCGGCGGTCTTTTTGACCGCGATCCTGAGGTAGGCCGCCTCGCGCGCCACTTTTTCGCGCGGCAGGAAATCGAGTCGGCTCGCGAGGATCGCAAGCTCGATGACCGCGGCCTGCGCGCGGTTGAAGCCTTCAGCCGGTGCGTGCGAGATGGCGCGGACGAGCCGCGTGCGGAAGCGCGGGCGCTGTTCGTCCTCCGTGACGCCCTCCACGGCAAGCTCCCAATGCGAAAGCGCCGCTTCGAGCCGCGGGACCGGGCCATCGGTGGGAGCAGTCGGCCAGTCGCGTCGCCCGGTCAGGCAGCCGGCGAAGATGCGCACGTCGTCGACGTGGCTCGCCACCGCGTGCGGCACTGCGCGGAGGTTGTCGAGCGTCTGCGATGGGCGGAACGGCGCGACGATCCAGTGCTCGCTGTCCGCGATGATGCCGATCGGGGCGATGTGGACGGCGCCGGCGCGGTCGACCGTGGTCAGGAGGGTCTCGCGGATGAGCGGCACGGCTCAGCCGCCCTTCTTGGCGCGGAGCGTGTGGCCGGCTTCGGCGAGCCGTGTCCGGTCCTCGGCCGGCTTGTCGGCGGCGACGCCCCAATCGAGGGGCTCGTCCTGCGCGTAGCGCTTGCCGAGACTGAACGCGATCTCCGCCTTCATCAGCTCTGCGCCGAGATAGAATGCGTGCGGGCCGTCGTGCTCCACGCCGAGTTTCGGGAAGAGTGAAAACGCGTCCGCCGCCACGTGGTGGCCGTCACGGTTGTAGACGTGAATGCCGTCGGCGGCGGCCTCGATACGGAAGTTGGCGTCGGTCAGCTCGCGCGCGAGCGCGGCGATCTCCTCGGGCGCGACCGGGAACGGTTTTTTGTCGTGCAGCGACAGCAACATATCGCCGTAGCCCTTCGGCAGGCTCTGGTCCTCGCGCGCGGCGAACATCAGCCGCCGCGCCGCGTCGTGCTCCTCGACGGTCCGCCGTGTATGCGGGCTCACCTGAACGCAGAGGATGTTCTTGATGTGAAGCTCCGAGCAGATGCCGACGAGGACGGCGGTGACGCCGGCGGAATCGGCGTCGGTCAGCTCGGTGAGGTTGCCCGTGCCCATCAGGATTTCGACATTAGGGCGGAGCCGTCGGAGTTCCGCGTAGCGCATGAGCGAGGCGGTGAAGCCGAAATGGATCGGGTCGAGAACCGGGTCGGCGAGGAAGGGGAGGCCGCGGGCTTGCGCCTGGTCGATCGCGGCGACGAGCGAGGGGAGATCGCCAGGCGTCGCCGGGATGAGGATGGGGACGGCGTTTCCTTCTTCCGCGATATGAAGCGTCTCGGTGGTGAGGCTGAGCAGGAAATCCGCGCCGGCGCGATTGCCGCTCCTGAGCTCGTCCGGATCGGCGGAATCGACGCTGACGCTGAAGTTCTGAGCTTTCAGCGCGCGGACGGCGTTTTCGAGGTGCGGGAAGGGCGTGTCGGGGAGACAGCCGAGGTCGATCACGTCCGCTCCGCTCTCTTTCAGGCGGAGCGCCTTCGCCACGATTGCATCGACGGATAGCTCCGCCGCCTCGACGATCTCCGCAAAAATGCGGATGTCGGTGCGCGAAAGGTCGGGCTCGATGCCGCCACGGCCGAGGAAGGCGGGGAGGTCGGAGACCTCGTCGGGGCCGCTCGCGAAGGGCACGCCGAGATCGCGCGAGAGCGCATCGAGGTCGGCGCGGCAGCGGCCGGGGAGGATCACACGGTCCGCCGGGACCGGGCGCGGCAGGCGCCGGCGGATGATCGCCTCCGTCATCAGCGCCGCGACCTTCACGCCGATGTCGAGCGCCTGCCACTCGAACTCGGTTACGCCGAGGCTTTCGAGCACGCGCTTCAACCGCGGCTCGGCGAGGCGGCCGGTGAGGAAGAGGAGGCGTTCAGCCGGCATGCGGCGAAACTTTCGTCATCGCGAGCGAGTCTAGCCGGTTCGGCCCGCCTCACGCGACCTCAATGCGGCGGCCGACGGGCGTGCCGGCGGCGAGCGCGTCGCCGAGCTTGGCGAGGTCGCGCGGGCCGCAGAGCCAAGCTTCCGCGCCGGACGCTGCGAGGAAGCGGGGGGTAAGCGGATCGAGCACGCCGGCGGAAACGAGATCGGCAATGGCGGGGGTTGCCGGCGCCTTCCGCTTCACGAAGATCACGCGCGATGCGGCTAGCCGCCCGGCGAGCCAGGCGGCGAGGCTGTCGGAAGTCATCTCCCAGGTCTCCGGCACGTCTTCGCGGCTGTCGAGGAGATCGAGCGGCAACCAGACCGGCGCTCGCCCGCCGGCAAGGGCGCGCTTGATCGCTGTCAGGTTCGCCGCCGGCTGGAGCGCAGGCGAAAGGCTTGCCAGCGCATAGCCGAACTCGGCCATGGCGAGGAGCGCCATGCGGTGTGCAGCGGGATCGTCGAAGCCGATCCGCTTCTGCTCGCGGCGGACAAGATCGGCAAATGGGCCGCCGCCGGGCACGATCACCGCGCGGCCGGCGCCGCGTTCCAGGGCGCGTACGATATCGCGGAGCCGGGGGTGATGCGCAAAGCTGCCGCCGAGCTTGACGACGCTCGGCCTCAACGCGTCTCCCGCTGGTCGCGGTCGAGCATGGCAAGCACCGGGTTCTCGGCGCTCGTGCGGTCGGGCCGATCGAGCGTCAGCTCCGCGCCGACGCCGCCCGGGCCGACCTCGAGTTTCTCCACGCGGACCGTGATCCGCCCGGCGCGCGGGTCGCTCTGCACCTCCGCCGCGATCCGCTCAGCAAGCGTCTCGACGAAATCGATGTGCTCCTCCTCCGCCACGATCCGGCGGATCGCATCGGTGATGAGGTCGTAGGAAAGCACCTGTCCGATGCCGTGCGGCTCGCCGCGCCCGCGCTGCACTTCGACGGTGACATCGAAGCGGACTTTCTGCGGCGCGTTGCGCTCGTGGCTGTATGCGCCGATCCGAACCGGCAGCACGAAGTCGCGCACGAAGATGCGCGCGACCCGGGAAGGATCGGCAGTGTCCGGATGATAACCGCGCGCCGACAGCAGGCTGTAATCGACCTTGCCGGGCGCTTCGGTGCGCTCCGGCGCGATCAGCCTACGGATTGCCGTCACCGCATGCGGGTCGATGCCCGCTTCGCGCCTGCCGGCGGCGCAGAGCGCGCCGCGGAAGCCGAGGAAATCCGGCTGAAGCGCAAGCAGCCGCGGCACGTCGGGCTCCTCCAGCCCGCCGGCGAGGCCGACGAGCAGCCCACGTTCGTGCGCTGCCTTCACAAATGCGGCGAGGCTCGGAATCTCGGCATGGACGAGGAGGCGTCCTGAACCTTTGTCCGCCGTGTCGAGCATCACGCCAGCGAAGCCGGCGTCGGCGAGCGCGGGAATGAGCGAGAGAGCGTCGCGCTCCTTGTCGGCGAAGAGAACGGCGACAAGCTTTGTGACGCTGCCGATCTCGGCAAGCGCGCCGAAGACGGCCAGCCGCTTCTGCCGCGGGGGAAAGAGGCCGACCTTGACATAATCGACGCCGGTTGCGGCTACGGCGCGCACGGCGGCCGTCACGGCCTCCGGCTGCATCGCCGGGTCGCCCGTCACGGCGCTCGCCGGCCGACGGCGGCCGATCGCCGCCAGCGTGGCATTGATGCGCTCGACAGGCAGCGCCGCCAATGCGCCGCCCGACGGATCCTTCATGTCGATGATGTCGGCGCCGCCGGCTATGGCGATCTCGGCCTCCTCCGGTCCGGTGACGCTCGCGAGCATCAGGGTCATTTCGGCGTGTCCTCGGGAAGTATCCGGTGCTTCAGGAGCCAGTCGAGAGCGCGCGTCCACGATTCGTCGGTGTTACCGCGAAAGTCGGCGGTAAACGCGCCGATAATCCTGCCGCTCGGCACGTCGCGCATGAAAACGCTAAGGCTGAGAATGAGTTCCGACATCTTGTGGATCACGCCCGTGGCGGCGACATCCGCGCCGACCGTCGCGGCGAAGCGGCGGTCGCAGCCGGCGCAGGCTTGCAGGTTGGAACTCGATGCCTTGGCGCGGACGGGGCCGATATCCACCACGTCAATCGTCTCGCCGGCATCGAGTGCTGCCCGCAGCCGCTCCGACAACATGGCGAGGCGCGCGCTCTCCTCCTCGGTCGGCGGAATATGCGGCGTCGACGTGTTGACGAGCTCGAGGTCGAACACCGCCACTTTCAGCGGCTCCGCCCGCGCGGCGCCGACCGCGAACGCGACGCACGCCGCCACCGTCAACGAGGCTGCTTTTCCGAGCATGCACGGCATTATCGTGGACCAGGCAGGCAGCGTAAAGCTGGCGCGGGCCGAGGCAGGAGCTGCCTTGATCACCCGTCGGCGACCTTGTAGCCGACGCCGCGCACGGTCTGGATCAGCGGGCGCTCCTCGCCCTCGTCGACCTTCTTCCTGAGATAGCGGATGTAGACGTCGACCACCTTCGTGCCCGGCTCGAAACTATAGCCCCAGACATTGCTCAAGAGCCGCGGCCGGCTCAGCACCTTGCCCGGATGGCTCATCAGGTAGCTCAGCAGCGCGAATTCCTTGGCGGTGAGGTCGATCCGCCGCTCGCCGCGCCGGACGCTGTGGTCGGACGGGTCGAGGACGAGATCGCCGACCTGGAGCGCGCCCGCCTCGCCGCGGTAGGGACCGCGGCGGAGCAGCGCGTGCATCCGCGCCAGAAGCTCGTCGAACGCGAAGGGCTTTGTGAGATAGTCGTCGGCGCCGCCGCCGAGCCCGTCGAGCTTGTCCTGCAGGCTGTCCTTGGCGGTGAGCATCAGGACCATGCTGTCGCTACCCGCCTCCCTCATCGCGCGGCAGACATTGAGGCCGTCGATCCCGGGCAGCATGCGGTCGAGGATCACAAGCGGGTAGGCGCCGTCGTTCGCAAGCGCGAGCGCCTCGTCGCCGCTTTCCGCTAGATCGACGGCGTAACCTTCCGCCTCCAGCCCGCGGCGGACGAAGCTCGCGATGCGAACGTCGTCCTCGACGAGGAGGTTTCTCGTCATGGCGCCTCCGGTGTGACACCCGCGGCGACCGGCTCCTCACCCGCGAAGTGGGGGAGGGGGACCGCCGAAGGCGGTGGAGGGGGCGGACACGACCGCGACGCCCGGCATGG
>JBOHKB010000270.1:0-4428 GCA_050728815.1 Propylenella sp.
CGCCGGTCCCGACACTACGAACGCATGGCCGCGTGTGTATTTATGGTCGTCCGGGCGCGGCGGGCGGAGGCTCCCTCGCCAGAGCGGCGGGAGATTGTGAAACGCCGACGGGCGGATCTCCCGAAGCACGCTCTCCGGGATGCCGATCTGCGCAACTGCCGTCGGCCCGCAATGCAACCGGCCGGGCAGCAGCAGATGGCCCGGCTTCAACCGGAAGAACGTGATCGTCCGCGTCGCGCGGACCGCGACTCCTTGTATCGCGCCGGTCCGCCCATCGACGCCGCTCGGCAGATCGACGGCGAGGACCGGGAGGCCCGCGCCGTTCAGCCGCTCCACCGCATCGGCGGCAGCGCCCGAAAGCGCCCGCGCAAGGCCGGCGCCGAAGAGTGCATCAATGACCAGCGCCGCCGAGAAGCCGGTCTCCGGGCCGAGCATCTCAAGCGGCCCGTCATAAGCTGAGGCGGCGCGGGCCGCGTCGCCGGACAGGCGCTCTCGCCCGAGAAGCGCGACGCGGACGCCGCGTGCCCGCCGGCGGAGGAGCGCGGCCGCAGCGAACCCGTCGCCGCCGTTGTTGCCTGGGCCGGCGAGCACCAGGACGTCGCCGCGCGGGACAAGCTCGCCCGCGCCATCGGCGACGGCCTCTCCGGCATTCTGCATGAGGTGAAAGCCGCCGAGGCCGCCGGCGATGGTGAGCCGATCCGCCGTGGCCATTTCGTCGGGCGTGAGCAGCTCGATCGGGGTCATTTTTGACCAGTGTTTAGGCAAATGCCTACTGGATAGGCAGGATGTTCGGTCATCGCCGAGAAAAGCGCTTGTCGGATTGCCGAATTTCTACGCAATGCGATCCGCCCGAGGCGGTCGCAGGAGGCCGGAATCTTGGCATGTTTCGTGCTTTGCACCGAGGAGGCCACGAAGCTGGCGCTGGAGTACGGCGAGAATGAAGAAAATCGAAGCGATCATCAAACCCTTCAAGCTCGACGAAGTGAAAGAGGCCCTGCAGGAAGTCGGGCTGCAGGGCATTACCGTCACCGAGGCCAAGGGCTTCGGCCGGCAGAAGGGCCACACGGAACTCTACCGCGGCGCCGAATACGTCGTCGACTTCCTGCCCAAGGTGAAAGTCGAGGTCGTGCTCGCCGACGAGCTTGTCGACCGCGCGGTGGAGGCGATTCGCAACGCCGCGCAGACCGGCCGCATAGGCGACGGAAAAATCTTCATCTCGTCGGTTGAGGAAGCGATCCGCATCCGTACCGGCGAAAGCGGCCTCGACGCCATCTGACGCGCCCGCCGCACGCATTTCCCCAGAAGTCCATCGATCGAAGAAGAGGGAACCATGAGCAACGCTTCCGATGTCCTGAAAACCATCAAGGACAACGATGTGAAATATGTCGACCTGCGCTTCACCGACCCGCGCGGAAAGATGCAGCATGTCACGATGGACGTGAGCGCCATCGACGAAGACGCCTTCGCCGACGGGATCATGTTCGACGGCTCTTCGATCGCCGGCTGGAAGGCGATCCATCAGTCCGACATGACGCTGATGCCCGATCCGGAAGCGGCGGTGATTGACCCCTTCTTCGCGCAGCCGACGCTCGCGATCTTCTGCGACATCCTCGACCCCGGAACGGGCGAGGCCTACAACCGCGACCCGCGTACCACCGCCAAGAAGGCGCTCGCCTATCTGCAGTCGACCGGCATAGGAGACACCGCCTATTTCGGTCCGGAGGCGGAGTTCTTTATCTTCGACGACGTACGCTTCTCGGCCGAACCCTATTCGACCGGGTTCGAGGTCGACTCGGCCGAGTTCCCGACCAACAACCCGACCGATTACGAGGGCGGCAACCTCGGCCACCGGCCGCGCACCAAGGGCGGCTACTTCCCGGTGCCGCCGGTCGATTCCGCGCAGGACATCCGCTCCGACATGCTGATGTATATCGGGCAGATGGGCGTGGCGGTCGAAAAGCACCACCACGAGGTGGGCGCCGCGCAACACGAGCTCGGCATCAAGTTCGCCACTCTCATCAAGGCCGCGGACGGGCTGCAGATCTACAAATACTGCATTCACCAGACAGCGCAGGCCTACGGCAAGACGGTGACCTTCATGCCAAAGCCGATCTTTGGCGACAACGGCTCGGGCATGCACGTGCACCAGTCGATCTGGAAGGGCAGCAAGCCGGTCTTCGCCGGCAACAAATACGCCGACCTCTCGGACGAGGCGCTCTTCTACATCGGCGGCATCCTTAAGCACGCCAAGGCGATCAACGCCTTCACCAACCCGACGACGAACTCCTACAAGCGCCTGGTGCCGGGCTACGAGGCGCCGGTCCTGCTCGCCTACTCGGCGCGCAACCGCTCCGCTTCCTGCCGCATCCCGGTGACGAGTTCGCCCAAGGGCAAGCGCGTCGAGGTGCGCTTCCCCGACCCAGCCGCCAACCCCTATCTCGGCTTCACCGCCATGCTGATGGCCGGGCTCGACGGCATCCGGAACAAGATCAATCCGGGGAGCGCCGTCGACAAGGATCTGTACGACCTTCCGCCGGAGGAGCTGAAGGAGATTCCAACCGTCTGCGGCTCGCTCCGCCAGGCAATCGGCGAACTGGAGAAGGACCGCGACTTCCTGAAGGCCGGCGGCGTGTTCGACGACGACCAGATCGATGCGTACATCGAGCTGAAATGGCAGGAGAACATGCGCTACGAGATGACGCCGCACCCGGTCGAGTACGATATGTACTATTCGGTGTGACGGTCGACAGATCGGCCGTGGTTTGAAGGGCCCGGAAGCCAAGCGGCTTTCCGGACCCTCTCTTTTTTACGCGGATTGACATTGCACGTGCGATGTTCTCTTTATGTTCTCACGTGCTCGCCCCGAATCGGGGCGGTTCCGCGATCAGCCCGACGGACAGCTGGATGGAAGCCGCCACCATCCTCCATGCCGACCTCGACTCCTTCTACGCCTCGGTCGAGCAGCTGTTCGATCCATCGCTCCGCGACAAGCCCATCGCCGTCGGCGGCGGGGTGGTGCTCGCCGCTTCGTACGAAGCCAAGGCCTTCGGGGTGCATGGCGGGATGCCGGGACGAAGGGCGCGCGAACTTTGCCCGGAACTCGTCTTCGTCGGCGGCCACTTCAAGGATTACCAGCGGCTCGGCGACGCTGCGATCAAGGTGCTCGGCGACTTCACGCCGCTCGTCGAGCGCATCTCGATCGACGAAGCCTTTGCCGACGTGGCGGGGACCGAGCACCTCTTCGGTCCGCCGGCGGAAATCGCCAAGACCATTCGCCGCCGCGTGCGCGAGGAGCTTGGGCTGCCGATCTCGATCGGGGTCGCGCGCACCAAGCACTTGGCGAAAATCGCATCGCAGGTGGCGAAGCCCGACGGGCTGCTCGTCGTCGATCCTGCGGGCGAACTGAGATTCCTGCACGACCTCCCCGTCGAGCTGATGTGGGGCGTCGGCCCCGCAACCAAGGCGCGGCTGGCGCAGACGGGCGTCCACACCATCGGGCAGCTGGCGGAGACCTCGCCGCGGTCGCTGCAGCGGCTGTTGGGCCACGCGCTCGGAGAGAAGCTGGCCGCGCTCGCCTGGAACCGCGATCCGCGCGAGATCAAGACGCATCGGCGTGCGCATTCGGCCGGAGCGCAATCGGCGCTCGGCAAGAAGCCTGCGGCAGAGCGCGTCTTTCGCCCGACGCTTCGACACCTCGCCGACCGGATCGGGAGCCGGCTGCGGGCGAAATCACGGCTCGGCCGCACGGTGACGGTCAGAGTGCGGTTCGCCAACCTCCGCTCGGTGACGCACGCGACGACTCTTCCGGCGCCGATCTCGGCAACCGCAATCCTCGCCGAGATCGCCGAGGATCTTGTGCGCAGCGTGCTCGCGCGTCACCCGCACGAGAAGATGATCTCGCTGCTCGCGATATCGGTGTCAGGCCTGGAGACGCGCACGGTGCTGCAGCTGGAGTTGCCGCTCGGGCTTCAGGACGAGAGGCGCCGTCCCGGGGCGCGACAGGGCGCGGCGCGCTGGCTTGCCGACCGCGCCGTCGATGCGATACGCGACCGCTTCGGATGGGAGGCGGTCGGATACGCGTCAGTCGCGCTCGGGCTCACCCGCTCCGTTCCGGACGAGTTCCGCGGACTCGCCGAGAAGGAACTTTGATCTCGGCGCGCCGCCTTGACGGTCGGTCAGAACGCGCGCGCCTCCATCCCCTCGACGTAGCGCTTCAGGTACTGGCCGACGAAGTCGTGATCGACGAGCCGCTTGTAGGCGCCGGCGAGGCGTTCCGTGAGCGGGCCCCACACCTGACCGGCCGGACCGATCGCGACGCCGTTGACCCTCGTGATCGGACAGATCGCGAGCGAGGTCGAGGCCAGGAACGCCTCGTCCGCGTTGTAGGCGTCGTAGAGGTCGATGTCCGCTTCGTGGAGCGGTATGCCC
>JBOHKB010000271.1:0-3728 GCA_050728815.1 Propylenella sp.
CTGACGCTCCGCTCGACCGCGCCGAAGCTCGTCTACGAGGAAGGCAGCCTCATCAAGCGCTCAATCCGCGACCTCTACTCCCGCGAGATCGAGCAGGTCATTGTCGCCGGCGAAGACGCCTACCGCGAAGCCAAGGATTTCATGCGCATGCTCATGCCGAGCCATGCGCGGAACGTCCAGGTCTACAAGGACACGACGCCGATCTTCTCGCGGAACGGCGTCGAGGCGCAGCTCGACGCGATGTTCTCGCCGCAGGTGACCCTGCGGTCCGGCGGCTACGTCGTCATCAATCAGACCGAGGCGCTGGTTTCGATCGATGTGAATTCCGGGCGATCGACCCGCGAGCACTCGATTGAGGACACCGCGCTCAAGACCAACCTCGAGGCGGCCGAGGAAATCGCCCGTCAGCTTCGTCTGCGCGACCTTGCGGGCCTCATCGTGATCGACTTCATCGACATGGAGGAGAAGCGCAACAACCGCGCCGTCGAGAGAAAACTCAAGGATTGCCTCCGCGCCGACCGCGCCCGCATCCAGGTGGGGCGCATCTCGCATTTCGGGCTGCTGGAAATGTCGCGTCAGCGCATTCGCACCGGCGTGCTCGAAAGCTCGACCGTCCCCTGCCCGCATTGCCGCGGCACCGGGCAGGTGCGGTCCGTCTCCTCGCTGTCGCTACAGATCCTCAGGGCGCTGGAGGAGCAGCTCTTCAAGCACAACACCCACCATCTCCTGGTGCGCACCCGCCCCGAAGTGGGGCTCTATGTGCTGAACCAGAAGCGCCGTCATCTAGCTGAGCTTGAACAGCGCTTCGGAGTGACGATCGCGATCAGCGGCGAGCCGCCGGAGAGCGGCGCGGGCTTCCTGGTGGAGCGCGGCGCGGCCGTGGAGGAGCGTATCGAGCGGAGCGGCGCGATCGCGATGGCCGAAATGCCCGCGCCCGAGCCAGAGGAGGCGCCCGCCGCCGACGAGGAGGTAGAGACCGAAGCCGACCTCGAGGGCGGCCGCGAGCGGGGGCGCCGGCGGAGACGCCGGCGGCGCGGGAACGGCGACGACCGCCCCGAACGTCATCTCACCGAGGGCGGGCGCTCCGAGGAAGCGGAGGAGGAGGAAAGCGGACGCGAGGAGCGCGGGGGCGATGAAACCGCCGAGGCGAGCGAGGCCGAGCAGGCATCGCGCAGGCGTCGCCGCGGGCGTCGCGGAGGCAGGCGACGCGGCGGACGCGGGCGCGAGGGCGGCGACGGCGAAGGCAGAGCGGACACGAGGGCGAGCGATTCGATTGCGGAGCGGCACGCTGACCGTGGGGGCGAAGACTCGATCGACGCAGCCTCCGAGGAGATCGAGGCAGCGGCTCAGGCGGACGACGACCGCGGTCCGCAGATCGCAGCGGCCGAGCCGGATGCCGAAGGCGCGGGCGTCGAGGCGGCCGCTGTCGAACGCTCGGACGAAGCCGGAGCGAGCATGCCGGAGATGCACCAGCCGGACGAAATCCGGCCCGACGAGCAGCCCGCTCGCGGGGCTCCGGAAACGGCTCAGACGACCCCCGCCGAAGAGCCCGTGCCGCAGCCGATCGAGGACGACCGCCCCAAACGAAGCGGGTGGTGGAGCCGCCGCTCATCGTTCTTCTGAGCGGAAGCGCTGCACGAACCTTCTCCCCTTGTGCCGGGGAGAGGGGTGCTTTTTCTCCCGCCTACGGAAACAGCGGCAGCTGCAGGAGCCCCGTCGTCTCCTCGATCCCGAAGGCGAGGTTCATGTTCTGTAGCGCTTGGCCGGCCGAGCCCTTCACCAGGTTGTCGAGCACCGAGATCACGATGGCGCGACCCTTAATCCGGTCCGCAAACACGCCGATCTGCGCGTAGTTCGACCCGCGCACGTTCTGCGTCTGCGGCAGCACGCCCTCCGGCGCGACGTGTACGAACGGCTCGCCGCGATAGCTTTCGGCAAGATGCGCCCGAAGATCGGCGGAGCTCGCGCCTTTCAGCCTGACGTATGAAGTGCACAGCTCGCCGCGGCTCATCGGGATCAGGTGCGGCGTGAAGTTGACGGTCACCGGCGCGCCGACCGCCGCGGAAATCTCCTGCTCGATCTCGGGCGCGTGCCGATGCTTGGCGACGGAGTAAGGCGAGAGCCCCTCCCCCGCTTCCGAGAAAAGCGTGTTCAGTTTCAGCCCCCGCCCAGCGCCGGAGACTCCCGACTTCGCGTCGATGACGATGTCGCTCGCGTCGATGAGCCCGGCCCTGGCAATCGGCACGAGGGCGAGCAAAGCAGCGGTCGGGTAGCAGCCCGGGCAGGCGATCAGCCGCGCGGTCTTGATCGCGTCGCGGTAAAATTCCGTCAGGCCGTAGACGGCCTCCTTCTGCAACGCTGGCGCGCGATGCTCGTGCCCGTACCACTCAACGTATGTCGTCAATTCATGCAGCCGGAAATCCGCCGACATGTCGATGACCTTGATCTTCGGATTGGCCTTGAGCACCGAGGCGATGATCTCCTGCGTCGTGCCGTGCGGCAGGCCGCAGAACACGGCGTCGAGCGAAGTCCAGTCCACCTCCTCCCACTCGGTCAACCGCGGCAGGTCGAGCATGAAGAAATGCGGAAAGACCTCCGCCATCGCCTTGCCGGCGTGCGTGTTGGCGGTGAGCGCGGCGATCTCGACGTTCGGATGCCGCGCGGCGAGGCGCACGAGGTCGGCGCCGGTGTAGCCGGACGCGCCAAGAACGCCGATCCTGAGCTTCTGCATCGCCTCGCTCCGCGGAAAACGCGCTGCGGTCTAGCGGGTGAGACGGGCGGAGTAAATTGCGGCGACTCCAGGCTTCCGTCCCCATAGCCGTCGTTCGCCGCCTCCCGCGCCTCAGTTGCAGCGGTGCGCATTTGATGGCATGATGGCGCCATCATGAATGCACGCACTCAGATCACGATGGATCCTGAGACGCAGCGCCGTGCTCGAGCGAGGGCAGCGGAGCTTGGGATTTCGTTTGCCGAGTTCGTACGCCGCGCGGTCGACAAGGAGCTCGACGCACCGAAACCCAAGTTCGACATCACGCAGATCTTCGACCTCGTCGATGAAGGACCGCCGACCAACATCGCTCGCGACAAGCACAAGATGATCGGCGAAGCCGTGTGGGACGACTACCTTCGGTCCACCGGGCGGAAGCCACGCCGGACGCGCGCGAAAACTGCGTCGCGTCGCAGTTGAGTCTCTTTGTCGATTCATCCGTCTGGTTCGCCTCGATCGTTGCGCGCGACAACGACAATATGCAGGCGAAGACTATCCTCTCGGGCGCCCCAGATCGCGTCACCAGTGACCATGTCGTCGTCGAGACGTGGCTCCTGCTGAACAGCCGGTATCGGCGAAGCGCGGCGGAACAGTTCTGGGACCGGATGCGACGGGGTGCGGCGCGTGTCGAACTTGTCACCCTCGCCGACCTCGAAACCGCCTGGGCGGTCGGTGAGGCCTTTCCCGACCAGGATTTCTCGATCGTCGACCGCACGAGTTTTGCCGTCATGGAGCGGCTCGGCATCACGCAGGCGGCGAGCTTCGACGACCACTTTGCGGTCTACCGCTACGGCCGCAACCGCGACCGCGCGTTCCAAATCCTCCGCTGAACGTACCGCGCGCCTGACGCGGATGTTGTGCCGGGACCGCCGCCGTGGCTCTTTTGCAACGAAACCGCCGGCGCTCGCAAGTGATTCGCCGGCCGATCTCTTGTCGATGTCGGAGGGGAACACATGAAACG
>JBOHKB010000272.1:0-4776 GCA_050728815.1 Propylenella sp.
CCCCTGAGGGAGAGGGTGGGTCGCGGAGCGACCCGGGAGAGGGGTCGCTCGGACGGACGAAAGCCCCTAATTGCGGGTCACCCCTCATCCGGCTGCTTCGCAGCCACCTTCTCCCTCAAGGGGAGAAGGTGAAGGCGCGTTGCCTCGATGCCGCATATCGGGGACCGGCGAACGGCTCTATAGCCCCGAGCAATGCCCCTTCGCGATTTCTCCCTTTTTGTCCTGATCTGCGTTGCCTGGGCCTTCAACGCCATCGTCGCGAAGGTGGTGGTGACCGACATGCAGGTGCCTCCGCTCTTCTTCGGCATGCTGCGTTCTGCCGCGATTGCGCTCGCGGTGCTCCCGTGGCTGCTTCCGATGCCGCGGCCGCGCTGGCGGATTCTGGTCGTCGCAATCCTGATGGGCGGGGGCGGCTTTGCGCTCTACTTCGTCGGCCTGCAGACGGCGAGCCCGTCCGCCGCCGCGATCGTGAGCCAGATCGGCGTGCCGACGGCGACGCTGCTCTCGGTCGTGGTGCTCGGCGAGCGCATCCGCTGGAGGCGCGGATTCGGCATCGCGTTGACGCTGGTCGGCGTGTTCTTCGTGATGTTCGAGCCGGGCGAGTTCGACCTTTCGTCCGGGCTGCTTTTCGTCGCCGCTTCGGCCTGCGGCGGCGCGGTCGGCACGATCATGATGAAGCAGATGGAAGGCATCCGCCCGCTCAGATTCCAGGCCTGGGTCGGGTTTTCGTCCACCATAGCTCTGCTCGCCGTGACGCCGGCGCTCGAGCAGAACCAGTTCTCCGCCGCCTACGACGCCGGCTGGCCGCTCGTCGCGGCCACCCTCTATTCGGGGCTCATCGTCTCCGTGGTCGCCCACACCGCCTATTACGGCTACATCCAGCGCTACGAGGCGAACTTGATCGCGCCGCTCACGCTGATGGGGCCACTGTTCACGATCGTGCTCGGCATCTGGCTGACCGGCGACCATTTCGATACGCGGATGGCGTTCGGCGCCGCGCTCGCGCTGGCGGGCGTCTTCATCATCGCCGTCCGGCCGAACGTGACGCTCGGCCGGAAGACGCTCTTCCGTAATCGTGTACAGTAGTCTTGCAGCAGCTCAGCGGCGCCCGGTGCCGTCTGCCTCCAGCACCGCCTTCAGCCCTTCGCGATAGGTCGGATAAGCGAGGCGCACGCCGAGCTCTCGCTTGATCTTGCCGTTCCTGACGCGCTTGCTCTCGGCGTAAAAACTCCGCGCCATCGGGGTCAGCTCCGCCCGCTCGAACCGCACTTCGGGGGGAGGGGGGAGGCCGAGGAGGTCCGCGGCGTAGGCGAGCACGTCCTCCGGCGGCGCGGGTTCGTCGTCGACGCCGTTGAAGATTCCGTTGGCGCGCCGGTCGAACGCCGCCTCCACGATCGCCGCAATGTCGTCGACGTGGATGCGGTTGAAGACCTGCCCCGGCTTGACGATCCGCCGCGCCGTGCCGCGCTGTACTTTCTCGAACGGCCCGCGGCCAGGCCCGTAGATGCCGGCGAGCCGGATGACAGCGACTGGTATGCCGCTCTCGTCGGCGAAGCGCTGCCAGGCGGCCTCGGCATCGAGCCGCAAGCGCGATCGCTCCGACACGGGCCGGCACTCGCTCTCCTCGTCCACCCAGGCGCCGCCATGGTCGCCGTAGACCCCGACGGTGGAGAAATAGACGAGCGAGTGCAGTTTCGCCGAAGTCAGCTCCTCGCCGAAGCATCGCAGCACCGAATCGCCCGAAGTGTCGGGCGGGATGGAGATGAGCACGTGGTCGGCGTCGGAGAGGAGCGCCCTCTCCCCCCTTGCGGGGAAGAGACGGAAAGGGGGGAAGGACACTGCCACGGCCTTCTCCCTTCCCCTCTCCCCAACCCTCCCTCGCAAGGGGGGAGGGGAGGCTTCGCCATCGAAGAGCAGCGGCACAACGCCGAGCTCTGCGATCTCGTCGCGCTTTGCCGGATTGCGCGTGGTGCCCCAGACCGCGTCGAGCTTCGGCCGCATACGGTTGACGACCGCGCGGGCGGAATAGCCGAGCCCGAAAACGAACAGGCGGCTCATTTCCTCTTTGCGGGCGGGGTCAGCGGCGGCACCCTGCGGCCTGCTTCCGAATCCTTGATGAGGGTTGCGAGCCGTCTTTGCCGCGTCTCCTCCTTTTTGGCGCTGACGACCCACCAGATCGCGGGCCGCCGATACGACGGCGGGAAAGCGGAGAAGTTCTCCCAAGCTGTCCTGTTGGCGCGAAATTTCTTCTCGTCGTCGGGCAAGAGGGCCGCCGCATGGCGATTCTCGCTCGAATAACGGTTCTGCAGTTTGGGATCGCGCGCCTCGTAGGCGGCGATGCCTGCAGCATGCATACGGCCTTCCGCCTTCAACTCTTCGACGCGCTTGATGTTGACGGCGCTCCACACGCTCTTCGCGCGGCGCGGCGTGAAGCGGATATGCCACGTCTCGTCGCCGCCACGCGCGACACCGTCGATCCATCCGAAGCACAAAGCTTCATCGAGCGCCTGCCTGTGAGTGATGCTGGGCTTGCCGGTCTTGACCTTGTGGAAACCGACGAAGACCTCGGGTTTTCTGTCGTGGTTCTTTTCAAGCCATTTTTGCCACACGGCCGCGTTCCTGAAGAACTTCGGCTCCGCGCTCATCGGGAAGAATCTTCGCCTCCGGCTTCGCTCCTGTCGTGCACGATCAGCCGATCCACTTCGAGCGTGCCGACCGAAAGGCGCTCGATCCGCGCGCGCTTCACTCCGAGTCGGTTGATGGCAAGCGCGCCGATGGCGAGCGCACCGATCGCGAGCGACCCGAGCGCCAGCGCGCCGACGGCGCCAGCGCCGAGTGCACCGCGCGAAACAGTCAGCTCGCGCCCGTTCCGCCTAAGCGCCGGAAGCGAAACCCGGCGTCTGGCGATTTCCCAATGTCGGTTCATGTGGCGGCCTTTCCAATGGCTTCCATCCATTCGTCGCGAACGCCAGGATCGCCCTCGCGTTCCGCCCAAAGAGCGGCGTATTCCGCAAGTCGTCCCGGCGCGAGCCGTCTCAGCGTCCATACTGCCGCGCCGCGCACCACCGGTTCCGGGTCGGAAATGAGCGCCGCCGCCTCATCGGCGAGCTTCGGCTCTTCGGAATTGCCGATCGCGATCAACACGTTGCGGACGAAGCGGGCGCGGCCGATCCGTTTGATCGGCGAGCCGGAGAAGTGTCGGCGAAAACTTCCGTCGTCGAGCCGCACCAATTCGGCGAGCCGCGGCGCGTTCAGCTCCGCGCGCGCCGTGAGCTTCGCCTGCCGCCCCTTCGCGGCGAACTTGTTCCACGGGCAGACGGCCAAGCAATCATCGCAGCCGAAGATGCGGTTGCCGATCGCCTCGCGGAACTCTGTCGGGATCGGTCCCCTGTGCTCGATCGTGAGATAGGAGATGCAGCGCCGCGCATCGAGCCGGTAAGGCGCCGGAAAGGCGTCGGTCGGGCAGATGTCGAGGCAGGCTTTGCAGGAGCCGCAATAGTCCGCCTCGGGTCGATCCGGCTGAAGCTCCGCGTCGGTGAGGATCGCGCCGAGGAAAAGCCAGGAGCCGAAGCGGCGGTTGACAAGATTGGTGTGCTTGCCCTGCCAGCCGATCCCGGCGGCTTCGGCGAGCGGCTTCTCCATCACCGGCGCGGTGTCGACGAACACCTTCACGTCGGCGCCGGCGCGTGCCGCGAATTCCGAGGCGATGCGCTTCAGAGCCCCCTTGATCAGATCGTGGTA
The DNA here is from genome assembly GCA_050728815.1 of Propylenella sp. Lineage (GTDB taxonomy): Bacteria > Pseudomonadota > Alphaproteobacteria > Rhizobiales > Afifellaceae > DASWJZ01. The sequence continues at coordinate 3,742 of JBOHKB010000272.1, forward strand.
GTCGCGGTTGCGTGCGTAGACGGAGATCGTTCCCGCCTGCCGGTCGGCGAGCGTTTTCAGCGGATCGCCCGCCGGCCCGTAGTTCATACCGAGCATGACGATCGAGCGGACCTCCGGCCAGAGCGCCGTCGGGCTGCCGCGCCGCCCAGCCGTGCTTGCAAGCCAGTCCATCGTGCCGTGATGTCCGTCGGCGATTGCGGTCCGCAGGCGCGCCGCGGCTTTCGGGATCGCGTCGGGCGTCGTCACGCCGACCGCGTCAAAGCCTTCGGCGCGCGCGAGCTCCTCGATGAGCTTGCGCAGCCCGGCCGGCTTCAGAAGTCGAGCTTTTCGTAGTGCTCCGGCGGCGTGTGGCCGCGCACCGTCTCGGCCCGGAGCGGACGGAAGGACGGGCGCGACTTCATCCGCATGTACCAGTCCTTTGCTTCCGGCGCGTCCTGCCATGGAACCTCGCCCAGATAATCGGCCACCGACAGCGCGGCCGCGGCGGCGAGATCGGCATAGCTCATCCGGTCCCCGGCGAGCCAGTTCTTCAACGAAATCAGGTGCTCGATATAGTGAAGATGGGTGCGGATGTTAGAGCGCGCGGCTCGCAGCAACGCCGAATCCGGCGGACCGCCGGCGATTCCGGCCTTCGCCTTCTCGCGCTTCGCCACCTTCTCCTCGACAAGGTACGAGGTGACCTCCTCGTCGAACTTGTAGAGGAACCACTCGCACAGCCGTCGTACTTCTGCGCGCTGGTCGGCGCTTGCCGGCAACAGCCGGCGCTCGTTCAGCGCGAAACCGCGCGTCTCGTCGAGATATTCCGATACCGCCCAGACGCCGACGATCGGAGGCCCGTCATGCTCAATGAGCACCGGCAGCGTGGCGGCCGGGTTCATGAGCAGGAACTCTTTCCGCCGCTTCCAGACGCGCTCCTCTGTGAGCTCGGGAGTCACCTCGCATTCGGCGAGCACGAGACGCACGAACCGCGACGGCACCGAAAGCGGATAGTGGAACAGCCGGATCATGCGACAGCTGCCGATTCCTCCCCCGCGA
>JBOHKB010000273.1:0-3623 GCA_050728815.1 Propylenella sp.
GGCGGCTCGTCGTCTGCGATCGTTTCGGCGATCTCCGGGACGCCGAAGACGGCGCGCGTAGAGACGAAGATGCAGCGCTCGACTTCCGCCTTGCGCGCCGCGAGGAGCAGCGAAAGGCTTCCTCCCACGTTTCTTTCGATGAAGCCGGCGAGGTCGCTCCCCTCCCCGCCGCGGTAGAGTCCCGGTGCATGATCGAGCGCCGCATGCACGAGCGCATCCGCGCCCTTGACCAGCGCGGCTGCCGTCTCGGGCCGCGTCAGGCCTCCCTCGATCCACTCCACCTCGCGCAGGAGCGCGCTCACATTCGACGACGCGCGCCGCCATGCGCGCACGTGCGCGCCTCCTTCGAGCAGCCGTCTCACGATGTATTGCCCGGCATAGCCGGTCGCGCCGGTGACGGCGACGATCAAGCGATGAGGTCCCGCGAACGGTCCTTGGCGGGCGGCACCACCGGCAGCTCGTCCGGCGGCGGCTCACCCGCGAACATCCGCTGCCAGAGATCGATCACCGGACCGAGCAGATGCCGCTTCGGATTCTCCTCCGACCACGGCTTTTCATACTGATAGTGCACCACGCGGATCGACTTCCAAACCCACAGCTCGGGCAGGTTGAAGTAGACGTACTGCATGGTGTTGAAGGTGTAGGGGAGCTTGTGCCAGTCGGGAAAGAAGTGCTCGAGGAACGTCTGGTCGGTGCGCCGCCAGAAGGCTCCTGGCCGGTCGAGCTTCTCGATCAGGCGCTCGTAGGTGGCGACGCTCGGCTCGGCCACGAACACGCCGGAGTTCAGCCGATGAAAATCGGCGAGCGTCTCATAGAGATTGGGCGCGCCCGAGAATTCCGGAAAACCGAACAGCATGTCGATCGGCTTCACCACGAGAGAGTCGGCGTCGAGGAAGACGATCCTGTCGTAGTCGGCGAGCTTCCAGAGCTCGAGCTTGCAGAAATTGTCGATCGGGTCGTGGAAGGCCGGCTTGTTGCCCTTGTTGAAGGGAGCGGCGCGATGCAGCGCCTCGCGGCTGTGGCGCTCGCGGAACCCTTCCGACAGCGCCGGCTGCTTGACAGGAACGATGCGGCAGCCCTCGGCCTCGAGCTCGTCGAGGTGCTCCGCCTCGGCGGTCGCGAGCACCAGGATCGGCGCCTCGTTGCCCGTCCAGCGGAGCGAGCGGACGAGCGCGAGAGCGCCGCGGCCGTATTCCTCGTTGGTGACGAGCGTCGCGTAGGCGACACGAGCCAAAGCCTTCGCCTTCGCTTGTCCCCTCGTCGGGCGTTGCATGAGGTCCCCTCGAATCGCCGCCCAGCCGCAGCCGTCATAAGACGGATCGAGGGCGGGCTCCACGCCTAAGAATGCATTGTGGCGGGACGAAGTTCCGCCTTAGCCGGGGTTGTCGGCCAACCTGGCGCGCTCGGCCGCCGGCAGCGCCAGAAGGGCGTCGTAGGTCGACTGCTGCACCGCCTCCTGCATGGCGGCGCCTTCGTCGCGGAGCGCGGCGAGCCGTTCCTCGATTGCCGCCCGATCCGGCTCGGGCGCAGCGGCAAGTCGCATGATCTCCTCGCGTATGGCGCGAAGCCGCTCGATCCGCTCGTCGAGCTGCGGCGCGAGCGGTCGAAGTTGTGCGGCGATCGTCTCGACCGCATCCTTCGAAAGCCGCTCGTCGAAGCGGCGCAGCTCGAAGCGCGTCAGCCGCTCGCCGCTGAACCAGCCGCCCCGCGGCTTCAGCGAATCGGCCGCGACCATCCCGACCAGGAAGCCATTCAAAACAAGCGAGGCGACCAGCAGGACGGCCGGCCAACGCCTCTTCAGAAATGCGCCGAACGCGTTCATGGCAGGCCCAGCTGGTCGAAGTCTTCGAGCACGCCGACGATCGCAACGTCGGCCGTGTCGGGGGCGCGCTCCGGCAGGACGAGATCGATGGCGCCGCCGAGCATGCCGGCAACCAGCACGGCGGCCGCGACCCGCCGCCAGCTCAGGCCCTGAAGCGGATCGTAGGACGAACGCATCAGCACATTGTCGCGAACGCGCGGAAGCGCGCCCGAGCGCGCGACCTCCGCATCGAGCGCGCCGCGGTGCTCGGCGATCAGCCGAGCGAGCGCTTCTTCTCCGCGCCGCGGCTCAGTCATTCCCATCTCCGTCGACGCCAAGCCAGCGGCGCATCTGCCGCCGCGCCCGCGCCAGGAGCGACTCGAGCGCCGCCTCGCTGATCCCCATCACCTCGGCCGCCTCGCGCTGCGGCAATTCCTCGAAGTGGAAAAGAAGCACCGCGGTGCGCTGCCGCGGCGCGAGGCGTGCGACCGCGTCGCGCAGGTCGCGCGCTTCCTCGCCGTGGATCAGGCCGAGGTCGGCCGGCTCGGACGAATCGGCCAGCTCGTCGAGCGCCCCGTCGTCGACAAAAGTCCGGCGGCGCCGCAGCCGGTCGATCGAGCGGTTGTGGCAGACCCGGTAGAGCCAGGTCCCGATGCGGGCCTCCGGCGTCCACGCGGCGGCGTTCTCCCAGAGCGAGAGAAGCGTCTCCTGCACCACGTCCTCCGCCTCTTCGAGGCTGCCCAGCATGGCGAGCGCGAAACGGAGCAGGCGCGGCGACTCGCGCTCGATCAGACGACGGAAGGCGGCGGAATCCCCCGCCGCGATGGCGCGGACTTCCACAAGCTCGCTCGCCGCCGCGTCCTCGTTCCTCGCCACGGGAAACACCGCTTCGAATGTCGGACGCGCACCATGCCATGCGCGGCGCTGAACCGCGACTGAACGCGGCCGTTCCCGCCGCGCCGAGCCGCCCGAGAGCAGGAGATCGCCGACGAGGCCGGTGGTGGCGAGGGCCGCGCGCATCTACTCCGCGGCCTCCATGGTCGGGCGCCGGCCGAGCAGCAGGTCGTCGTGCCCGACATCGTCAAGCTCCGAGGCGAGACGCTCCGCCTCCGCCGAGCGCGGCTTGGAGAAGCGCGCAAGCAGCAGGAACGCGACCGGCGTGACAAAGAGCGTGATGATCGTGGCGAAGCCCAGTCCGCCTACGACGATCCAGCCGAGCGCCTGCCGCGCCTCGGCGCCGGCGCCGCCCATGACGACGAGCGGCACGCCGCCGGCGACGGTTGCGACCATGGTCATGACGACCGGCCGCAAGCGGATGCGGCATGCCTCGCGTATCGCGTCGTGTACGGCGAATCCGCGCTCGCGCAGCTGGTTGGCGAACTCCACGATGAGGATGCCGTTCTTCGCCATGATGCCGACCAGCATGACGAGCCCGATCTGGCTGTAGAGATTGAGCGAGCCGCCGGTGAGCGCGATGGCGAAGATCGCCGCGCCAAGCCCGAACGGCACGGTGAACATGATCATGATGGCGCTCATGAAACTTTCGAACTGCGCCGCGAGCACCAGGAGCACGACGACCAGCGCGAACACGAAGGTGATGGAAACGCCGCTCGACGTTTCGTTGAGCGTCGCGGCCTCGCCCATGTAGTGGATGCCCATCGCGGGCGGCAGGCGCTCGGCGGCCAGCGTCTCGAGCGCGTTCATGGCCTGGCGGAGGTCGATCCCGGACGCCAGCGTCGCGTTGATCGGCACGGCGCGGCGCAGCCCTTCGCGCCGGAGTTCCGGCGCGACCGCGCGCTCGCTGACGGTGACGAAGGAGGAG
>JBOHKB010000274.1:0-5705 GCA_050728815.1 Propylenella sp.
TGGTGAAGGCGGAGAGTAGATGAAGGTCATCGACCTGAAATGCGCGGTCATCGGCAAGAATCCGATCGTGCGTATCGTCACCGATGAAGGGATCAGCGGCTTCGGCGAGGTCGAACAGTACAAGCCGTATCTGAAGCCTTTCGTCATGCACTATCGCGACGGGCTGATCGGCCAGGATCCGACCGATGTCGAGCGGTGCATGCTGCGCATCCGCCAACGCGGTTCCTTCAAGCCCTGGGGTGCCGCTGTGAGCGTGATCGAGCACGCGCTCTGGGACATTGCCGGCAAGGCCGCGGGCGTGCCGGTCTACAAGCTTCTCGGAGGAAAAGTCCGCGACCAGGTTCGCGTCTATAACGGCGCGATCCGCGTTCCGTTCAAAGCGCACACTCCCGAGGCGTTTGCTGAAGACGCCCGGCGAATGAAGGCGCTGCCCGAGGGCTTCAGCTTCGTGAAGCAGGGTATAGCCTTCCACAGCGGGATGAAGCGCGAGATACCCGACTTCTTTTTTGGAACGGCCGAGAAGAGTCCGTTCCACGGGGCGCTCGATTCAGGTCTCCTCACCGCAAAGGGAATGAAGCACATCATCGCCTGTGTCGAAGCCATGAAGGAGGTTCTTGGCGACGATGTCGGGCTCGCGCTCGATTGCGGTCCGGGCTGGACCGTCCCGGACGCGATCCGCTTCGCCCGCGCGGTCGAGCACCTGAATCTGATGTGGTTGGAGGACATGATCACCGGCGATTATGTGCCCTACGTGAATGCCGACGTTTATCGCGAGGTGACCCGCGCGACCTCAACGCCGATCCACACCGGCGAGCAGATCTATCTCCGGCAGAACTTCAAAGAGCTGATCGAAGGCCACGCCGTCAACGTGGTCGGCCCCGATCCCTGCGACGTCGGCGGCATCGCCGAGCTGAAATGGATCGCGGAATACGCGAACCTGCATGGGATACTGATGGCGCCGCACGGCACCGGCAACGGACTGCTTGGGCTTGCCGCGCTCGTCCAGGTCTCGGCGACGCTGCCGCACAACTTCATCGCCTTCGAATATCCGATCGGCGATCCGGCCTGGTGGTACGACATCGTCGAGGGGCTGCCGAACCCGATCGTCAAGAACGGAATGATTGACGTGTGGGACAGGCCGGGTATGGGGGTCGAGATCAATCCCGAGAAGGCGAGGCGCTACTTGTCGGAAGAGGACAAGGCGTTCTTCGACTGACAAATGATACAAACGAACGACATCGTCCGCCCGCCACGCGAGTGGGTCGAAGCGCTACAGCACATCGGCGCAGCGACCGCGAGCAGCACACTCAACAAGATGGGCATCCGCAACGCGCATATATGCGGCCCGACGGCGCGGACCCCCGGCAGGTCCATTGCCGGGCCGGCGCTCACTCTCCAGTTCATGCCGAAGCGGGAGGACCTTTACGGCGCCGACGAATATGCCGAGCCGGAAAAGCAGCTGCATCGGCATACGCTCTATCATACGCAACCCGGCGACATCGTCGTGGTTGACGCCCGCGGCGACATGAAAAGCGGCGTCTTCGGCGACATGATGCTCACCTTCTTCAAGGGCAAGGGCGGGATCGGGGTCGTCGTCGACGGGTGCCTTCGCGACTATCCTAATATCAAGAAGCTCGATCTCGGATTGTGGATCTCCGGCATGACGCCCAACTTCCACACGCAGACCGATCTGATGCCGTTCGCGGTGAATGGGCCGATCGCCTGCGGCGGCGTCCTGGTCATGCCCGGCGACATTATCGTAGCCGACGACGACGGCGCCGTCGTCGTCCCTGTCAAGCTCGCGCCTGAGCTGATCGAGCAGGCTTCAAAGCACCACGAATGGGAAGCGTTCTCCAAGGCCCGATTGATGGAGGGCGGCGATCTCCGCCGCTACTATCCCCTTTCCGATGCGGCTCGTCCCGAATACGAGGGATGGCTGAAGGCGCAAGCGAAGAACAGCCGAGGGCACAAATAAGCTAGGCGGCAACGGCCGCTTCCGCCGCTGTCTCGAATTTCACTGTTTGTGGCTTTTGATCTTTGGGCTTCCTGAACGGCCGCTATCCGGTTCGCTCTCTCCGCGCCACACTGAAGAAGGTCGCAGCGACCAGGGTGACGGCACCCAAGACGGTCAAATGGATTGCGGAATCCTGATTGATGAAGGAGGACGCGCTCGACAGCGACTGCACCAGCGCCGCGCCCATCAGGACGGACAGGACCGAGCCGCGCCCGCCTGCAATTCTGGTGCCCCCGAGCACGACGGCGGTGATGCTCATCAGCGTGTAGTCGATTCCGGTGGCAGGCGAACCGATGCCGACCTGCCCGGCAAGGATCAGGCCGGCAATCCCGGTCAGCAATCCGGACAGCGCGAAGGCGAGCAGGATATGCCGGTTGACGCGGAATCCCACCCGGGTGGCGGCCAGTGGATTGGACCCCACGGCGCGCAGCCGCCGCCCCAGCGCTGTGCGGAACAAGCCGAATTCGAACACCACGACGATGGCCATTATCGCGAGGAAACAGGCAGGCATCCCCGCGTAGCTCCATTGCGTCACATCGGAGATGTAATCGGTGATCGTGCCGGCGGCCTGCGGCCGCAGAACGAGCGACATGCCTTGCAGGCCGATGAACGTGGCGAGCGTCACCACGATCGCCGGGATGTTGAGCCAGGTGACCAGCCAGCCCTGGGCCAGCCCGAACCCGCCGGTGATCGCCAAGATCAGCGTCGCACCCCACAACGCGTCGCCCGGTCCCGCGCCGTCGGGCGTCAGGAACGATGCGAGCACAACGACGAATCCAGCCAAAGCGCCGACCGAGAGGTCGATCCGGCCGACCAGGATGGTGCCCAATTGGGCGATCGAGAGGAATGCCAGGATCGAGAGGAAGGTCAGCATGGTCTCGATATTGAACGCCGACAGGAAATACTCGCTGATCGAATCGGTGCCGAGGAGCACGATGGCGGTCAGCACACTCAGCACCGCTGCGGGAAAACGGTCGGCCGCCATGACGCGGCGCCAGGGTTCTTCTTCTCCTTTCCTGGTGCGGGCCGGGCCACCTTCGCGCGCCACCGTGGCGGTCATGTTCGCCTCGGTGATCGCTTCGTCGGTAAGGGCCTCCCCCGCTAGCTCTTTCACGATCCGGCCGCGCGCGAACACGACAACCCGGTCGCACAGGCCCTCAAGCTCGATGCCGTCGGACGAGGACACCACAACGGCGACGCCGCCGTCGGCCAGCTCTCGCAGGCGTTCGTAGATCTCGGTGCGGGCGCCCACATCGACGCCTTTTGTGGGCTCGTCGATGAGGACGACGCCAGGCTCGCCGGCAATTTCGCGTCCGATCAGCGTCTTCTGCTGGTTGCCGCCGGAAAGCTCCGCAGCTCTGGTATCGTCGTACTCCTTGATGCGGTACCCGGTGTAAATGCCGAGCTTGTCCATCACTTCCGTGGTCAAGGCGCGGTCGCGCTTCCGGTCGATCACGCCAGCGGTGGAAATGCGGTCGAGCGCGCCGATACCGATGTTCTCGCGCAGCCTGAGCGTCAGAAACAGGCCTTCTTCATGGCGGTCGTCGGTGACAAACCCTATGCCGGCGCGCCGCGCCGCCGCAGTGGTGTCGCCCTCGACCGCTTTGCCCTTGATGCGCACCGATCCGGCGGTGCGCCGTTCCAGTCCGGCGATGGTGCGCAAGAACTCGCGCTGTCCCTCGCCTTCGATGCCGGTCACGCCGACGATCTCTCCGGCATGCGCGGCAAAGCTGACATTCGCAAAGCCGGACCCCGCGAGATTTTCGACCTCGAGGATAATATCGCCCGCGCCCTTCGCCTTCTCCGGAAACACCTGTCCGAGCGGACGGCCCGCGATCATGGTGATGATCTCGTCGGTGGTGATCCGCGCCGCCGGGCGGCTGTCGATGACCTTGCCGTCGCGCAATACGGTGATGTGATCGGCGATCTGTTCGATCTCGCGCAGCCGGTGCGAGACGTAGACGATCGCGACTCCTTCCTCGCGCAGCCGATTGATGAGCTCGAAAAGCCTGACGATGTCGGCTTGCTGGAACGGCTCTGTCGGCTCGTCGAGAAAGAGCACCTTGGGCTTAGACGCGATCGCTCCGGCGATCTCGATGATGTGAAATTGCGCCAGCGTCAGGTCGCGGACCCGGACGTCGAGCGACATGGCGTGCTGTTCGGATCCCACGACCGCAAGCAAGCGCTCAGCTTCCGCCCGGCCGGCAGCGCCGGTGAGCGACGGCGCCGCAAGCTGAAGATTTTCGAAGACCGTCATTTCCTCGGCCAGCTCGGGGTGCTGGAAGGTCACCGCCACGCCGGCCCGGTGCAGTTTCTTCGCGTTCGGTCTCTTGATTTCCTTGCCGGCTACGCGAATGACGGCGAAGTCGGGCGGAACGGCCCCGGCGGCAATGCCGATCAGCGTGGATTTTCCCGCGCCGTTCTCTCCGACGACGGCGTGCACCTGCCCGCGCCGGATGGTGAGGTTGACGGCCTTCAACGCCTCCACGGGGCCGTAGTACTTCGTCGCCCCTACGATCCCCATGATCGGGGCGCCCAGCAGATTCCGCTTGCCGGCGCTCATTCTGTGATTTCGAGCTTCTTCTTCAGCCGAAGGTAGGCGGTGCGCCAGCGCCACCTGACCCGCGGCGCGACGTCCAGCAATTTCGACAGTCCCAGCCGTGTCATGGTTCGCGTGAAGGTCGTTCGAATGCGAAACTCGACATCGGGCGAGGTGACCCAGAATTTGAAGCGAATCCATTCGAAGCGAATGCGCCGGCCCGCTTCGACAATGCCGACGCTGGCGATGATGATGATGGCCTGAACGATGTTCTGGGCGGATGTCTCGAAGCCAACCGCGAGCACGAGCTGGCCGAGATAGGTGAGGAACAGCGCGCCCATCATGGTCGCGGTGACGCTGCCGCGCAGGCCGCCGCCGATGGGATTGCCGCCGACCACGACGGCTGCGACAGTCGCCAGCAGATAAGGCATGCCGCTGAATACCGTCGGCGACAGCACATAGCCCGCCAGCAGCACGCCGGCGGCTGCATAGCAAAGGCCGGCCAGCGCGTAGGTCGCAATGCGATAGAAGTCCAGCGGAATGCCTACGGCGAGCGCCGCATCGGGATTGACGCTGGAAGCAATGAATCGCCGCCCGACGGTCGTTTTCTCCAGGACAAAAATCGCGATCGCGGCGATGACGATCATGACGTAGAGGGTCAGCGGGACGCTTAGGAACTTGCCGACGCCAAACTTGTTGAGCGGCAGCGGCGCCTGCTGAGAGAACCCGCTGGTGACGTACATCGTGATCCCCAGCATCAGCGAATTCATGCCGATGGTGGTGACCAGCGAGTTGACGCGGAGCAGTGCGACCAGCGCGCCGTTCACGGCGCCGACGCCGAGTCCCATTACGAGCGCGAGCGCGACGAAGGCCAGGGTCTCGGGGATTCCGGCCGCCGAGCTCGGCAGCGCCGAAACGATGACTGCCGCAAACGACATGATGCCGGCGACCGACAGGTCGAGCCCGCGCTGCTGGATCACCAGATGCTGACCGATCGACGCGACCGCCAGGACCGCGAAGAACGGCAGCATGAGTTGCAGCGCGCTGACTGAGACAGTGCTGGGCGCAATTATTCCGCCACCAACGATCAACGCGACCGTGGCAAGCGTCACGATCAGCAGCCGGTGCAGCGGCTTCTTCCGCCCTTTATAC
>JBOHKB010000275.1:0-3907 GCA_050728815.1 Propylenella sp.
CACCCGTAGCGTTCCGCGGGCTGCGCTCAATCGTAGCATTTTATCCCCAACCAGCTGATTTTGGAGCAAAACAATCCCGCCGTTCTGGCGGGCGCCGCCGGGGTTCAAGGCTTTGGGGCATTTGAAGAAATCACGCTCAGCAGCGGAGTGACAACCGTTTGTTCGCCTACGCTCCGGCGTTGACTAATCATACTAATTCGGCAAGCTAGGGCGTCCGGCTCGGAAGGCTGGTCCATTCATGCGGGCCTCGGCGAGCCCGGCTGTAACAACTGAGGGAGGAAGATTGCATGAGGAAGAGCGTCATTCTTGCAGGGGCTGCCGTGCTGGCCCTGAGCGTCGCGGCGCAGGCTCAGGACAAGAAGGAGCTGGTGTTCGTGGTGAACGGCGCGTCCGACTTCTGGAAGATCGCCGAGGCCGGCGTGAACAAGGCGCAGGAGGAGCTGCCAAACTACGATCTCCAGTTCAAATATCCGGAGCAGGCCGCAGCGGCCATCCAGCAGCGCCTGATGGACGATCTCGTCGCCGCCGGCGTCGACGCGATCATGGTCTCCTCCGTCGACCCGAAGACGTCGACGGAAGCGCTGAACCGCATCGCCGCGCAGGTGCCGCTGTTCACCACCGACAGCGACGCTCCCGATTCGGACCGCGTCGCCTATATCGGCAGCTCCAATGTCGAGCTCGGCAAGGACGCGGGCGAGCTGATGAAGCAGGCGCTGCCCGACGGCGGCAAGTGCGTCGGCTTCGTCGGACTGCCGGGCGCCGACAATGCGCGCGAGCGCGTTGAGGGCATCCAGGCCGCCATCGCCGGCTCCGGCGTCGAGCTGATCGACGTGCGCGGCGACGACATCGACCAGACGCGCGCCAAGCGCAACGTCGAGGACGTGCTCGCGGCCACTCCCGACATCGACTGCCTGGTCGGCATCTACTCCTACAACACGCCGCGCATCTACGAGGTGCTGAAGGAATCCGGCCAGCTCGGCAACATCAAGGTCATCGGCTTCGACGAGGATCCGATCACGCTCGGCGGCGTGCGCGAGGGCACGATCGTCGGCACCGTCGTGCAGGATCCCTACCAGTGGGGCTACCAGGGCATGAAGCTCATGGCGGCCTTTCTCGAGGGAGACAAGTCGGGCATCCCGGCGGACGAACTCATCATCGTTCCCGGCCAGGTGATCACGCCGGAGAACGTCGACGCCTTTGAGAAGGAGCTGACGGCCCGCCTCGGCGGCTGACGGCAAACCTCTCAAAGAGGCCGGCGCGAAAGCTCCTCCTGCCGCGCCGGCCTTTGCTTGTTGCTCGGGCCGGTCAAGTCTGGTCCAATCTTCGGCGCGACATCATTCTGCGGTCCCCGCGATGGCCGATCCTTTTCTGGAACTGGTCAGCATCACCAAGACCTATCCCGGTGTCGTCGCGCTGCATGACGTGAGCCTTTCGATCGCGAAGGGCGAGGTGGTGGGACTGATCGGCGAGAACGGCGCGGGGAAATCCACATTGATGAAGATTCTCGGCGGCGTCGCCTCGCCGACCGAGGGCGAGGTCCGCGTCGACGGCGAGACGCGCGCTTCCTTCACCGTGCCGGACGCCATCAAGGCGGGCATTGCCTTCGTGCATCAGGAGCTCAACCTCTTCGACAATCTCGACGTGGCGGCGAACGTCTTCATCGGCCGCGAGCCGGTCTATGGCGGGCCGCTCAGGCTGATCGACCGCAAGGCGCTCAGGCAGAAGGTGCAGCCGCTGCTCGATCGGCTCGGCGTGGATTTCGGGTCGGACACGCCGGTCTCCGCGCTCTCGCTCGCGCAAATGCAGCTCCTGGAAATCGTCAAGGCGCTGTCGCTCGACGCGAGGCTCGTCATCATGGACGAGCCAACATCGAGCCTGACGCTCACCGAGACCGAGCGCCTGATGAAGGTGATCCGCGAGCTGAAGGGCCAAGGGGTCAGCGTCATTTTCATCTCGCATCGGCTGAACGAGGTCGAGCGCTGCGCCGATCGCGTGGTGGTGCTGCGCGACGGCCGCGTCGTCGGCGCACTCACGCGGCAAGAGATCGCGCATGACCGCATGATCCGTCTGATGATCGGGCGCGACCTGAAGTCGCTCTACATTCCGCCGGCCGCTCCGGCGGGCGCCAATGCGCTGGAGGTCGTCGGACTCCGCACCGCGACCTATCCTGAGCATTCCGTGAGCCTCGGCGTGAAAAGCGGGGAAATTCTTGGCCTCGCCGGGCTGGTGGGATCGGGCCGCACCGAGCTCGCGCGCGCCATCTTCCGCATCGACACGCCGGTCGGCGGCTCGATCCGCCTGAACGGCGAGGAGGTCAGGCTTGTTTCGCCGCGCGCGGCGATCGACCGGGGCGTCTACCTGGTGCCGGAGGACCGCAAGCGGGCGGCCCTCCTGCTCGACTTCTCGCTCGCCGAAAACGTGTCGCTGCCGGACCTGAAATCCTACTCGCGCAGCACCATCGTGCTCCCCGGTCCGGAGATCGCGAACGCCGAGCGGCAGAAGGAGCGGCTGAACATCCGTACGCCGAGCGTGACGACAGTGGTCGGCACGCTTTCCGGCGGCAACCAGCAGAAGGTGGTTCTGGCGCGGTGGCTTTCCATGAAGCCGCGCGTCATAATCTTCGATGAGCCGACGCGCGGGATCGACGTGGGGGCGAAGAACGAAATCTACGAGCTGATGCGCCAGCTCGCCGACAGCGGCGTCGCCATCCTGATGATCTCCAGCGACATGGAGGAAGTCATCGGGGTGAGCGACCGCATCGCCGTCATGCACGAGGGGGCGATCAGCGGCTTCCTCGAGCGCGAGCGGTTCAGCGAGCAGAACGTGCTGCAGCTCGCGGTGGGCGGCAGGCCCGTTTGAGGGTTCTCTGGGGGGCGGCATGTTCAAGAAGGATCTGGGCCTCCTCGTCCTCATCCTCGTCGTCGGCGCCGCCGTCGCGTTCATCAATCCCCGCTTCATCTCGCCGATCAACCTTTCCAACACCGCCAACCTGATCGGGCTCTTCGGCCTCTTCTCGATCGCCGAGGCCTTCGTGATCATCACCGGCGGCATCGAGCTGTCGGTCGGCTCGGTGATCGCGCTCCTCGGCGTCATCTTCGTCGACCTGATCGGCAGGCTCGGCGTGCCGTGGGGCTGGGCGCTGCTGATCACGATGGGCCTCGGCGTCGTCATGGGCGCCGTGCACGGCTTCCTGGTGACGAAGATGCGGCTGCAGCCCTTCGTCGTGACGCTCTGCGGCCTCCTCATCTATCGCGGCGTGGCGCGCTTCTACACCGAGGACGCCACCGCTGGCTTCGCCTTCGGCCAGAAATTCCCCGTGCTCGAATGGCTGGCCGCCGGTCGCTCCTACGGCGTGCCGCACAGTCTCATCGCCTTCGTGATCGTTGCCCTGGTCATGGGCGTGCTTCTCCACAAGACCGTGTTCGGGCGCTATCTGTTCGCCGTCGGCAAGAACGAGGAGGCGGCGCGCTATTCCGGCATCGACACCGCGCGCGTGACCGTCGCCGCCTACGTGATCTGCATCGCGCTGACCGCGCTCGCGGCGATCTTCATCGCCATGTACACGCGCTCGATCTCGCCCGCCTCGCACGGCAATTTCTACGAGCTCTACGCGATCGCCGCGGCGGTGCTCGGCGGCTGCTCGCTCAGGGGCGGGGAGGGCTCGATCCTCGGCGTGGTGCTCGGAGTGATCCTGCTGCAGGTGCTGCAGAACCTCGTCAACCTGCTCGGCATCCCAAGCTCGCTCAATTTCGCCGTGATGGGCACGGTGATCCTGATCGGCGTCCTCGCCGACCAGCAGTTCTCCCAATACCGCCAGCATCGGGCGTCGGCCCGCGGCCGGCCCCACGGCGCCGGCTCGTCGGTCCCCGAGGCAGCCGAATAGGTCGCCGACGAGCCGGCTGAGAGT
>JBOHKB010000276.1:0-41342 GCA_050728815.1 Propylenella sp.
GAAGACGCTCGTCATCCTAACCGACGCCAAGGAATTCGCCGCGTTCAACAAGGTCTACGCCACGTATTTCCCGCAGAACCCGCCAGCCCGCACGACGCTCGAGGCGCGGCTGATGATCGACATAAAGGTCGAGATCGAGGCGGTGGCGTACAAGCCGGTTGGCTGAGAAGGCGGAGGAGAGGAGGAGCGGGGCTCATGCAATACGTGACGGCGCATGGCGCCAAAATTCCCGCGATCGGCTTCGGGACGTGGCCCATGCGGGGGCAGGAATGCGTGCGCGCCGTCGCGGCGGCCCTCGAGGCTGGCTACCGCCACATCGACACTGCCGCGGGCTATTCCAACGAGCGCGAAGTCGGCGAAGCGATCCGCGCGTCAGGCGTTCCGCGCGAGGAGATCTTTGTCACCACGAAGATCACGCCCGCGGACCTCGCCGACGGCGTGATGCAGCGAGCCGCAGCGACGTGTCTCAGGAATCTCGGCATGGAGCAGGCCGACCTCATCCTGATCCACTGGCCGAGCCGCACGCTGTCGGCGGCGACCACGATCCGCACGCTGAATGACGTGAAGCGGCGCGGCATGGCGCGCCATATCGGCGTCTCGAACTACACGACCCGGCTTCTGGCAGAAGCATGGGCGGCGACGGGGGAGCCGATCGCCGTCAACCAGTGCGAGTACCATCCGCATCTCGATCAGGACAAGCTCATCGCCGCATGCCGCGCGCGGAACATGGCGTTCACCGCCTATTCGCCGGTCGGCCGCGGCGAGGCACTGCGCGACCCGGTCGTCGTGAAGATCGCAAAGCGGCTCGGGAGGGCTCCGGCGCAGGTTGTGCTCCGCTGGCTCATCCAGCAGGATGGAGTCGTTGCGATCCCGAAAAGCGCCACGCCCGAGCGCATTCGCGAGAATTTTGGCGTCTTCGACTTCGCGCTGGAGCCCGCCGATATGGCGGCGATCTCGAAGCTTTCGCATCCTGAAGGGCGCGTCGTGCGCGATGCGAGCCTCGCGCCGAAGTGGGACGAATAGACGCTTTTCGTGAAATGAGCGGGCGCCGCCGTCTAACCTCCCCTCAGGGGGGTTAGGCGCAAGTTCGGCTCAGATCGCTCGTCATTCGCCAATCTCTCTGGCGGCGCGCTTTTTCTGCGCGATCAGCGCCATCAGCCGGCGGTCGCGCCAGATGAGCCGCTGAGCAAGCCCCGCCTCAGGCAGCCGCTGCCGCCGTTCGCGCTCCACCGTCTCGAGCACAGCGCCGCCCCAATCGACCCGCCGCTGCATCTGCCCAAACAGCTTCGCGTAGATGTCCTGATAGCGCTCGACGTAGTCGCGCACGCCGCCCGGCGCGTTCAAGTCGATCGTCTCGAACGGCCCCATGAACGACCAGCGGAGCGCGAGACCCTCGCGGATGCCGATGTCGATGTCCTCGACTGTGGCGTAGCCGTCGGCGACGAGGCGGAACGCCTCCTCCAAGAGCACGCCCTGCATGCGGTTCATGATGAAGCCGTCGAGCTCGCGCTTCATCACGATCGGCGCCTGCCCAGCCGAGACAAGGAGCTTTCGCGTCCGCTCGACCGCCTCGGGGGAGGTCCAGGGCGCCGGAACCACTTCGGTCGCCGGCACCAGGTAGGGCGGGTTGATCGGATGCGCGACGAGACAGCGTTGACGGCCGGCGAGCGCCTCGGTGAACTTCGACGGGAGGATGGCGGAGCTGGAGCTCGCAAGCACGGCATCGGGCGGAGCAAGACCGTCGAGCCGCGCGAACAGCTCGACCTTCACGTCGAGCCGCTCGGGCGCATTCTCCTGTACGTGGTCGGCGTCGGCGACCGCCTCCTCTGGCGCCGCGGCGATGCCGATCCTGGCAAGCACGTCCGCCGGCGACCGTCCGTTGAGCAGGTCGCAGGCGGCGAGATCGGGCAAAACCTCGTGCGCGAAGGCGATCGCCCTTCTCGGCGCTTCCGCATCGGCGTCCCAGAGCGCCACGTCGTGCCCGGCGCGGGCGAAAGCGATCGCCCAGGCGCGCCCGACGAAACCGGCGCCGACGATAGCGATTTTCGCCATCGCCGTTTCCTACGCCGCCTCGGTGACGATAACGTTCCAGGAAAGCGGCTTCAGCTCGGCGGTCACCTCCTCGCCGTTCACGCTCACCTTGGAGTTGGCGCGCGGTGAAACCTTGTTCGGATCGTCGCGCGTGTTCACCGCGTTCCGATCCGCATGATGAAGCTCAAGAGCGTGGGAGATCTTCTGATTCCTTCCCAGGCCCCGCAGCTCGGCCTTGAGCTGCATCGGCTCGGAGGCGCTGCGGTTCAGCGCGAAGATCGTGGTCCTGCCGGCCGACCGGTCGTCCACCACCGAGGCGCAGAGATTTGGGATCGCGCCCGCGTCGGCGGAGTCGAACGATCCGCTTTCGCTCATCGTTCGCATGACGCGTCCATTCCCGAAGCGGGATGCCTGCGCGAAAGGATGGAAGGTGGTCTGCCGCCAGACGCCGCCTCCGGTCTCCGTCATGATCGGCGCGATCACGTTGACAAGCTGCGCGAGGCACGCGGCCTTCACCCTGTCGGCGTTGTTGAGGAGGGTGATGAGCGCGCCGCCGACGATCAGCGCGTCCTCGAAATTGTAGACCTCCTCAATCAGCCTTGGGGCTTCCGGCCAGCCGGGCTTCTTCGTGTCCTGCGGCGTGTGCGTGCGGTACCAGACGTTCCACTCGTCGAAGCTCAGCATGATGCGCTTCTTGGAGCGCCGCTTGGCGGCGACGGCGTCGCAGATCGCGACCACCTCCTTGATGAAGGCGTCCATCAGCTCGATGACGCCGAAATAGTCCTCGATGCGGCCGGTGCGGTTGGCGAAGTAGGTGTGGAGCGAAATCATGTCGACGTGCTCGAAGCAGTGCTCGAGCACGTCGTATTCCCACGTCGCGTAGCTAGGCATGCCGCGGAAGGACGATCCGCACGCGGCGAGCGTGAGCGACGGATCGACCATGCGCATCACTTTCGCGGCCTCGAGCGCGGCGCGGCCATATTCCTCCGCGGTTTTCGCGCAGATCTGCCAAGGACCGTCCATCTCGTTGCCGAGGCACCAGAATTTTACCGCATGCGGCTCGCCGTAGCCGTGCGCCTTGCGGAGATCGGACAGGCGCGTGCCGCCGGGATGATTGCAGTATTCGAGGAACTCGCGCGCCTCGTCGGGCCCGCGCGTGCCGAGATTGACGCCGAGCATCGGCTCGAGCTTTGCCGTTCGGCACCAATCGATGAATTCGTTGGTGCCGAACGCGTTGGTCTCGGTTGAGCGCCAGGCGAGTTCGAGGCGCGCCGGGCGATCCTCCTTCGGGCCGACGCCGTCCTCCCAATTGTAGCCGGAGAGAAAGTTGCCGCCCGGATAGCGGATGATGGTGGGCCCGAGCTCGCGGGTCAGCTCCAGCACGTCGCCGCGGAACCCGTCGGCGTCCGCCGTCGGATGACCCGGCTCGTAGATGCCGCCATATACGCATCGCCCGAGATGCTCGACGAACGCGCCGAAGATGCGGCGGTCTAGGTCTGCGAGCGGGAAATCGTGATCGACGATCAGGCGGGCGTTCAGCATCGTTTCCCCCATTTGGAAGCAGTTCGGAATCGGACGCCGCGATCATGCAGGGCGAAGCGCGCTTGACGTCGTCTTTATCCCTTGATGCCGGCGGAAAGCGTGATCGCCTGCGTGACGCGGCGCTGGAAGATCAGATAGATCACCGCAACCGGCAGGCCGGCAATGACCGCGCCGGCGAGGAGCCGCGCGTAGTAGACGCCGAACGCGTCCTGCACCGCGGTAATGCCGACCGTCACCGTCATCATGTCTTCCGTCGTGGCGGCTAGGAAGGGCCACAGAAACGCGTTCCACGCAATGATGAAGGTGACGATCGCAAGCGCGGTCGTGACGCCCCAGTTCATCGGCAGATAGACGTTGAAAAGAAGCTGGTATTCGCTGGCGCCGTCGATCACCGCCGCCTCACGATACTCGCGCGGTAACGAATCGAAGAACTGCTTGTAGACGATCACGACGACCGGGTGGATCAGCTGCGGAAGCACGATGCCGGCCCAGGTGTTCAGCGCGCTCACCTGCCACATCAGGATGAAGTGATTCACGATCAGCGCCTGGATCGGGACCATGAAGCTGGCAAGGATGGTCCACCAGAGTAGGCGGCGGCCGGGGAACCGGAGCTGCGAGATTGCGTAGCCGCAGGCGGCGCCCATGGCGATCACGAGGAACGTCACTGACGTCGCGACGACGACGGAGTTGAGCAACCAGACCTCGATGTTCGAGTTCTGGATGACGAAGACGTACCCCTCGAGCGTGAAGGTATCCGGCCACAGCTCGATGTACGGCCTTACCACCTCGTGCTCCGGCTTCAGCGTGGTGACCGTCGCCCAATAGAGCGGGAAGGCCCAGAGGGCCGCGAAGGCGATCGTGAATGTGGTGAGCACGATTCCGCCGAGATCGAAGTAGCGTGCGCGGTACTCGCCGCCCGGCGCGCGGGCGATTGCGACAGGCATGGTGGTTTCGTGCGCGGTGCTCATTGCTCGCCCCGTACACGCAGCGCCTGGAACTGCAGGATCGAGAAGATCACGATGATGAGGAAAAGCGCGAGTGCGACTGTCGCCGCGTAGCCGCCCTTGTCGTAGACGAACGCCTGCTCGTACACGTATTGCACGAGGACCATGGTCGGGCCGGTGCGTCCGCTGAAGGAGAACAGGTAGACCTGATCGAAAATCTTAAGCTGCAGGATCAGCTGGATGGTGAGCACCAGCACGGTCACCGGCCAGACCAGCGGCCAGGTGATCGAGACGAACTGGCGCCATCGGCCGGCGCCGTCGAGCGCCGCCGATTCATAGACGTCCTGCGGAATGTTTCTGAGGCCGGCCAGAAACAGCAGGATGTTGAACCCGTTCGTCCACCAGATGGTGATCAGCGCCACCATCGGTAGGAACCACGCGGGCCGGCGGAAGACCGCGACGCGCTCGCCGGTGATCCATTCGATGACGTACTGCCCGATCCCGAATTGCAGGTTGAAGGTCCATTCCCAGATCAGGAAGACGACCGAGACCGGGAGGATGAACGGTAGGAAGAAGCAGGCGAGGATTACGCTCTGCAGCCAGCCCCTTAGTCGGCTGATCATCATCGCGATCATGAGCGCGACGAGGGTGCCGGGAACGACGGTTAGAACGACGAAGTAGGACGTATTCCACACCGCCCGCCTGAAGGTGCGGTCGCTGAACAGGCGCTCGTAGTTCTTCAACCCCGTCCACTCGCCATCGCCGATCAGCGGCGCGTTGGTGAACGTCAGATAGACCATCTGGATGGTCGGGTAGATGAAGAGCCACAAATAGATCGCAACGAACGGCGCAATCAGCACCATCGCCGCCGTGATCTCGCTGCGCCTGCTTTTCAGCATGAGCGGTTCCCGGTCGGAGCCATGAAAAATCGGCCGGCGCCAGCCATTTCTGGCGCCGGCCGCAAGGTCAATAGCGGTTATTCGAGCGCGTCGAGCTCCTCCTTCATCGTGGCGACCGCCGCCTCAGGATCCTCTTCGCCGTTGACTGCGGCGGTGAACGCATTTCCGGCTGCTTCGAACATCGGCCCGGCGACCCCGGCGAACTTCGATTTCGGGTCGTAGACCATGTTCGCTGTCAGCACCGCGTAGGTCGCGTTAGGCTCCATCTTCTGATAGTCGGCGGATTCGGTGACCGCATTCAGCGCCGGGATGTGTCCTGCGGTCGCCCAGAACAGGCCATGGTCGAGCATCCAGCGGATGACTGTACGCACGGCGTCCCGCTTCTCGGCGCTCATCTCCTTGCCCTGGTTGTTCGGGATCGCGAAAGAGTGCGAGTCCGAGTAGGTGCAAGGATGGTCGAAGAAGACGGGCAGTTCGATCGCGCCCCATTCGAACAGCTCGCCCTTAGCCTGGAGGTCAGACATCGTCGGAACCTCCCAGACGCCGTTGATGTGCATGGCGGACTCGCCGGAGGTGAAGAGCGCGATGCCAGCTGGATATTCCGTGTAGGCGGGAACGTACCCGTCCTTCACCCAGTCGGACAGGACCGTCACCGCCTTCACGAGCTTGTCGTAGTTGTCGCCGACGAGCCACTCGCCGTCGGTCAGCATCTCGCCGTCCTGCTGGCAGAGCATGGAATAGATCGTGCGGAACTGGAAGTTGCCGCCGGCTGTGTAGGTCGACATGCCGTGCGTGGTGCCGCCGTCCTGCAGCTTCTTCAGCGCGGCTGAGAAGTTCTCGATGCCGTTCAACCCGGTCGGCAACCCGTCAGGGCCAATGAGTCCGGCTGCCGCGAGCTTCTCCTTGTTGTAGTAGAGCACGATCGGATGCGTATCGAGCGGGACTGCGTACTGCTTGCCGTCGACATTGATCGCGTCCCAGATCGCAGTTGCGAAATCGCCCTGGCCCAGGCCCATCGCGGCCCAATCGTCCGCGGTGATCTCCTGCAGGATGCCCTGGGTCACCGCGAGCGGAATGCGCGAGGTGTGATAGGTCATCATGTCCGGCCCTTCGCCGACGGCGGCCGAGGTCTGCACCTTGGTGTAGAAGGGCACGCCCCAATCGAGGGTCGACGCCTGGATGGATATCTTGCCGGCGTGCTCGGCGTTGAAATCCCCGATGAGCTTCTTCATGCGCACGCCGTCGCCGCCGCCGAGGAAGTCCCACCAGACGACTTCTGTCTGCGCGTAGGCCGCGGTAGCCGCCAACAGCGATATGCCGAGCGCGAGCGCTTTCGTAAGACTTTTCCTCATGTCGAGCTTCCTCCCGTACTGGTTCTCGATGATGGGGTTTGCTCCAGCCGGCAGCCGGTTTTCCATGCTCCGGCGGCAGCCGCAGAACGAGAACTCTGGGGCGGAGAATAAACGACGAAATTCCGGCCGGGCAATCGGGAAAGCGCCGTTTCGTATTATTTGACCGGCGAAAGAACCAGGGCCGCGACCTCGCGCAGCAGGTTGCGCTTGTCGCCCGCGGCGAGCGGCGTCAACGGCGGAATCACCCGTTCGAGAGCGGGGTCGCCGAGCCATTCGGCAAGCACGGCCTTGACGCTCGGGATGATCGGCTTCCGGGAGACGAGCGTGCGGATGGCGCAAACGGTGTCGAGAGCCGCTCGGTCTCCTTGGTCGAATGCGCGCGCCGAGAGCGCCGACGTCACGTTGGCGCTGCCGGAGATGCAGCCGGCGAACTCACCGGCTCGGGCACGGAGCAGCACCGCCTCGGTGCTCGGAAAGACCGCAAAATCGGGCGAGATCGCAGTCACTTTGGCCGCGTAGTCGAGATCGCCCGAAGAATCCTTCAGCCCGACGATCCGGCCGCCGAATTCGCCGCGCAGGCGTTCGATCAGTTGCAGCGTGTAGGCAACGCAGGAGAGCTGCGGGAAATTGTAGAGGTAGAGGTCGATCGGCTCGTCCGCCGTCGCCGCGACAACCCGCGCGAAATAGCCGACGATCCCGTCGTCGGAGACGCCCTTGTAGTAGAACGGCGGCAGGAGCAGCGCCCCCGCGAAGCCGAGCGCCGCGGCATGCTTCGTCAGCACAACCGCGTCGCCGACGGATGCGGCGCCCGTCCCGGTCATCAGCCGGCGGAGCGGAAGGTTCTCTGCGGCGGCGCTCATGATCGCCATGCGCTGCTTGAGCGTGAACGATGTCGCCTCGCCGGTCGTGCCGCAGACGTTCAGCGCGTGACAGCCGTTGTCGAGCAGCCAGCGGCAGAGCATCACGAAGCGCGCGAGGTCAGGCTCGAAATCGGCGGTGACCGGTGTGGGCGCCGCGGCGACCACGCCGCGCAGTTCGGTGGATTTGCGTTGCATCATCGCTGCCTCAATTCTTGCGCTCGGCGACGAAACGCGCGGCCTCGCGCAATACGTCCGCCTTTACCCCGAAGACAGAAAGCGTCTTCTCCGCTTCCGCCACCAGCCCGGCGAGACGCTCCCGCGCCGCCTGGATTCCAAGCAGCCCTACGAGCGTCGCTTTGCCCATCGAAGAATCCTTGCCCGTCGCCTTGCCGAGAGTCGCGGCGTCCGATTCAACATCAAGCAGGTCGTCGGCGATCTGGAAAGCCTGGCCGAGCAGGTGGCCGTAGCCACGGAGCGCCTTGCGCTCCTGCCGGTCCGCGCGGCCGGCGATCGCCCCCATTTCGGCGGCGGCGGTGATGAGGGCGCCGGTCTTCATCGCCTGCAGCCGCAGGATTTCGTCCCGGTCCAATGCGAGCGGCTTGCCGTCTTCGGTGAAGCGCCCCTCGGCCTCGAGGTCGAGCATCTGTCCGCCCGCCATTCCGCCGATGCCGGAGGCGCGCGCGAGCGTTACGACGAGATCGGCGCGGATCGCCGGATCGGCGTCGGTCTTTTGGTCGGCGAGCACGTCGAAGGCGAGCGTCAACAGCGAATCGCCGACCAGAATCGCGGTCGCGTCGTCGTAGGCGCGATGCGTGGTCGCGCGGCCGCGCCTCAGGTCGTCGTTGTCCATCGCGGGAAGGTCGTCGTGGACGAGGCTGTAACAATGGATGAATTCGACCGAGGCGGCGGCGCGCAAGACGCCGGGTCCTTCGGCCGCGAAGACGCGCGCCGATTCCACGAGAAGGAACGGCCTCAGCCGCTTGCCGCCACCGAGCGTCGCATAGCGCATCGCTTCGATCATGCGGCCGGGACGGGCGATCTCGCCGGCGATCGGCTTCGCGGCCAAAAGCTCCCCAAGCACGGCATCCATGGTTTCGCCGGCCGAGGCGAGCCGGCTCTCGAAATTACCCTGGTTCATGCACCCCCCGCGGCGGACGGACCGCTATAGAATGCGCGAGCGAAATGGGTTGCGGCAACCCGTCCCCTGGCGTTAACAGGCGTTCCGCCGGCATTTCGGCCACCAGCGAACTCCCCCACAGCAAGGCTTGGCGCCCCGATGGCCGATTAGGCCGGAGCAAATCCCCGCATGTCAAAAGCCGAACAGTCGCTCCTCAGGATCTGCGCCGGCATGGC
The DNA here is from genome assembly GCA_050728815.1 of Propylenella sp. Lineage (GTDB taxonomy): Bacteria > Pseudomonadota > Alphaproteobacteria > Rhizobiales > Afifellaceae > DASWJZ01. The sequence goes on from JBOHKB010000276.1 coordinate 8,982, forward strand.
GGTTCGCCGGCCGTGGGCCGTGATCGGCATCTCGTTCGTCCTAACGGCGCTTGCGTTGCTCGCGGCCGCTCAGCTCACCGTCAACACCAGCACCGAGGACATCCTCTCGAGGGAGCTGCCGTTCCGGCAGGACGAGATCGCCTATCAGAAAGCGTTTCCGGAAGAGGATGTGGCGGTCGTAGTGATCGACGCGCCGACGGCGGAGGACGCGATTGCTGCCGGAGAAGGTCTGGCAACGCTTCTGCAGGGCCGCCCCGATGTCTTCGAGCGCGTCGAGCTCGCCGGCTCGTCGCCCTATTTCGATCGCTACGGGCTAATGTTCCTCGAGCCCGAGCGGATCACGGCGACCGCGGAGCAACTGCGGCCGGCGCGGGTGCTGCTCGCGCGCGTGGCGAACGATCCAAGCCTCCGCGGCATGGCGGCGGTGCTCGGCATGGCCGAGCAGGGCGCGACCGAGGGCGCTGCGCCGCCCGCGATGGCGCGGATGCTCGACATGATCGCAGCGACCGTGGAGGCCCAGGCCGATGGCCGGCAGCAGGACATGGGCTGGCAGGACCTGTTCGGCCCCGATCCGCAGCCCGGCCAGGAGCGCCAGATTCTGGAAGTGAAGCCGGTCCTCGACGACGCCTCGATCAACCGGGCAGGCACCGCGATCGACGCCCTCAAGGCGGCCTTCGCGCAAATCGGCGTGGACCATCCCGACGCGACCTTCCGCCTCACCGGCGAACCGGTGCTCAGACAACAGGAGCTGAACGACGCCTTTTCCGGGGCGCTCTATGCGAGCGGCCTGTCGCTCATCCTCGTCTCGACCATTCTCACGCTCGGCATCCGCTCCGGGCGGATGATTGCGGCGCTCATCATCTCGCTCCTCGTCGGCGCGGTCTGGGTAGCTGGGCTCGCGTCCGTGTCGATTGGCCGGCTCAACCTGATCTCCATCACCTTCATGGTGCTCTTCTTCGGCCTCGGCATCGACTTCGGCACGCATCTCGGACTCCGCCATCTCGAGGCGGCGCGCAAAGGCGCGCCGTTCGATGAGGCGCTGAAGCGTGCGATGTCCAGCGAGTGGCCGAGCATCAGCCTGAGCGCGCTTTGCGCGGCGCTGGCGTTCCTTTCTTTCGTGCCGACGCCTTATGTCGGCCTCGCCGAATTCGGCGTCATTTCCGCCCTCGGCATGCTCGTCGCTCTTGTCATCACCTTCACGCTTCTGCCGGCGCTGATGTCGGTTATGCGGCCGCAGCCGTCTCTTAAGGCAGTGAGCGACATCGGCCTCGCTCCGGTCATCGGCCGCTACTATCGCGCCGTCCTCGTGCTTGCCGGGCTGGTGAGCGTCGCCGCGCTCTACATGGCCTTGAGCGTGCAGATCGACACCAACCCGCTCAACCTGCAGAACCCGAATACGGAGCCGGTCGAGACCTATCGCGATCTCGCGAATAATCCGGAGACGTCGCCCTACGCGATGAACCTGCTCGCGCCCAATATGGAAGCAGCGCGCGAGATGGTTCCGCGGCTCGCGGCGCTCGATGGCGTGGCTGGCGTGCGCTGGATCGGCGACTTCATACCCGCCGATCAGGACGCGAAGCTGGCGGCGTTCGAAGCTGCGCGGGCGCGGCTCGGCGAGAGTTTCTTCGCGGAGCGGGCGGCTACGCCGCCAAGCGACGAGGAGCTTGCTGGAGCGTATGACGCGATGCTGCAGAGCGCCGCGGCGATCGAAGCGGTTCCGGCGGATATCCCAATCGACGATTCGATCCGGGCGTCGGGCGCCCGGCTCGCAGCAGCGTTCCGGCGTTTCGGCGAGGCGCGCGGGACCGATCCCGCCGCGCTCCGCGAGCTTGGAGCAGCGCTCACCAGCGAAATGCCGCCGCTGGTGGCCGACCTCAGGCAGAAGTTCTCGGTTTCCGAGCCGGTCACGATCGACGACATCCCTGAAGACTTCCGCCGCGAATGGTTGTCCGATGGCGGCGAGGTGCGGCTCCGCGTGCTGCCGGCGACGGACCTGCCCACCGCACGCTTGATGCGCACCTTCACGGAAGAAGTGCAGAGCGTTGCGCCGCACCCGACAGGTGCTCCGGCCGGCGTCACCGGGGCAGGCCGGGCGATCCTCCTCTCGTTCGCTGAGGCTATCGCCTACACCGTGATCGCAATCGCGCTCGTCGTGACGATCGTGAGGCGCCGGCTTTCGGACGTCCTCCTGGTGCTCGCACCGCTTGCGCTCGGCTCGCTCTGGGTCGTCGCCGGATCGGCCGCTCTCGATCTCCCGTTCAACTTCGCCAACGTCATCGTGATCCCGCTCTTGATCGGCCTCGGCGTCGCGAGCAGCATCCACATGGTGGCGCGCGCGCGAGAGGTGGCAGAGCAGGAGGCTACCGGCAATCCCGGCAAGGAGGATGTGCTTTCCACATCCACTCCGCTCGCCGTGCTCATCACGCAGCTCAACACCGTCGCGGCATTCGCCACGCTCGCGGTCGCCAATCACCGCGGATTGTTCAGCATGGGCGTGCTCTTGGGGCTCGCGATATTCTTCGTGCTCGTCGTGTCGCTGATCGTGCTCCCGTCTTTCATGATCGCGATCGGCATCGGACGGCGGCCGTCGGGCGCCTGATGGCGCTTGTGCTCGTCACCGGCGGCAGCGGCTTCATCGGCCGGCATCTCGTCGGCGCGCTGCTGTCGCAGGGCGACGAGGTGCGGGTCCTCGACGTGGCGGATGCGCAGCGCCCCGGAATCGATTTCGTGCGCGGATCGGTCGACGATCTGGGCGCAGTCGAGCAGGCGCTTGACGGTGTCGACTGTCTCTACCATCTCGCCGGCGTCGCGCATCTCTGGCAGCGCGACAAGGGCAAATACGATCGCGTCAATCGCCGCGGCACGGAGACTGTGATCGGCGCTGCCGCGGAGAGGAGCATCGCCCGGGTCGTGCATTGCTCTACAGAGTCGATCCTGCTGCCGAAGCGGCGGAGCGGCGATGCGTATGTCGATGAATCCGCCGAGCCGCGGCTCGAGGACATGCCCGGCCTCTATACGCGCTCGAAGCTTCTCGCAGAGCGTGTTGCGCTGAAGGCCGCTCGCGGAGGGCTTGACGTCGTTGTCGTCAACCCCACCGTCCCTATCGGCGACGGAGACAGCAACCGCACTCCTCCTGCGGCCATGTTCTCCCTTTTTCTCTCAGGCGGCGCGCCGTTTTTTCTCGACTGCGTGCTGAACCTCGTCGACGTGCGCGATGTGGCCGATGGCATCGTCCGCGCCGGCCGGCATGGACGCGTCGGCGAGCGCTACATACTGGGCGGCGAAAACGTCCGGCTGAGCGAGCTGCTGCCCATTCTGGAGTTGAAATCCGGCCGCCGCATGCCGCGGCGCGTCTTGCCGGCCTGGGTTGCCCTTGCAACCGGAATCGCCGCCGGATGGATCGCCGACCGGGTCACGCACCGTCCGCCCGCCGCGACGCGCGAAGGGGTGGAGCTGGCGCTCCGCTCGGCTCCATTTGACTGCAGCAAGGCAAGAAACGAGCTCGGCTACGCGCCGCGGTCGATCGACGGGGCCTTGACGGAGGTTGTGGAGGGGTTCAAGCGAGAGCGGGGAGGCGGCGACGAGCGAGGGTTTCGTCAGCATTTTGACAAACAAGCCTGATGGAATGACGAAATGGAGTGAGCTTTTCCGCGCTGGAGGATCGGTACGGTCGCGATGAGAGTTGCAGCGTTGCTTCTGGCGGGGGGCGTTGGGATCGCAACGGCGCAGGCGCAGTCCGGCGGAACGCGCGTGGAATTCCTGCCGATGCCGAACACGCTGCCGCTCCTGTTCTTTGCTCCGGATTCGCTGGCCGGCACCATGCTGGAACCGCTCGCCATGCCCAAGGCCGCCGCCGAGGCGCCAGCGGCCGAGCGCCTGGCGGCGATCCCGGACGAAGCGGCGCCCGAGGTGCCGCCCCTGCGGCCGGCCATGGCCGAGGGCGATACGGAGCCGATCGAAGAGCCGCCCGCCAAGATAGCCACTGCGGAAGCAGTTCCCGCCGGGGATCCGGAAACGGCGGAAATGGCGCCCGTCGAAGAGCCCGATACGGCGGAAGTCGCCCCGCTCGAGGAACCGGAATCGCCGGCAAGCGAGTCCGCGACCGTCGTTCATGTGATCGTTGAGAACGTGGAATCGAGCAGCGGCACAGTCAACGTGGCGGTGTGCGACACCGACTTCACCCCGGAGGGTTGCCCTTACAAGGTGAGCGTGCGGGCCACGGCCGGGTTCGTCGAGGCGCAGTTCGACGACGTTCCCCCCGGATCGTATGCGGTCGTCGGCTACCACGACGTGAACGACAACGATGAATTCGACAAGTTCCTCGGAGTTCCGCGCGAGCCCTATGCGCTGAGCGGCTCCGCCGCGAACGAGATGGTCCCGGAATTCAGCGACGCCGTGCTGGATATCAATCAGGGCGAGAATTACGTCATCATCCGCATGAAGCGGCTGGGAAGCGGCTAGCCCGGAGCGAACTGTCCGGAGGCGCGGCAGAATCGCGCGGGAGACCGCGGCCGGCCGGTGTAATATTACGGCAACCCCTTGGAACTTCTTAGGCATTGGCGGGTTCACCCGACTCGACCTTGAAACCCCGACATGGCATAGATTTTGGCCGAAAACTTGAAAGCCGATATCCACTAGGGGGCGACGCGTTGCAAAGCACGGCGGAGAAGCGCTTGCAGGTCATTCTTGCGCAGCCGCGCGGCTTTTGCGCTGGCGTCGTGCGGGCGATCGATATCGTCGAGCAGGCGCTGGAGAAATACGGCCCGCCGATCTACGTCCGCCACGAGATCGTTCATAACCGCCACGTCGTCGACAGCCTGATCGCCAAGGGCGCGCACTTCGTCGAAGAGCTGAGCGAGGTGCCGGACGGGGCGATCACCATCTTCAGCGCGCACGGCGTGCCGCGTGCGGTCGTAAACGAAGCGAAGGCGCGCGGCCTGCCGACGCTCGATGCAACATGTCCGCTGGTCTCCAAGGTTCACAATCAGGGGCGGCACTACATCGCCCGCGGCCGCACGCTTATCCTGATCGGCCACGCCGGCCACCCGGAGGTTGAGGGTACGCTCGGCCAGATCGACGGCCCGACCTACCTCGTGCAGAACGAGGCCGAGATCGAGGCGCTGCCGCTCCCCCTGGACACGCCGATCGCCTACGTCACGCAGACGACGCTCAGCGTCGACGACACCAGCGCGCTGATCGAGGCGCTGAAGCGCCGCTTCAGCGACGTGGTCGGCCCGGAGACGCGCGACATCTGCTATGCGACGCAGAACCGCCAGAGCGCGGTGCGAGACCTCGCCCGCGTCGCCGACCTCATCCTCGTGGTCGGCGCGAAAAACAGCTCGAATTCCAACCGCCTGCGCGAAATCGCCGAGGAATCCGGGGTGCCGGGCTATCTCGTCGCAGACGGCAGCCAGGTGGACCCCTCCTGGCTGAAAGGCGTTAGCGTGGTGGGCCTGACTGCGGGTGCCTCAGCGCCGGAAGTCCTGGTCGAAGACGTCATCGACGCGCTCCGCCGCATCAAGCCGGTCACCGTCTCCACGCTCGACGGCATCGAGGAGAGCGTGAGGTTCCGCCTTCCGGTGGAATTGTCGGATGAGAATCTGGCGGCGCGCGCCGCCGCGCAACGCGTTCGCGAAAGGAAAGTCGCTCGTGGGTATACCAGTCAGGCAAGCCGCCAAGATCGGTAGCTACATCCTCCGCCAGCATCTCAGCGGGCGGAAACGCTACCCGCTGGTGCTCATGCTCGAGCCTTTGTTCCGCTGCAACCTGGCCTGCGCCGGCTGCGGCAAGATCGACTATCCGGAAGAGATCCTGAACAAGCGCATCTCGGTCGAGGACGCGCTCTATGCCGCTGAGGAATGCGGCGCTCCCGTCGTGTCGATCGCCGGCGGCGAGCCGCTGATCCACAAGGAGCTGCCGAAGATCGTCGAGGGACTGATCAAGCAGGGGCGCTTCGTGATCGTCTGCACCAACGCGCTATTGCTCGAGAAGAAGATCGGCGACTACCGGCCGAGCCCCAACTTCACCTGGTCGATCCATCTCGACGGCGACCGCGAGATGCATGACCGCTCAGTCTGCCGCGAAGGCGTCTACGACAAAGCGGTGGCGGCGCTGAAGCTCGCCAAGGCGAAGGGTTTCCGCGTCACCATCAACGGCACGTTCTTCAACAATTCGGAAGCCGGGCGCGTGGCGGCTTTCTTCGACACGGTGACGGAACTCGGCGTCGACGGCATCACCATGTCGCCGGGCTACGCCTACGAGCGCGCGCCCGACCAGAAGCATTTCCTGAACCGCCGTGCGACGAAGGAACTGTTCCGCGGCGTGTTCCGTCAGGGCAAGCGCGGGCGCAGGTGGCCGATCAACCAGTCGGGCCTGTTCATCGATTTCCTCGCCGGCAACCAGCAGTACCACTGCACGCCGTGGGGCAATCCGACCCGTACCGTATTCGGCTGGCAGCGGCCCTGCTACCTGCTTGGCGAGGGCTACACGCGGACCTTCAAGGAGCTGATGGACGAGACCGAGTGGGAGAAATACGGCACCGGCAATTACGAGAAGTGCGCGGATTGCATGGTGCATTGCGGCTACGAGGCGAGCGCCGTCGCCGATACGGTCAAGCGTCCGTGGAAGGCGGCGTGGGTGGCGCTTCGCGGCGTCAGGACCGAAGGGCCGATGGCGCCGGAAATCGCGCTCGAGAATCAGCGGCCGGCCGAATACGTCTTCTCACGCAACGTTGCCGAGAAGCTCGACGAGATCCGGAAAACCACGCCCAATCCCAAGAAGATCTCGACAGCGGCTTAGCGCGCGGAAGCTCAAGCGCGCTTCGCCGGCGAGGCGGGTGAGGGAGGCAAGCTCCCTCGGCCTCCGCAGCACGTCCGCCAGAACCGCATAGTGATCAACGCCGCCGTCTGGCCTTACGGCGTTGGCGACCATCGCCGGCATGCTGCTCGCCGCCGGATCGCAGACGATGCGGAGCCCGGCGAAGATCAGCCCGTGGCGCGCGGCGAACTCTGCCGCGACATGCGATTCCATGTCGGCCGCCGCGGCGCCCGTTTCCCGTCGTACTGCTGCCTTCGCGGCGGCATCGAGGAGCGGCGCGTCGACCCCGGCGATATCGTCCAATCGGGCGTCGACGCCGCCTGCAGCGAGCGACGCAGAGAGCGAATCGGCGAATGCCCTGTGCGCCGGCCAGCGCCCGCCGCCGGCGATCACGCCGGTGGCGACCACCACGTCTCCCGCGGCAAGACTCGGATCGAGGCCGCCCGCGATCCCGAAACTGAGGACGGCGCTGCAGCCCGGGACGAACCGCTCCGCCAACAACTGCCTGAGGCGCGCTGGGCTGCCGCCCGACGTGACGGCGGTAAGGCCCGGGCCGGCTGCGAGCTTCATCTCGCGCGCGAGGCCGGTCACGACAAGGACCGGCAGGCGTTCGGCGCGGACGTGAATGTTCATCGCCGCTCTCCTAGAGGCCGTAGCCGACCGTGCGGCTGTTGCCGCGTCTCAGAGCACGGTAGCGCGCAAGCGCCCATAGCGGGAAGAACTTCGCGTAACCGTGATAGCGAAGGTAGAACACACGCGGGAAGCCAACCGCGTTGTAGCGCTCTTCCGGCCAAAATCGGTCCCCAGCCTGAGTCGCGGCAAGATAGCTGATTCCCTGACTGACCGCTCGGCTTTCGACCTTGCCGGCGGCCATCAGCGCAAGCAGCGCCCACGCCGTCTGCGACGGCGTGCTCGGAGCCGGTTCGTAGCCATTGTAGTCGAGCTTGTAGCTCGACCCGTCCTCGCCCCAGCCGCCGTCCGGGTTCTGGATGCCTTCAAGCCACGCGACCGCCTTCCGCACCGTCGGCGAGTCCTGGTCGACGCCCGCCGCGTTCAGCGCCGAAAGCGCCGACCACGTGCCGTAGATGTAGTTCATGCCCCAGCGTCCGAACCAGCTTCCGTCCTCCCGCTGGTCATGCATGAGCCATGCCACGCCGCGCGAGAGCGCCGGGCTGGTCGGGGCTTCCTCGTCGAGCTGCGCGAGCATCGAAACGCAGCGCGCGGTCAGGTCCGCCGTCGGCGGATCGAGCAGCGCGCCGTGGTCGGCGAACGGGATGTTGTTCAGGTAGTGGTGCATGTTGTCGGCGTCGAAGGCCGCCCACCCGCCGTCCTTACTCTGCAGACCGACGACCCATTCGCGGGCGCGTTCCATCGCGTCGCCGAATTGCGGTCTCTTCGCCCCCAGCCGCGCCTCGGCACGATGCATCGCCATCACGATGACGGCGGTGTCGTCGAGATCGGGGTAATGCGGATTGGCGTATTGGAACGCCCACCCGCCCGGCCGCACGTTCGGGCGCTGCGCCGCCCAGTCGCCGACCACGTCCAGCACTTGCAACGGCTTCAGCCATTCGAGGCCCTGGCGTGCGGCCTGTTCCGCCTCCGCCGAACCAACTTCGAGCAGGGCATGACAGGCGAGCGCCGTATCCCACACCGGGGAGAGGCAGGGCTGGCAATAGGCTTCGTCCGCCTTGACGACGAGCAGTCCCTCGATCGACTCACGCGCCATGACGACGCGAGGATCGTCGGGCTGCACGCCGAGCGCGTCGTACATCAGCACCGAATTGACCATCGCCGGAAAGATCGCGCCGAGACCGTCCTTGCCGTTCAGCCGCTCGTCGACGAAGGCGCGAGCTTTCGCGATGGCATGACGGCGTGTGACGCCCGGGAAGAGCGGCTCCGTCGCTTTGAGCACGACGTCGATTGCTCCAAAAATCTGTGACCACGGCGCCTTCTGGTGTGCGCCCTTCGGCCAGCTCCGCACCTCCGCCGGCGGGGTCACGAAGAGCTCGGGGATATGCACGCCGCGCTTGTTCCTGGCCTTCGGCTTCAGCGCCTGCAACACGAAGAGCGGCACCATCACGGTCCGCGCCCAGTAGGAAACCTTGTCGAGGTGGAACGGGAACCACGACGGGAGCAGCATGATCTCGACCGGCATGGTCGGAACCGCGCGCCATGGCACCTCGCCGTAGAGCGCAAGCAGCGCGCGCGTGAAGACGTTCGAGCGCGCTGCACCGCCGCGGGAAAGAATCGCCTCGCGCGCGCGCGCCATGCGCGGCGTGTCGATTGGGTCGCCGATCATCTTCAGCGCGAAATAAGCCTTCACGCTCGCGCTCATGTCGAACGCGCCCTCTTGAAAGAGCGGCCAGCCCCCATGCGCCCCCTGGATGCGGCGGAGGTAGGCGGCGATCTTCGCTTCAAGCGCCAGATCGTCCGGCTCGCCGCGATAGTGGCGGAAGAGCACGTATTCCGCCGGGATAGTCGCGTCGGCCTCGAGCTCGAAGCACCAGTGCCCGTCGCTCTTGCGCTCGCCGATGAGGGCCGTCGTCGCAGCGGCTACGCGACGCTCGATGTCGTCGAGGTCCACGTCTCCGCTGGGGCGCGAAGGCGCCTTCCCGCCGCGCGCCAATGCTTCACCCTTCATGCAGCTCTCCGCGAGCGCTCCATGCCATCCGGCGCGCTCGAAAGAAGCGCGGCCGCAGTCAGTCCGGAGCGGATCGATCCTTCGATGGTGGCAGGCAGGCCGGTGCGGGTCCAGTCGCCGGCAAGCACCATATTGCTATAACGCGTCCGAGCCGCCGGCCGTTTCGCTGCTTCCGCAGGCGTGGCCGAAAAGGTCGCCCGGCGCTCGCGCACGATCTGCCAGCGCGGCAAAGCGGGCGCAAGCCCGGTCAGCGCGGCCACTTCGCGCCAAATCGTCTCGGCAAGCTCCTGCCGCGGCGTCTCCAGGAGCCGGTCGGCCGCGCTGATGGTGACGGAGAGCCGATCCGGGTAGGCGAACAGCCATTCCGTCGTGCCGTTGACGATGCCGAGGATGAGCGGCTGGCCGGGCGGCGGGGCCACGCGGAAATGGCCGTTAACGATAGCGTGAAAGTTCTCCGGCGCGGTCAGGCCGGGCACGAGCATGCGGGCGACGCCCGGCGGCACAGTGAGAACGAGGCTGTCGTCGGGATCGAGCGCGATACGTTCCGTGCCGAAATCGAGTTCCCGCACGCGCTCTTCGGCGAAGCGGATGGCGCGGAGCGCGTGGCTGAAGCGGACTTCGCCCCCGCGCGCGGCGAGATAGGAAAGCGCCGGATCGATGAGAGCGGCCGAGAGCCCGCCGGTCGCAACGATCGGGCGGCAAGCCTGGCCACCGGCGCCCAACGTCTCGCGCAGGATCTGTGCGGCGAGGCCCGCGTCGGCGATGCTCGGCTCGGTGTTGAGGGCGGCAAGCAACACCGGGCGCCACAGGCGCTCGTAGAGCGGCCCGCGGCAGGCCATCACGTCGCCGACCGTCGCTGCGGCAGGCGCACGCAACACCGCGATCGGCGCAAGATATTCCTGCGTACGCGTGCCCGGCACGCGGCGGCGCGCATCGAGTATCCACCACGGTAGCCGGCCTGCGTTCGGGCGGAGCGTCCACCGCTCGCCCGTCCTGAGATCGGCGAAGGGAAATTCCGCCTCCTCGGCGATGGTCACCGCGCCAAGCCCGTCGATCCGGCGGAGATAGGCGAGCGCCGCGGAATTGCCGGAGAGGAGAAGGTGGTTGCCGTTGTCGATCATCCGATCGAGCGCCACGTCGTGATAGGAGCGGCAGCGCCCGCCCGCGAATTTCGCCGCTTCGTGCACGATCACACGGCGGCCCTGATCGGCCAGCTCGACCGCGGCGGAGAGGCCGGAGAGGCCCGCGCCGACGACATGAACGACGCCGGCCATCACCACACCCCGTGACGGACCACAGCGCCGAGCAGCCGCAGCTTGCTGACCTTCACGGGCGCGCGCGGCGGCATCCAGCCGCGCGCTCGGAGCCGGGCGAGGATCTGGCGGTATGCCGCTTCCATGAGGCGCGGGGCGCGCACCGCACGGCGCGGCACCTGGGCCATGATGCGGTTCGCATGGGCGAAGTGATCGGCGGCGCGCGCGGCGATTTCTTCGCAGACCACGCCGATCGCCGGCCTGCTCAGGATATCCCCGGCCGAACGACCGTCGATCGCGATCCCGGCGCGGACAAGCGCTTCACGCGGCAGGTAGAGCCGGCCGCGTTCGGCGTCCTCGTCGAGGTCACGCAGGATGTTGGTGAGTTGCAAAGCGCGCCCGAGATGATGCGCGAGCGCGTCGCCCGGCTCGGGCTCGAGCCCGAAGATGCGCACTGACAGGCGCCCGACGGCGCTCGCCACGCGGTCGCAGTAGACGTCGAGCGTATCCCAATCGGGCGCGAAGAGATCAGCCTCGAGGTCCATCGCCATGCCGTCGATCACGGCGTGAAAATCCTCGCGTCGGAGCCGGAAGCGCCGCGTCGGCTGCGCGAGGTCGGCGGTGGCTGGGCGGACAGTGCCTTTGAACAAGAGGTCGATGTCATCGCGCCAGGCGTCGAGCGCGGCGCGGCGCGGCTCGCGCGGCCCTTCATCGTCGGCGATGTCGTCGACGGCGCGGCAGAAGGCGTAGATCGCGTACATGGCCTCGCGCTCTTCCGCGGGGAGAATGCGCATCGCCGTGTAGAAGGAGCTGCCAGCGGCGGGGAGCGCGGGCGTCGGCCGGCCCGGCGACGTTGCCGCGGCCTCATGCGCCACCGCCGCCATCAGCGGCCCCGCGTGCCGGCGACCGGCGAAGAAAAGCTCCGCCGGTGGAAGGGACGGCGGATGAGCGTGCCGGCCGCCGCGGCGAGCGCGATCACCAGGAAGCCGGCCTTGCCGTGATGCACCTTCTGGCTGAGCGGATCGAGATGGCGGAGTCCGCCTGCGAGCGCGACCGCCAGCCGATGGATGGCGGAAATCTCCATCGCCAGCCGCGTATCCGAGATGAGGTCGGGGAGCGCGCTGCCGTCGCGGAGGAGGGCGAGCGAGTGTTCGGCTAGGCTGGCGATCGCCTTCCTGAGCGCCGGCGTCGCCGCGTCCGCCGCGAGGTCCTCTACGCGCGCGCCGTAGCGCTCCAAGGTGTCGAGCGGCAGGTAGACCCGGTCGAGATTGCGGTAGTCGAGCGCGCAGTCCTGCAGATGGTTGATGACCTGCAAAGCGGCGCAGATGAAATCCGACGTCCGCCAGGTAATCTGCGGAGACTCTCCGTGCACGTCGAGCACGAAGCGGCCGACCGGCATGGCCGAGAGGCTGCAATAGTGCATAAGTTCCGACCAGTCGGCGTAGCGCTTCTTCTTCGCATCCATGCGGAAAGCATCGAGCAAGTCGAGCGCATGTCGGGGCGCCATGCCGCGCTCGGAAAGCGCGGCCTTGAGCGGCTCAGCCTCCGGGTCGGGAGGACCGCGACCTGTGACCGCGGCGTCGAGCGCGTTCAGCATCGCGAGCTTTTCGTTCGGCTCGAGGCCGGGATGGTCGGCGATGTCGTCGGCGGCGCGCACGAAGCGGTAGAAGGCGAGGATGGGCCCACGATGGCGCGGAGCAACCAGCCATGACGCGACAGGAAAGTTCTCGTCGCGGCGCGATTTTCCGGAGCGGGCTTCGGTCGCGGTGATCATGCGTCGACAATCTTGCCGTCGGACGCGTCGGCCTGGAAGCGGCCCTTCCATGCGCCGCCGCGGCCGCGCCAGTGCTGGATAGCGGATTCGAGCGTGAACGCCGTGTAGATCGCAGCGATCATCGGGAGGAGAACACCCCACAGCGGCGAGCGGCCGTAGAAGCGGAGCGTCGGCACGAAGGCGAGCGCCATCATGATCCACGCCGCGGCGCCTAGCGCGCGCGCCGGGCCTTCGGCGAAGATCGTGAGCAGCGGTGGAGCGAGATAGGTGAGGGCCATGCCGGCGAGGGTACCTGCAAGCCTCAGCGGAGAATAGCGCAACTCGGCATAGGCGGAGCGCACCACCATACGGCGGATGTCGTGGAAGCGCGGATAGGGCCGGAGGCTGACGACACGCTGGGTAAGGCCGAGCCAGATCGGACCCTGTCGCTTCAACAGCGCCGCCAAAGCGCAATCGTCGATCAGCGATCCGCGGATCGCCTTCAGCCCGCCGGCGGCGGCGAGAGCATCGCGGCGGACGAGCATGCAGCCCCCCGCGGCGGCGGCGGTGGCGCGGCGAGGATCGTTTACCCACGCGAACGGATAGAGCTTGGCGAAGAAGAAGATGAACGCCGGGACGAGGAGCCGCTCCGCAAGGCTCGTGCAGCGGAGCTTCACCATAAGCGAGGTTAGCACCGTACCGCGCGCCTCGGCGCCTGCAACGAGTCGCGCGACCGCATCGAAAGCCTCGTAAGCGATGTCGGCGTCGGTGAAGAGGACGTAGTCCGGCGGCGCATGACGGCTCGCGACGTGGCGAAAGCCCTGCTCCATCGCCCAGAGCTTTCCCGTCCAGCCGGGCGGCGGATCGGAGCCTTCGAGGACGGTTAGCCGATCCGCGGCGGGTGCTTCGCGGGCAGCGCTTCTGGCAGCGTCGGCGGTTCCATCAGAACTCTGGTCGTCGACGAGGACGACGGAGAAGCGGGGGCCCGGATAAGTCTGACGGAGCAGGAGGCCGATGCCTTTGGCGATGACGTCCGCCTCGTTGCGGGCGGGGACAATCGCAACGACTGCAGGCCACTCGCCGGCCAAGGCGGGCGCCTTTTCTCCGGTAGCGGCAAGGCTATCGTCCCGCTCGGCGGCGAGCCAAAACAAGCCGCGCCCGACGAGAAGGTAGAGCCAGATCGCCAGTACGGCGACGCCGACAAGCCCGACGCTCACGCGCAATCACCCGCTGTCCAACACCCCAACGGCGGCCACGCCCCGCGGTTTCCCTTCCGTTCCAACCATGTCGGACAGAAAGGTTCAAGCGCGGAGGGTTTGCGGCGCCCGGCGAAGTGCCGATTCAGTCGTCGTCGGGCGGCGGAACGGGCGTGTTCCAGATTTCTTCCGCGTATTCGCGGATCGAGCGGTCGGAGGAGAACCAGGCCATGTTGGCGATGTTGCGGATGCTCGTCGCCCACCAGGCGCGCGGCTCGCGCCACAGCGCGTCGAGGCGCCGCTGCGTCTCATAGTAGGAGTCGAAATCGGCGGTCAGCATGAACCGGTCGTTTCCGCTGAGAGCATCGACGATCGGAGCGTAGCGATCCGGCTCCCCCGGGGAGAACGCGCCCGAGGCAATCGCACCGAGCGTCTCCTTCAGCGCCGGCGAGGCCTCGATTGCGGCTTTCGCGTCGTGGCCGTTCTGAAGGCGCTTGCGTACTTCCTCCGCCCTCAGTCCGAAGATGAAGATGTTCTCGGCGCCGACATGCTCGCGGATCTCGACGTTCGCGCCATCGAGCGTGCCGATGGTGAGCGCGCCGTTCAGCGCGAGCTTCATGTTGCCGGTGCCGGAGGCTTCCATGCCGGCGGTCGAGATCTGCTCGGAAAGATCGGAGGCCGGAATGATCGTCTCGGCGAGGCTCACATTGTAGTTCGGCAGGAAGGCGACCTTGAGCAGATCGCGGATGCTCTCGTCGTTGTTGATGACGTTGGCGACGTCGTTGGCGAGCCGGATGATGAGCTTCGCCTGCCGATAGGTCGCCGCCGCCTTGCCGCCGAAAATCTTCACGCGCGGCGTCCAGTCGCCGCCAGGGTTGGCGCGGATCGCGTGGTAGAGCGCGATCGTCTCCAGAAGGTTGAGAAGCTGGCGCTTGTATTCGTGGATGCGCTTGATCTGCACATCGAACAGCGCGCCCGCGTTGACGCTGACGTTCAGCGTGTGCGCGATCCGCCGCGCGAGCACCGCCTTCTTCGCAAGGCGAATATCGGCAAGCTCCTTCTGCACGCCGGGATCGTCGGCGTAGTCGGCGAACTTCCTGATCCCTTCCGGATCGTCGCGGATGTCGGCGCCGCAGAGTTCGGCGATGAGCGCGGTGAGCCGCGGATTAACCCGATGCAGCCAGCGGCGGAAGGTGACGCCGTTGGTCTTGTTGACGATGCGCCCGGGATGGAGCTTGTGCAGGTCCTTGAAGACGGTGTGGCGCATCAGCTCGGTGTGCAGCGCCGACACGCCGTTGACGTGGTGCGAGCCGATGAAGGCGAGATGGCCCATGCGCACGCGGCGGCCGTTGGTCTCGTCGATCAGCGACAGGGAGCGGAGGTCGTCTTCGCTGGCGCCGTGCTTTACCGCCGCCTCCAGGTGCCGCGCGTTGATCTGGAAGATGATCTGCACGTGCCGCGGCAGCATGCGTTCGAAGAGCGGCACCGGCCAGCTCTCCAACGCTTCCGGAAGCAGCGTGTGGTTGGTGTAGGAGAGGGTCCTGACCGTGATCTCCCAGGCCTCCTCCCATTCGATGCCGAGCACGTCGACCAGGATGCGCATCAGCTCCGCCACGGCGATCGCCGGATGCGTGTCGTTCAGCTGGATCGCGGCCCGATCGGGGAGCGAACGGATGTCGCCAAAAATGCGGCGGTGGCGGCCGATCAGATTTTGCAGCGACGCGGAGACGAAGAAGTATTCCTGCCGGAGCCGGAGTTCCTGTCCGGCCGGGGTTTCGTCGCCCGGGTAGAGGACCTTCGAGATCGCCTCCGCGCGCGTCTGCTCCGTCAGCGCGGCAACGTGCTCGCCGGCGTTGAACGCGTCGAGCCGGAGCGGATCGACGGCGCGCGCCGACCACAGTCGGAGCGGATTTACGCGCTGTCCCCTCCAGCCCACGACCGGCGTGTCGAAGGCAACCGCCTCGACCGTCTCGCCCGGGAACCAGACCGCGCGCGAGCCGCCACCCGAGAGCTTCGTCGTCTCCACGTGGCCGGCGAAGCCGATGTCGTAGACGATCTCCGGCCGTTCGAACTCCCAGGGATTGCCGAAGGAAAGCCAGGTCTCCGGATATTCCTTCTGCATTCCATCGTGGATCACCTGCCGGAAAAGCCCGTGGTCGTAGCGTATGCCGTAGCCGACGGCCGGGATGCGGAGCGTCGCCATGCTCTCCATGAAGCAGGCCGCAAGTCGCCCAAGGCCGCCATTGCCGAGAGCGGCATCCGGCTCGGACGAGAACATGTGGTCGATGTTGACACCGAGGTCGCCAAGAGCGGCGTGAAACGGCTCGGTAAGCTGCAGGTTGTTCAGGACTTCGCCGAGCAGCCGCCCGATCAGGAACTCCAGCGACAAGTAGTAGACGCGCTTGCGGTTCTCGGTGCGCGCGCGCTTCTTCGATTCCGCCCAATGGTGGACGATGCGGTCGCGCGCCGTGAGCGCCGCGGCGACGAACCAGTCGCGGTCGCTGGCGCCGGTCGGCACCTTGCCAGTGTCGAGCGTAAGCTTGGCGAGGATCGCCTGGCGGGCTGCCTCGACATCCTCTTCGCGCAGCGCCGGGCGGCCGACGGCGGGGGGATCGTCGGACGCGGATGCGTGTGCGCTGCCTATGCTTTTTTCCATGGTGGGAGCGAATAGTACCGGGGCGGTCTCAAGCTTGGGCGCAGGATGGTAAAAAATTCGCCACCGCGGGTCGCCCAAAGGTCACAGGTGGAGGGATTTGTGAGGCGTTCTGCGTAGGCAATGCAAGTGCCGTGCCGGTCACTCGTTGCAACCTGAGCGGAATCAGCCGGAGCCCTGGCGGCGGGCGTTCTCCGCCTCGATGACCCGCAGCAGCTCCGGCTGGCGGGCGGCGAGGCCGCGGAAATCGGTGACGTCGAGCCTCAACAGCCGCGCCGGCGTGACCGCAACGACGGAGGCGTTGCGCGTCCCCCCGGTGATCAGCGCCGTCTCGCCGAAGAACTGCCCGGCGGCGAGGCGGATGCCCTCAGCGCCGCGGCGCACTTCGACCTCGCCCTCGGCGATGAAATACATGCTGTCGGCGGGCTGCCCCTGGCGCACGATGGCGGAGTCGGCAGGGGCGTTCTGCACCTTGAGCAGGTGCGCGATCTCCGAAAGCGCCGGCGCGCCGAGACTGCGGAACAGCGGCAGCTGCACGACGAGGTCCCAGCTCTCGAGGAATTCGCGGCGTCGGAGCTCCTGCGCAAAGCCGCTCGCCAGGATGCCGGCCCAGAGCGCGAAAAGGCCGATGCCCGAAACCATCACCGCGCCGGCAAGAACGCGCCCGGCGAAAGTGATCGGCACCTTGTCGCCGTAGCCGGTCGTGGTGACCGTGGTGACGGCCCACCAGAGCGCCGAGGGCACGCTGTCGTACACGCCAGGCTGCCCAGGCTGCTCAAGCACAAAGATGATCGTCGCGGCGAACAGGATCACGACCGCGAAGACGGTCGTGACGCTCACGAGTGGCTGCCGCTCGTTGCGCAGGACTCGCGCGAAGAGCGTGAATGCGGGGTTCATGCGGATGAGCTTCAGTGCCCAGAACACGCCGAGCAGGCGCGCGCTCCCCGACGGTGCGCCGAGCAAAAGCGCGAGAGGGACGGGCGCCGCGGCAAGGAGATCGATGATACCGGGTGTGCTCAGCGCCCAGCCGAGCCGGGCAGGCGACTTCACGAGCCGGAGGACATACAAGGCGGCAAAGAGGAGGGCGACGGCGAGGCAGAGAACGGTGAGCGCGGCCTCATAGGCACGCGAAAGGTTGGGCAGGCTGCCTGCGAGGAACGCGAGAATGCCGACGACCGCAAGCAGGCGCTCGCCGGCCGGCTCCCATTGCCACAGCCGCGCCGGCTGCGCCGCGACGCTGCCGACCGGCTCCTTCGGTGAAGAATTCTCCGCCCCGACCATGCCCCGCCTCCGACAAGAGGCGATTCGCATTATGCGGCGGCGGGGCGCGGCTTGTCACACGCTATTCGCCGGGCGGCGCAGCGGCGGGCTCGTAGCGCTGGGCGGTTCGGGACGCTGGCCGGAGTGCGGCGCGCGCCGCGCCCGGTGCGACAAGGCCGAGCCGCTCGCGCATCATCCAGCGCGCCGTCATCAACACGGCGACGGAGGCGAGCCCGGCTGCAAGACCGATCCAGATGCCGGAGCCGGCGAGTCCGCCCGGGAAGCCGAGGACGACGCCGAGGGGCAGGCCGACGCCCCAATAGCCGAACGCCGCGAAGAACATCGGCACGCGCGTATCGTGCAGGCCGCGGAGCATACCTGCGCCGACCGCCTGAGCCCCGTCGACGATCTGGAACAGCGCGGCAAACATCAGGAACGTAACAGCGAGCCTCACCACCGGCGCGTTTTCCGGCCGGCTGAGATCGAGGAAGGCGCCAATCAGCAGATGCGGCTGGAACAGCATCAGGCAGGCGGTCAGCGTCATGAACCCTACACCCATCGCATAGGCGGTCCATCCAGCGCGGCGGATTCCGTCCGGGTCGCCGGCGCCGAAGGCGCGCCCGACTCGCACCGTCACCGCCTGGCTGAAGCCGAGCGGCACCATGAAGGCGAGCGAGGCGATCTGGATTGCGATCGCGTGCGCGGCGAGAGCGGTCGGGCCGACCAGCCCCATCAGGAAGACCGCGGCATTGAAGATCGACACCTCGAAGACGAGCGTCGCGGCGATCGGCAGCCCGAGCCGCCACAGCTCCCGAAAGCGCCGCCAGTCCGCCCGCCAGAAGCGGCCGAAGAGATGGTAGCGCCGGAACCTTCGATCGCGGAGCGCGAGCAATGCGAGCCCTACGAACATCAATGCGCTCACGATTGCCGTCGCAAGCCCTGCGCCGAACAGTTCCAGGCGCGGGAAGCCGAGCCGGCCGAACATCAGGCACCAGACGGCGAAGGCGTTGAGGGGGACGGCCGCGCCGACGATCAGGAGCGCCCAGAGAGGGCGCTCGAGCGCGGTGACGAACGAGCGGAGCACGAGATAGAACAGGAACGGCAGGTATGCCCATTGCAGGCCGCGCATGTAGCTCTGCGCGCCTGCCGCGAGCGCAGGCTCCTGCCCCATCGCGACGAGGATCGGCTCGGCGAACCAGAGGATCGCCCATACCGGTGCCGAAGTCGCCGCCGCGGCCCAAAAACCCTGGCGCACGGTGCGCCGCACGTCGCGTACCGAGGAGGCGCGCGCCCCAACCTCGCGGGCGACCATCGGCGCAACCGCCGAAATCACGCCGATCCCGAAGATGCAGAGCGGAAAATAGAGGTTGAAGCCGAGCGCGCCCGCGGCGAGCGCATCCGGCCCGAGCCGGCCCATCATCACGACGTCGGTCGTGTTGAGCGCCATCTGCGCGAGGTTGGTCAGGATGATCGGCCAGGAGAGCGTGAGCGTGGCCCCGCATTCGCCGAGCCACGCGCGTCGCGTCCTGGCGCGCACATGGGCCAGGTCCGTCATCGGCGGGTTCTAGTGCGGATGGTTCGCGCCCGCCACTCCATGAAACTTTGGACAGCATCAAGGCAGGCGGGTGATTTCCGCGCCGTTTCGCCCTAAGTGAGCGCCCAGGAGGAGCGGATGCTCGACGCCCTGCGAGATTTCGTTCGCCGGCTCAGCGCCGAGGAGGAGCGCCATCTCGGCGCCGACGATACGCGCCTGGCGCTG
Organism: Propylenella sp.; assembly: GCA_050728815.1. GTDB lineage: Bacteria > Pseudomonadota > Alphaproteobacteria > Rhizobiales > Afifellaceae > DASWJZ01. The sequence continues at coordinate 28,313 of JBOHKB010000276.1, forward strand.
GCGGCGCTCCTTGTCCACTGCACGGCGGTCGACGGCGTGGTCAGCGAGACGGAGCGCGAGACGCTCCGCGGAGTGCTCATCCGCAACTTCACGCTTTCCGACACCGACCTCGACACGCTGATCGCCGACGCCACGGCCTTGGAGCGCGAGGCCGTCGACCTCTACCGCTTCACCAGCGTGCTCAAACGGCAGCTGAGCGAGGACGAACGGATCGCCGCGGTCGAGCATCTGTGGGAGATCGTATACGCCGACGGCAAGAGCCACGAATTCGAGGAGAACCTCGTGTGGCGGGTGGCGGAGCTGATGGGCGTCAGCCGCCGCGACCGAATTGCCAGCAAGCTCGCAGTGGCGGAAAATAAACGCGCCGATTCGCCGGAATCCGGCTGATTCGTTAGTTGCGCGGCAACGGATTCGCCGCCATCATTCCCAAGCATGCAGAAGCCCGCCGCCCCGCCCAGAATCCTGATCGTGCTGCATCAGGAGGCTTCGAGCCCCGGCAAGCTTGGGCATATGCTCAAGGCCAAGGGCTTCGACCTCGACATCCGCAAGCCGCGCTTCGGCGATCCGCTGCCGGAAACGATGGAGGAACACGCGGGCTCGATCATCTTCGGCGGCCCGATGAGCGCCAACGATTCCGATGACTTCATCCAGCGCGAGACCGAGTGGATCGGCGTGTCGCTGAAGGAGGGCGCGCCGTTCCTCGGCATCTGCCTCGGCGCGCAGATGCTGGTGAAGCATCTTGGGGGAACGGTCTCCAGCCATTGCCACGGCTGCGCCGAGGTCGGTTTCTACAAGCTGCACGCCACCGACCAGGGGCGGCAGCTCATGCATTGGCCGGGCATGGTCTATCAGTGGCACCGCGAGGGTTTCGACCTGCCGAACGGCGCCGTGCTTCTCGCGCGCGGCGATATTTTCGAGAACCAGGCATTTTCCGCGGACGGCGCCGCCTTCGGCATCCAGTTCCACAGCGAGCTTACCTACGCCATGGCTTGCCGCTGGACGGTGCGGGGGGCGCATCGGTTTGCGCTGCCGATGGCGCAATCGCGGCCCGAGCACATGGCGGGCTGGTTCCGCTACGATCCGCCGATTCGCGCCTGGCTGTGGAATTTCATCGACGTATGGCTCGCGCAGGACAGGCGCCAGAGCGCAGCGGGACACCCCGCCACTTCGGTTGCCGGTCGCGCTCCCGCATCGCGACAGGATACAGGGTCATTGCACGGGGCGGCATGAGATCGTTGGAATCCCGGCAATGAGCAGCCCCTCCTCGAAAAGGGAGCTGCGCCGCGGGTGCGCGTAGCGGTTGGTGCCGACACCCTTCCTGCGTCCGGGTCCCAGTCGTCGGGCGAGAGGAAGCGCCCGAGCACGGGATCATGATTGCGGGCGTTCAGGTAGAGCAGCCCCGTCTCTGGGTCGCGCCGCTCGCCGATACGAGGTTTTCCGGGACGTTTGGGGCGGGGTTGGTGGCTTCACCGCAACCTTCTTCTCACGATGCGCTCAATCGATCTGTTCAGTCCATTCTCCAATCCCTTCGAAATGCCAATTGCAGAACCAATCACGATGATGCCCACAGGGACGGTGATAAACATGAGCGGATAGTTGCCGCCGGCAGCACCTACACCAATGATTGTACCAATTGCGATCTTCGCGCTCTGCTTCACCAGGAGCTCGAGTGGCACCGCGAAGGGTGGCGACTCTTCGAGAACAACCTCCTGTCGCATCACGTAAGCGGCAAGGTCGCGGTTTGCGGAGTTCCACTGCCGGCTGAGCTGCCAGTCGCGAATAGTGCCACCGGCTATGACCGTTTGCAGGAACAGTTGGACCGCTGCTTCTTTATCGTCGGGACCAAGCTCGTGGATGATTTTCACGGCTCGCTGGGCCGTCAGTCCCTCGACCGCGGCGGTAGCGTCCTTTCCTAAATTAAACCAGGCGATGCCGACGCCTGGGTTCAGTGAGTGCATGTCAATACTGAAATACGCCATCACCGGCCACAACAAGCGCTTTTTCAGCGCCAAGCGGCCGGCAGTAGTAGCTTTGCTAGGTTCGAAGTACATCTCCGTTCGGATGACGCGCATCATCGTGCCCCCCTTTGGCTTTCTGTCAGCTCCCAATCGATTTGGTGAAGCCGCCGAGCAGCCCTCCGACGAACGATCCGATCTTTGTGTAAACGGATGCGTCCAGGTCTCCCGGCTTCGCTTCCGTCACTGTCTTCTCGATGCTCTCGCCGATTTCTACGTCACCAGGGTTGGCTTGGATGACTGCGATGCCTTTCGAGGTGAGCTGCACCGCGGGGCGTCAATCTCCAGACGGGAGACGCAATGGAAATCCTCACGCCCGGAAACGAGGACGAGAGGGCGTTCACGGATGTCCTCAGATGCAGGCCCTGGTTGACGAGATAGGACAGAACGCGGCCGATGGTTTCGTAGTGATAGTCGATCTTAGACATTGCCTTCCCCGCCTCCCGCATTAGACGTATTAGTCTGTAATTGCTCCCTCGCTAGAAACAATTGGTGCGATGTCGGACAAGCCACAATTTACGCGCATTACGCTATTGGCCGCTTGCGATCTACTGGACCGCTCGATGGATACGCATGCCGCGTTTGGTAGTTTCATTTTAGAACTTGGTGCAGAGGGTAACGTACCGACGGCGAAAACCGCGGGCTATCTATCCGAAAAGTGGCAGCTGCTAAAGGAATACCTGCTCGCCAATCGTTCCGCTCGTGCGCCTGACGGGAAGCTCATGTGGGATGTCCTGGTAGGAAGAGCGGCGAAACTGTGGTCCGCGCGCCGGGACGAGAAATTCACGCAGGCATTGGCACGCGACAGTTTCCTCATCGACGACAACGGCGAACTGCGACGGATGATGCCGGAGATTGCCGACATCCCAGCCGCAGACGACGAAGTTCACGTTCTCTCGCAGCAACTCGGGCTCGCCGTCGCCCTCGGCCACCTCGACAATGCCATTGACCTCCACAGCGCTGGCAAGTGGGAACCGGCGAACGGAGAGCTGCGCAAGGTGCTCGAAAACGTCTTCGACGAAGCAGCGATGAAGCTTGATCCAGGCCGGGCGAGCGCAGCCAGGACGAGCAATGAACGCCGCCAGTTACTCGCGACTCTAAAGCCACCGTTCTTCATTGAGGAGTTGGGGGAATGGAGCACTGACGGGAAGAACTTCGTAAATGGTGTGTTCAAGCGGCTTCATCCAGGAGCACATCCTGGTATGTCCGAGAATGAGGATTGCACTTTCCGACTGCATCTCGTCCTTGTGGTTCTGCGGCTCTTTCTTCGGCGATTGAAGGGGCGGCTCTCGTCATAACAGCCTCCCCGCTCGCATACCCGGCGCGTGATGTTTTGGGGATGTGCCCGCCCCCTGACACAGGGAGGGAGGGAGATCGCGTCAGGAACGAAATGTGCCAGTTTCTCTAACAAGGCGTGACCTGTGCTTCCGGAGGTCTCGCAAAAGGCGGAAGCCGACGCGACTTCGTCCGTCCGGCCCAACGGAGGATCGAAGCGGAAACTCATAGCCTCGGCAACAGTCCAGCTAGATAGCTGCTAATCGTCCCCACGACCAGCGCGACGCCGATCCCCACAAGTATGAAGTTCTTTGTCCGCCGGCGTCGCTCCACGACCGCTAACTGGTCGCCCCAAACAAAGTTGAATGGATAGTGCAGTCTTCGCAGTAAGATTAAGCTAACAATGCCAGCGGTAAACACTCCTAGCCCGATGCCTATGCTGCCCCCGATCAGCCCCCACGCCTGCGCAAGCCGCATCTGTCTCTCTACATCCGGGGCCAGTTTTGCGTTCTCGATACTGACGACAAACTCAAAGAGGCCCTCTAGGTCCTGCGAGAACTGCCCACCTTGATATCTTTCAATAACGCCTCGCGCTCTCGCAGTAGTCTCCGCTGACGACCTTATCGCGAAACCGATGTCAGAGAACATTACCCAAAACATCCCTACCATCGCGGCTAACACGGAAAGAAAGAAGATGATCTGAACATAGGGCACACTCTCTGGCAACAGGTACCTCCGCTTTATAGAGCCAATTCTTTCTTCCAACTCGGATGATAGCACAAAAAGCGGATCGCGGTTCTCTCCCTGTAGTCTGTATGTGATCGAATTCCTTTCTTCTTTGTCCTCGATGATATCGATAAACCTAACGTCCGCTTTCATTCCTGACTCGGACGAAACTTCGCAGGCGAGACTCGTAATTCTCTTGCGGCCGGAGTTCTCTTCGCCGAAGAGATCATCGACGCTGTCGGTTTCAATTATCGCGCCGTTTGCGAGTTTGTATGTGATCCGCCTCTTGACATTGCGGTCTGGACTCTGGCGCATCTTGTCAGTTGCCAAGTCCAACACTCGTCTGAGGTCTTTCTCCGTCAGTTCGAAACCGCTTCTGTAGGTTCCCTTTAGCTCGGTTTGCATCGACTCCCCCAGGGCTGAGGAGTACGCTAGCACGTTGCAGAAGAAGGCCTCAACAACCGCGGGGGCGTGCGGAAAAAAAGACGGGAATTGTTGTTCGGCGAAATGTGTTGGGAAAGGAATGGGATGTTTGTCGGCATAATCATAAGAAGGTACCGGCCAGCCGGGCAGGAGATGCTTGTCGTCCATTGCGATCAGACAGCGCTCCGCAACTTCGATCCGAAGATGGGACCATAGACATCGATCACGGCCTGCGTTGACCCCAGTGCACGTTTGATGGTCCCACCGGCGCTCGCGTCCATATGTCGAAGGGGAAGTCATCCCGAGCCGATATGCTGGATCCATCGTTCGCGCCGCATCCAGACTCCCTGTTCTTGTGCTTCGCCATATCCATCGCATGCTGACCCACTATGATGGCGGTCAGCGCACTCCGCGATCCAAGGGCGGCAGTTTCACATCCTCCACCCGCACAGAGAATGGAGGCGAGGAGGGGCACCACGAGAACGAGATGTCCACTCGGGTCGCTCTTGTTGATCGGGTCGTTCTCGGCGTAGGGGCGTTGAGATAGAGCAGCCCCGTCTCCGGGTCGCGCCGCTCGCCGATTTAGCCTTTCGCCAGAGTAAGCGCGGGCGGTGGGCGCGCGGAGAAGGCGACGCCGTAGGGCCGGTTGACGTCCCTCGGGTCAAGCCCGAGGGCAGGCTCCGCTTAGCTGCGCGAGCCTTCGGCGGGGTTGACCGGCGTGGTAGCGCAAGCCAGAGGACTTCCGCCTCCACGCCGTGTATAACGACCGCGCTCGCATTCGGATGGAAAGGGCGGTCAATGGTGCAGCAGAAGACTCTCCTCCGGTCGGGATGTGTGCTCCTCGCCCTGCTCGGTTCCGTCGTCTCGCAGGCTGCGGCGCAGAATGCGGCGGGGCAACCTGTTGTGAAGATCGCCGTGTTCGATTTCGAGCTGCAGGATTCGAGCCCCGGCGGCGGGATCATCGCGCAGGATGCGCACGACACGCGCTATCTGGCCGAGGCGACGGAGATGGCCGAGCGCCTGCTCGTCGAGTCCGGGCGCTACAGCCTTGTCGAAACGGAGGACGCGGGCATCCAGGGGGAGGCGCCGCGGGGCATACGGAACTGCGACGGTTGCGAGGCTCCTGCCGCTCAGAAGCTCGGCGCGGAGCAGGCGATGATCGGCGTCGTGAACAGGATCAGCCGCGCTGAGTACACGCTGGCGATCCGCGTCTCCGATGCCGAGACCGGACAGGTTCTCTCCAACGACTTCACCAATCTCCGCATGGGCTCGAACGATTCCTGGCCCCGCGCCGTGCGATCGCTCATGCGGCAGCGGATGCTCGCCAATCCCGCAGCCAACTAGGCCGCGAACTCGCAGCCATGTTGCGCAGTGGCTGGCGAGAGTCCGCTTCAGGTCAACTCCTGAGGTCAGTCAGGGTCACCTCCGGAGCGCGCGAAAAGCGGCCGAGCTCCGCGCCGGAAGGCTGACTGCTTTTCCCCCAGGGGTTCCCGAGTACTGCCGCCCTGCGGAGGCGCTAGGCCGGGGGGATGTTCAAGTTTCCGCTGAAGAGGTTGCCTGGGTCGTATTTCCCCTTGATGCGGCGGAGGCGCTCGAACAGCTCTTGTCCATACGCCTCGTCGATCCGGGTGCGTGTCTCATCGTCGGTCAGAAAGTTGACGTAGGCGCGCTCCGAGCCAAAGGCGCGCGTCGCCGCATAAGCCCCCCGGACCCACGCGATCTCACGCGCATCGTCCTCCGGCTTCTCCCATGCGCCCTGCGTAACCACGCCGAACCGAGCTGCGCGGATGCCCACGGCCGTCGCCTCCGGCGGGACGCGTGACGGCGCTCCACCCATGTGCATCATGAGAATGGCGGAAAAAGGTGAGATGATGCGGGCGGCGTTCTCTTCCAGCGCCTCGATCAGTCCATCCGAGACGGCGTCGACCTCTGCGGACTTCCAGTAGTAGCGGCGGCCGAAGGGCTGCCCGCCGTCGAGCGCGGTCTGGAATGCAGTGAACGGCTTCGGCCCGATATTGTCCACGATCGGGTCACCGAACGCTTTGAGCGGCTGCATCGCCGCCACTCCGTCGGCGGGATCGCCGGTCCAGTGCGCCATGATCGCGGCTATCAGCTTGCCGTGATGTTCCGCCGGGATATTCGGCGCTGGCAGCGCCTTGCGCAGGATGAGCAGGCAGGTCAGCTCGTCGGGCGCTTCGGCCGTCACCTCGCGGTAAAGGCGGATCAGGTCGCGGGCGCGTTCGAAGGGATGGATGACGATTCCGGCCGCAACCTCCGGCCCGTGCCTGTGCGCGCGGAACTCGAATTCGGTAACGACCCCGAAATTGCCGCTGCCGCCCCTCAGCGCCCAGAAAAGGTCTGGCTCCTCCGCGATGCTCGCGCGGCGTATCTTTGCATCGGCAGTGACGACCTCGGCGGAGACGAGATTGTCCGCCGCAAAGCCGAGCTTCCTTGAAGTCCAGCCGAAGCCGGCGCCGAGTGTGAAGCCGGCCACGCCCGTAGCCGAGATGATGCCGCTCGGCACGACAAGGCCGTGCGGCTGCGTCGCCGCATCAACCTCCTTCCAGGTCGCGCCCGGCTCCACGCGCACAAGCAGCCGGTCGGGATCGACGCTGACGCCGCGCTTCTGGCTCATATCGATGGTGACGCCCCGATCGGCGAGCGCTGCGCCCGCAACGTTGTGGCCGCCGCCCCGCACGGCGAGCGGCAGCCCGTTCTCCTTGGCGAAGCGAATGGTCTCCGCCACATCCTGCGGCCCTGCAGGCCGCACCACCACGACGGGCCGGCGCTCAATCATTGCATTCCATATGCGGCACGCTTCCTCGTACGCGGGTTCGCCCGGGTTGTGCACCGTACCGCGAATACGCTCGTGCAGATCTGGTGCGGCTGCGGTCGCCGCCCTATTTCCTGCTGCGTGTTGCATAGCTACGCTCCTGGGAAAGGATCATCCGAGCGTGGATGCTGGTCGGCATGACCGCGCGGCGCAAGTTCAGAATCTGTAGCGGGTAGGCAGCACATCTCAGCGATCGAGCCTTCGCCGGCACTCCGCCTTATGTAGGCGGCAAACCATGGCGATGCCCCGAGCCGATCGTAGCCATTCGCCTTGTATGTCGGGCCGCTTTGCGTGACATTCCGGTATGCGCGGATATGGTCAGTTTTGCCCGGTCGCGAAGGCGTGCGAGCTGTTGGCCGAGCGCTGGACTCTCATCATCGTGCGGGAGCTCGTCTCGGGCGGAAAGCGCTTCAACGACATCCGCCGCGGCGTACCGCTGATTTCGCCGTCGCTGCTGTCCAAGCGCCTGGAGGACCTGACTTCCGCCGGCGTGATCCGGCGCGTGAAGGGCAAGCGCGGCGCTGAGTACCAGCTGACTGCCGCCGGCGAAGAACTCAGGCCCATCGTCGAATTGATCGGGGTCTGGGGTCAGAAGTGGGCGCCGAGCAGGTTCGGCTCGGACGATCTCGACGTGAGCCTGCTAATGTGGGATTTGCAGCGAACGGTCGATCCAGCGCGCTTCCCGCCCGGCCGATGGGTACTGCACTTCCGCTTCAGTGACGGTCTGCCGAAGAAGCGTTTGTTCTGGGTCATCAACGAGGAGGGGACGGTCGATCTTTGCCTGACCGACCCCGGCTTCGATATCGACCTCACGATCACCAGCGACGTGGAGAGCCTGACGCGCGTCTGGCTCGGGGACCTCCCCTTCGACCGTGCCGTCGCTGACGGGCGAGTCATCGTGGAGGGCGACAAGGTGCTCCGTCAGCGCTTTCGCGCCTGGCTTCGGCTGAGCTCCTTCGCCGCGATCCGGCCTGCAGCATGACTTAGCCCCTAAGCGTGGCCGGACGCTCCTCCAATGCGTGCTGGATGGCGCTGCTGCCCACACTTTCCGAAGCCAGAGTGGATGACGAGTCGCATCGCGCCCGCCGCCCTCGCGGACGCGCAGAGGCGCTCTAGCAGCTGCTGAATCGGCTCCGCGAGACGCTCGGCGATTCGAAGTTCGGATCGGCCGGCGAAAGGATGCCGGCGCACGCGGCGCGCGGGTTGCCGCCGCTCACCCCCACCCGAGCGCGGAAGCCGCTCTGTGGCTCTTCCTCTTGGAACTGCTGCTGCTGTTGCACTGTGTTCGATCGGCGCTGCGTCGTGCGCGCCGCAGTCGTGCGTTTGGGCTTCGCCGGCGCCACTTCAATTGGGCACACGCGCTCGGTCACAGCTTTGATCACTTCGTAGGTCTGTGCGCTCGGCTCCGGCGCGGCCGCGAGACTGGCGCGCTTCAGCAGATTTTCCAGGCCCCGCTGGCTGCGCGGCCCCCAGTCGCCGTCGATGCTGCTCGCATAGCAGCCGGCGCGCTTCAGCACCTCCTGCAGCGCGACGAAAAGCTCCCGTCCCGACAGCGCTGGGACGGCGACCTCGTCGACTGCGGGAGGCCGAAGTATCGCGACCTGCTCCGGGACGACAACTTCTTCATGGACTTCCCCTGGCGGCGGTGAGGGCTGGAGCGCCGCCGTCTCGACGTTGGCAAGACGCGCCTTGGCTTCCTCGGCGTGGCGGCCCTCCGGATAGAATTCGAGGTAGCGCTCGAAGTCCGCCCGCTGACCTGACGACGACATCGCCTGCCAGAAGGCGGGTTCGACCGATTCGAGGCGGATGCGGGCGAGCGTCGTCAGGTTGCCGTCGGGGAACGCCTGCAAGAACGCCTTGTATTCCGCCGGGTTGTTCGAGTTCTGGATGGCGATCCAGAATTTCGTCTCGGCGTCGACGGAAAGGCCGACGCCGGGCCCGGCCGGCTTCTCTTCCGGGGCGGACGTGGTTGCGGGCGCCTGCGACCCCGGCGTCCGGCAGGAAAGCGACAGGCAGGCCGCGCCGCGCACCTGGTCGTAATAGGCCGGCTCCTGGTCGTGGCTGACCTTCAGCGCCAGCTCGTAAACCTTCTCCTGCGTGGTCTTCACGATGTCGAGGAGCGGGAGGTCGGAGCGGACCAGCGGCAGGAACGTCCGCGTGAACACACTGTTCCGCTCGGCGTCGTTGTCCGAGAGGCGGTCGAGCGCCACCTGCCCGGCGCCGGCCGAGAAGACGACGAACGTGCCGTTCGGCGGCTCGACGCGCGTGAGGCCGCGCCCGATGCCGATGCTCCGGCCGGCGATGGCCGAGACGAACGGGTTGTCGCGGCAGGCGTCCACGATGACGATCTTCAGCGTGGCGCCGTGCTGGTCCATCGAATCGATGATGCCGTTCGCGCCGTTCTGAAGCGCGATCGAGAGGCGGCTGAGCGCGGCCCCGCTTGCCGTTTTGGGCACGTCGGTGCCGACGAGGAAATTCTGGCTGCCGTCGCTCCAGCCGTGGCCGGAATAGAAGAAGACGGCGGTGTCGCCCGGCGCGATCGTCTCCAGGAAATCGCTGAGCGCCAGGTCCATTTCGAGGCGCGACAGGTTCTTGCGGAGAAGCACGGCGTCGAAGTTCTTCTCCTCGAGCACCGCGGCGAAATCCGTCGCGTCGGTCCCGGCTTTTTGCAGGACAGGAAGCTCCTGGTAGCTGTCGTTGCCGATGACGAGCGCAATCCGCCTCGCCTCGGCCTGCTCGGCGCCGGAGAAGAGCATTGCTGCCGCAAGCGCCAGAAACCCAAATATGCGAGAAGTGGTCATCGGTCCGCCTTCCGCTGAAAATGCGAGCCCATTGTCCCGCATCCTACTTCCGTTGGGGTATCGCAACAACCGGCCAACGAAGCTGTGGGATTTGCTACAGCGTCTGCGTTGCAGCGCGGCGGCGACGGAGGCGACCGCGCCGATCAGTCGCCGCACACCGGAATCCTCGGATCGCTACCTCCGGCGTCCCTCCAACTGCAGGTACCCGGCATTAACTTGCCCTTTTCTATTCCTCCCATCGGGTTCTGCGGCTTTGGCTTGACGGGGCGCGCCGCCTCCGATGGAGTTTGTGTGGCGGCTTCCGTCGTCGATTGCCTCGCGACGGCAGCTTTGCGTTTGGGCTCCGCCTCTAGAGGGCACACGCGCTCGACGATGTCCTTGATGTGGCCCAAAACCTCAGAACTCGGCTCTGCGGCGGCAACGACGTTGCGGCGCTTCAGGAAACCCTCTAGCGCCCGCTGGCTGCGCGGGCCCCAATCGCCGTCGACCGCACCGCTATAGCATCCTACCCGTTTCAGCGCCTCCTGCACCGCAACGATCAGCTCTTCGCTGGTGAGTTCCGGAGTAATTTCTCCAATCGCGTCTGGCTGAGCGGAGGTATCCTGAGGCGTCTGCATCAACGCCGCCATGTGTGCCCTCACCTCGGCAGCGTGCGCGCCGTCAGGATAGTAGTCGAGGTAGCTGTGCAGGTCCGCCTCGCGCTTCGAAGTGGCGACCGACTCCCAGAAACTGGGCTCGATCGAGGCTAGGCGCTTGCGCGCGAACGGCGCTAAGCTGCTTTCCGGGTAGTTATCCAGGAACGTCTTGTAGTCCGCCGGACTGGTCGAACCCTGAATGGCCAGCCACACCTTGGTCGATTCATCAACCGCCGGGGCGACGTTGGCAGTCGCCTCCTCTGCGGTCGGCTCCTTCTCCCGGCATGCGAGCGACAGGCAGGCATCGCCGCGCACCTGGTCGTAGTAGGCCGGCTCCTGCTCGTGATGCACGAGACGGGCAAGCTCATAGACCCGCCCCTGTGTGGTCTTGACCGCGTCGAGCAGCGGCTGGTCGGCGCGGAGCAGCGGCAGGAACGTCCGCGTGAACACGCTGTTCCGCTCGGCATCCGCGTCGGAAAGGCGGTCGAGCGCTACCTGTCCCGCACCGGCCGAGAAGACGACGAATGTGCCATTCGGCGGCTCGACCCGCGTCAGCCCGCGCCCGAGCCCCACGTTCCGTCCGGGGACGTTCGACACGAAGGGGTTGTCGCGGCAGGCGTCCACGACCACGACTTTGAGGGCTGCGCCGCGGCGCGCCATCTCGTCGATGACGCCGTTGGCGCCGTTCTGCAGCGGCACCGAAAGGCGGGAGAGCGCCAGCCCTCCGACCGTCTTCGGGACATCCGTGCCGACCAAAAAATTCTGGCCGCCGTCGCTCCAGCCGTGCCCCGAGTAGAAGAAGACCGCGGTGTCGCCCGGCGCGATCGCTTCGAGGAACTCGCTGACGGCGAGGTCGATGCCGACGCCCGTCAGATCGCGGCGGAGGAGGACCTGGTCGAAGCCCTTTTCGTCGAGGAGCGCGGCGAAATCGGCTGCGTCGGCACCAGCCTTCCTAAGCGCCGGCAGCTCGGCGTAGGCGTCGTTGCCGATGACGAGCGCAATCCTGCGCGCGTCCGCCTGTTGTGACGCTGTGAAAAGAAGCGAGATAGCAAGGGCCAAAAGCCCAACTGCGCGAATGATCACCAGCCCACCTCCGCTAACCGCGAGGCGCCCCGACGCACTCTATCCCGGTCGGCATCGTCGCTACAATCGCCTCTCCGCAAGGGCGATCGCTTAGTCCGGGTGCATACCGGAGTCGGCCGGTCGGGGCAGTGGTAATTGCCACAGAAGCGAACGAGCGCGTCTCGCGCCGCTATTTGCGGGCGCCGCCGCGCCCCTTCGGTCGCTGAGCGGCCTTGAGGCGCGCGCGCAAGCCTCCTCCTTCTGCCTCCTCCACATCGAAGGCGTTGGTCTTGCGAATGAGGTCGCTCAACTTCTTATAGCCATAGGTGCGCGGATCGAAATCCGGCGCGAGGTCGGCGAGGCGGTGCCCGAGTGTCGAGAGCGGCGCCCAGCCGTCCTCGCTGTCCACTTGGGCGATCACCTTGCGCAGGATCGGCGTGGCGGCGCTTGGCGGCTGCAGTGGCTTCGCCAAGCGCGCATCCGCATCTGTCGCTTGGGCGCTCGGCATGAGGTTTTCCGTGTAGATGAAGCGGCGGCAGGCTTGGCGAAAGCTCTCCGGCGTCTTCTGTTGGCCGAAGCCATAGACGTCGGTGCCCTGCTCGCGGATGCGTGCGGCGAGGCGGGTGAAGTCGCTGTCTGAGGACACGAGGCAGAAGCCGTCGAAGCGGCCGCTGTGCAGAAGGTCCATGGCGTCGATCACGAGAGCGATGTCGGAGGCGTTTTTGCCCGTCACATAGGCGAATTGCTGCTGCGGAATGATTGCGTGTTTGGACAGCACGCCGGCCCAACCTTTCATGCGTTGGGCGGCGAAGTCGCCGTAGATGCGGCGCACGCTGGCCTCACCGATCTTGGCTATCTCCTCGAAGAGCCCGTCGGCGATCTGCGAGGAGGTGTTGTCGGCGTCGATCAGTACGGCGAGCCGGTCGGAACGGTCTTCGGGCATCTTGGCCTCACTCGGTGGTCTGTTGCCGCTCTGTGTTCACCCTAGACCGCCGCGATAAACACCGCAGCAGAATCAGGCCCTCGCGAAAAGCGTCTCTTCGATCCACGCCACGGTTTGGTCGACGGTCGTGACGATTGGCCCCGGTGGCGCCTTCGGCCGCTCGACCAGCAAGACCGGCAGGCCGAGGCGGCGCGCGGCGATGATTTTCGCTGCCGCGCGGCCTCCAGAATCCTTCGAGACGATCCAGCCGATCCGATGCTTCTTCAAAAGCGCGATCTCGGCCTCCGGGTCGGTCGGCGGGCGGCCGAGGATAACCT
>JBOHKB010000277.1:0-27101 GCA_050728815.1 Propylenella sp.
CACCAGAAGCACGACGCCGAGGAATCGCATCGCAGTCGTGATCGCGCGGCCGAAGGGCAGCGGCCGACCGGCCGCGTCGGCCGGGTAGTGCGTTCGCTCAACCAGCTCGGCGATGGTGTCGAGGAAGAGGCCGGCGAAAAGCGCCGTCACCGGCGCGACCAGAAAGCCGAGCCCGATGACGAGGCCGACTCCGGTCAGAATGGAGAAGGCCGTATCGAGCCACGGCCACGGTATCGTCACCCATCCGGCGATGAGCCACTCGAGCGCGAGCCAGAGCGCCGCGAGCAGACCGAGAGTCAGCGCGAGCGATTTCCAGAGCACCGCGCGGAACGGCGGCGAGAGGATGTCTCGGAGCGCAAGGAGGGCTGCGTCGAGCATGGATGCGCGTACCTCAGTGTCGTCATGCCAGGGCTTGACCCTGGCATCCATTCCGCAGCGGTCGAGCTAGCCGCGAGCATTACGGAATGGATTGTCGGGTCAAGCCCGACAATGACGACAGAATGGGGCCGCAGTCATTCGGATCGAATGCCAACCTCCGATTTGCCAATCTCGGCTCGATCCGCTAGGCGGGCGGGTCTTTTCTGAATGGGCGGAGGTCCATGGCCGATACGCAACGCGACGTGCTCACGATCGGCAATGCGATCGTCGACGTGCTGGCGCACACGGAAGAGGATTTTCTCGTCCGCGAGGGGCTAGTGAAGGGCTCCATGCGGCTGATCGACGGCGCCGAGGCCGACCGGCTCTACGACCACATGGGCGCGGCGCAGCTGATCTCCGGCGGCTGCGCAGGCAACACCGCCGCCGGCGTCGCTTCCTTCGGAGGCCGCGCCGCGTTCATCGGCAAGGTGGCCGACGACGAGCTAGGCCGCTTCTACCGCCACGACATGAAGGCGCTCGGCATCGCTTTCCCCACGGTGGCGCTTGCTGATGGCACGCCGACTGCGCGCTCGATGATCCTGATCACGCCCGACGGCGAGCGCACGATGAACACCAACCTCGCCGCCTGCCAGGAGCTGACGCCGGCCGATGTCGACCGCGCGACGGTGGAAAACGCCGCGATCACCTATCTCGAAGGCTATCTCTGGGACCCGCCGAAGGCCAAGGAGGCGTTCCGGATGGCGGCCAAAATCGCGCATGGCGCCGGCCGCAAGGTCGCGATGACGCTGTCGGACTCCTTCTGCGTCGACCGTTTCCGCGACGAGTTCCTGGAGCTGATGCGCACAGGACAGCTCGACATCGTCTTCGCCAATCAGCACGAGGTGCTGTCGCTCTACCAGACGAGCGATTTCGAGACCGCGGTGTCGTGCATCGAGAAGGATGTTCCGCTCGCGGTCGTGACGATGAGCGCGGAGGGATCGCTCGCGATTTCTGGAGGAAGGCGCGTCGTCGTTCCGGCCGCAAGGATCGAGCGCATCGTCGATCTGACCGGCGCGGGCGACCTCTATGCCGCGGGCTTCCTCTATGGCCTGTCGCGCGGCTATCCGCACGAAGTCTGCGGCCGGCTCGGCTCGCTCGCCGCAGCAGAGGTGATCTCGCATATCGGCGCGCGTCCCGTAGAGTCGCTCAAGCAACTGGCAAGCCAGGCGGGTCTTGCGGCCTGAGCCGCCCCACGTCCTTCCAGGGCTGGTTCATCAGCCCTTTCCTGTGAAGAAAGTCGCGCACGTCCCAGACAAAGGGAATGCGCCGCTCGGCGAGGCCCGGCCTGCTCCAGAGGTCGAAGCCCGCCCACGGCAGGAACGGATTGCGCCGGCCGTAGGTCCACACCTCGACCCGGACCGTCGGCCGCGCGGAGAAGCCGCGAGCGTGAAAGCCAACGGTGTCGGCGACGACAAGCGTGTTGGCCGGGACTGCGAACGCCTTCGGCGCAGCAAAGCCCATCTTCTCGATCTCCGCCGCGGTCGCCCGCAGCGAGCCGCGCGCGGCGAGGCGGTCGGCGCCGGTCGCGGCTTTGATGCTTTGCTCGTACTCCCACTTCAGCCGGCCCGGCGTCAGCCGGTGCGAGCCGGGCACGTAGACGAACGGACCCTCGTCCTCCTTCACGTCGGTCAGGAAGTAGAAGGCTTTCACCGTCGGGTGGAACGTGTCGATGTGGAGGTCGGTCTGCGGGTCGGGCTTGGCGTTCCTGATGTGGCTCAGGATCGTCTGCACGTAAGTGAGCGGCTCCTGGTCGAACGAGCCGACATAGCGGTTCAAGCCGCGCCAGTCGGGGTTCGACAGAAGCGTCTTGATCTCAGGCACGGCGGCGATGAGGTCCGGATCGACGGCGAACCGCCGGGTGATCGTGTCGCCCTGCAGCATCTCGCGCGCCGGCGCCGGATGCGCGAAGAGCGCAGCGCGCAGCCGTGCGAAAGCTTCGCGCGGCAGGAATTCCTCGCGCATCACGAAGCCGTTTCGGTCGAATGCCGCACGGTCCTCTGCCGAGATCATGTGCGCCAACCGCCTGCGCCGATGCTCCGCCATGGCGTGCGCGAGCCTCGCGCGGCGCACGTGCAGGCCGTGCCGGTTCAGCGCCGGCGACCCGATGACGGGGTTGTCGCGGAAGGATTTTGCGCCGGTCGCGAGCGCCGCGACCCAGACCGGCGCCATCAGGTAACGCGCGGGGTTCATGCATTCTCCGCAAAGAGCGCTCCGACTATCCACGATCGTCGCGATCGGATGCAAGCGCACGTGAAGCCGCAGGAACGATAGCTGCGACCCGGAGGGCTGGCGGCAGCCGGGGCGGCCCAATATCCTCGGTGCCGAGGCAAAACCAGGCACGCATGACGCTAGAATCGAGATCAACCGAGGCCGGCGACCGCCTCGTCCTCCTCGGCACGAAGGGCGGCCCGCGGGTCGCGGCCCACCGCGCCAACCCTGCCAATCTGCTCGTGATCGGCGGCGTCCCCTACGTGATCGACTGCGGCTATGGCGTGACGCGACAGCTGGTGAGCTTCGGCCTCGAACTCACGGAACTCCGCACGATCTTCATCACGCACCATCACGCCGACCACAATCTCGAATACGGCAATCTGATCTACAGCGTCTGGGCGCGTGGCCTGACGCATCCGGTCGACGCCTACGGACCGATCGGCCTCGAGCGGATGACGGAGCTTTTCCTCGAGCTCAACGCCTTCGACATCCGGATCAGGATGGCCGACGAGAACCGCCCCGACCTCCGCAAGCTGGTCAGGGCGCACGACGTGCTCATGAATGGGGAGGTGTTCCGCAACGATTCTGTTACGGTCACGGCGTTCCAGACGCCGCATCCGCCGATCTACGACAACTTCGCCTACAAGTTCGAGACGAAGGAAGCCGTAATCGTCTTCTCGAGCGACACGGAATACAATCCGCGGCTCGCGGAATTCGCGAGCGGCGCCGACATCCTGGTGCACGAGGCGCTCTACGAGCCGGGCGTGAACGCGCTGGTCGCGCGCATACCCAATGCCGGCCGGCTGAAAGAGCATTTGATGGCGGCGCACACGACGACCGAGGATGTCGGGCGGATCGCCGCGCAGGCCGGGGTCAAAACGCTCGTTCTCTCGCACTTCGTGCCGGGCGACGACCCGAACATTACCGACGCCATGTGGGCGGAAGGCGTCAGAAAGCACTATGCGGGGCGAGTGATCGTCGGCGCTGACCTGATGTCGATCCCGCTCAGCCGCTGAGAAACCAGCCCTCCGTCGTCACAAAATGAAGCGGCTGAGGTCGGCGTTGCGTGCAAGGTCGCCGACGTTCTTCTCCACATAGGCCGCGTCGATGACGACCGTCTCACCCGCCCGGTCGGGCGCCGAGAAAGAGATGTCGTCGAGGATGCGCTCCATCACCGTCTGCAGCCTGCGCGCGCCGATATTCTCCACCGACGAATTGATCTCGACCGCGATGCGGGCGATCGCGCCGACCGAATCGTCGGTGAAGTCGAGCGTCATCCCTTCAGTCGCCATCAGCGCCTTGTACTGCTTGATGAGGCTTGCCTCCGTCTCCGTCAGAATTCGGCGGAAATCCTCCTCCGTCAGCGGACGAAGCTCGACACGGATCGGCAGCCGGCCCTGCAGCTCCGGCAACAGGTCCGACGGTTTCGAAACATGGAAGGCGCCCGACGCGATGAACAGGATGTGATCGGTCTTCACCGGCCCGTGCTTGGTGGCGACGGTCGTGCCCTCCACCAGCGGCAGCAGGTCGCGCTGCACGCCCTCGCGGCTCACGTCGGCGCCGCGCAGGTCGCTCCGCGACGTGATCTTGTCAATCTCGTCGAGGAAGACGATGCCGTCGTTCTCGACCGCCTTCACCGCCTCCTGCACGACCTGCTCCTGGTCGAGCAGGCTGTCGGCCTCCTCATCGATGAGGAGGTCGTAGGAGTCGCGGACCGTGACCTTGCGCGTCTTGGTGCGGCCGCCGCCGCCCAGCGCCTTGCCGAGCATCTCGCCCACATTCATGACGCCGATCGAGGCGCCGGGCATGCCGGGCACCTCGAATGCGCCCATCGGGTTGGAGGTATCGCGGACCTTGATCTCGACTTCCTTGTCGTCGAGCTCGCCGGCGCGGAGGCGCTTGCGAAAGCTCTCGCGCGTGGTCGGGCTGGCGTGCTCGCCGACAAGCGCGTCGAGCACCCGTTCCTCCGCCTGCTGGTGCGCCTTCGCCTGAACGCCGCGGCGCTTGGTGTCGCGCACGAGGCCGATGCCGACCTCGACCAGGTCGCGGATGATCTGCTCCACGTCGCGACCGACATAGCCGACCTCGGTGAACTTGGTCGCCTCGACCTTGATGAACGGTGCGTTCACGAGCTTGGCGAGGCGGCGGGATATCTCGGTCTTGCCGACGCCGGTCGGTCCGATCATCAGGATGTTCTTCGGCAGAACTTCCTCGCGCATCGCGCCGGTGAGCTGCTGGCGGCGCCAGCGGTTCCGGAGCGCGATCGCGACGGCGCGCTTCGCGTCCTTCTGGCCGATGATGTAGCGGTCGAGCTCGGATACGGTCTCGCGCGGCGAGAAGGCGGATGTCCGGTCCTCGCTTTCCGCTTCCGGCTCGATCTTCGCGGCGAAGTTCGGGGTCATAGCGTCTCTTTCAGTCAGCCCGATCCCTGGCCATCAGCACCACAGGACCGTCAACGATCACTCTTTCGTCCAGCGCCCTGAAGCTGGCCTTCTCGTAGGCGCGGACGGCACGCCTGTTGGCCGGGTCGGGGTCCGTTATTACGCGCGGCGCGCCGGCCGCGAAAAGCTCGGCGCAGATCGCTTCGATGAATCGCGGCCCGTGCCCCAGCCCGATCATGTCGGCCTCGCCGATGAACTGATCGATGCCACGCGTCCCGGCCGGCTGATCCCGATATGGGCCGAGGGCCCAATCGGCGTGGGGATCATAGGTCTGCAAGTACCCGATCGCCCGCCCGCCGAAGCTGACGATGTAGGCATCGACCGCTGGTTCTCCGAGGGTCTCCATGATTTCGTGGAGCTGCTTCGCCGGATTCGGCCACCAGCGCCGAACGTGCTCCGCGTTGAGCCAGCGCTCAAGCAGCGCAAGGTCGGCCGCTTCGACCGCACGGAAGCCATAGGCCGTTGATGCCGCGCCCGTCGCACGAACCGGCTCGCGCATGCTATGCAGCATCAAGCGACTCCAGGACCACGTTCTCATTCGTATAGACGCAGATCTCGCTGGCGATCCGCATTGCGCGGCGCGCGATCGTCTCGGCATCCATGTCGGTTTCGGCGAGCGCCTTCGCCGCCGCGAGGGCGAAATTGCCGCCGGAGCCGATCGCCGCAAGCCCGTTCTCCGGCTCGAGCACATCGCCCGTGCCAGTCAGCACCAGCGTGGTCGACTTGTCGGCGACGATCATCATCGCTTCCAGGCGGCGGAGGTAGCGGTCCGTGCGCCAGTCCTTGGCAAGCTCGACGCAGGCGCGCATCAACTGGCTCGGATATTGTTCGAGCTTCGCCTCGAGACGTTCGAGCAGCGTGAAGGCGTCGGCGGTGGCCCCGGCGAAGCCGGCGATGACGTCGCCCTTCGACAGGTGCCGCACCTTGCGGGCGTTGTGCTTGATCACGGTCTGGCCGCCGAACGTCACCTGTCCATCGCCGGCGATCACGACCTTGCCGCCCTTGCGCACGGTGACGATCGTCGTCGCGTGCCAGGGCGGGAAAACGGATTCGCTCATGAACACCCTTGTCGAGCCGGCCGACGCAGCCTGAACAGCCCTGCATCGACCCCTGGTCGGGTTCCATATGTAGGCCGTGAGGGCACAGTTTCAAACCGGCAGCGTGGTACGCTGCCGGCGCCGCTGGTCCGTTAGGCCCTACCGCATGCCGAGGGCTGCGTGCCGGTCGTAGGGATAGGGAAGCGGCTTCTCGCTCGCCTTGTCGAGCCGCTGCATCTGGTCGGCGGAGAGCGGCCAGCCCGCCGCACCGAGATTGGCTTCGAGCTGCTCCATGTTGCGTGCGCCGACGATCGGCGCGGTCACGCCCGGCCGCTGGGCCACCCAGCGCAGCGCCACCTGCGCAGGCGATTTGCTCGTCTCCTTCGCGACCGCGAGCAGCGCGTCGATCACGGCCCAGGTGTGCTCGTTGGCATAGCGCTCCCACGTTTCGCTCCAGCCCTGCGCGCCGGCGAGCGCGCCGCGGCTTCCCGCCGGCGCTTCGGCGATGCCGCGATGGTACTTGCCGCTCAGCCAACCGCCGCGGAGCGGACTCCACGGGATCACGCCGAGGCCCTCGTTGCGGCAGACCGGCAGGAGCTCCCATTCCAGCTCGCGGTCGAGGAGGTTGTAGAGCGGCTGAAGCGACACGAACTGCTCCCAGCCGTTCGCTTTGGAAATGTCGATCGCCTTCTGCAGCTGCCAGCCGGCGAAATTGCTGACTCCGAGGTAGCGGACTTTTCCAGCGCGGACGAGACCGTCGAGCGTCGCGAGCGTCTCCTCGAGGGGCGTGGCGGCGTCCCAATTGTGCACCTGGTAGAGGTCGATGTGATCGGTCTGCAGACGCTTGAGGCTCGCCTCGACCGCCGAAAGGATGTGCCGGCGCGACAGGCCCCAGCGGTTCAGCCGTCGGTTCGCGGGATCGTCGGTGCCGAAGCGCACCTTGGTGGCGATGACGAGATCGTCGCGGTCCTTCGTCTTCAGCCAGCGGCCAAGAATCTTCTCGGACTCCCCGCGGCTGTAGACATCGGCCGTGTCGATGAAATTGCCGCCCGCCGCGACGAAGCGGTCGAGCATGCGAGCGCTGTCCGCTTCCGACACCTCTCGTCCCAAGGTCATCGCGCCGAGACAAAGCTCGCTGACCTTCACGCCAGTCCTGCCGAGTGAGCGGTAATCCATCACATCCCCCCAATTTCATCGTCGACTGCCGCCCATCCCGGCGGCCATAGCAATTCAGGAACCCGGCTGATAGAAGGCGCTCGCCGCGAGGACAAGCCGCATGCGCAAGGCCGAGATCAAGCGCAAGACCAAGGAAACCGACATTCTGGTCGCCGTCGATCTCGACGGAAGCGGCAAGGCAGCGATTTCGACCGGAATCGGGTTCCTCGACCACATGCTTGAGCAAGTGGCGCGGCACGGGCTGATCGACCTGAAAATCAAGGCCGCGGGCGATCTTCACATCGACCAACACCACACCGCCGAGGATGTCGGCATCGCGCTCGGCCAGGCGCTGAAGACGGCGCTCGGCGACATCCGCGGCATCACCCGCTACGCCGACGTGCTCCTTCCCATGGACGAGGCGCTGACGCGCTGCGCGATCGACGTCTCGGGAAGGCCCTATCTCGTTTGGCGGGTGAAGTTCAGCCGCGGCAAGATCGGCGACTTCGACACGGAGCTGGTGCGCGAGTTCTTTCAGGCGTTCGCGCAGAACGCGGGCATCACGCTGCACGTCGAGAACCTCTACGGCCGCAACAACCACCACATCGCCGAAAGCTGCTTCAAGGGGCTGGCGCGGGTGCTCCGCGCAGCGCTTTCCATCGATCCGAGAAACGCCAAGTCAGTCCCTTCCACCAAGGGAACGCTGACCGGCTAAGGGCGCAGGATGCGAGTCTACACCGTGCATGCGCCGCCTGCGGACCCCGCACCGGAACGGTTCGCCTTCGTCAAGGACGGCTTCTCCTGGCCCGCGTTCCTCGTGCCGGTGCTGTGGATTCTCTGGCACCGTATGTGGCTGACGCTGATCGGCTACGTGATCTACGCGCTCATCGTCGCATGGATCGGCCGCCTCGCCGGCGACGGCCTTGCCATGATCGTCGCGATAGCGGGAGCCCTGGTCCTTGGCCTGGAAGGAAACGCCATCCGGCGGCTGTCGCTGGAGAACCGCGGCTGGCGCGGGGTCGGCGAAACCTTCGGACACAACCTCTCCGAGGCCGAAGTCCGCTTCTTCAGCGACTGGGGCAATCTTCAGCAGCGCCAGCGCGACGCACTCCTGGCAAGCGGTGGGCCGGGGGCCGGAGTAAGCGCGCCCGAAAGCGACGGGCCGATCCTAGGGCTCTTCCCGGAGCCGGAGCGATGAGTGTCGCCATCATCGACTACGGCTCCGGCAACCTCCACTCCGCCGCGAAGGCATTCGAGCGCGCGGCGCGGGAGACGGGCGATACGGTGGTCGTGACAGCCGATGCGGAGGTCGTCGCCGCAGCGGACCGCATCGTACTCCCGGGCGTAGGCGCATTCGCCGATTGCCGCCGCGGCCTCGACGCCGTGCCGGGCATGGTTCAGGTCCTGAACGAGCAGGTGATCCGGCGCGGAAAGCCCTTTCTCGGCATCTGCGTCGGCTGCCAGCTGATGGCCGAGCGCGGACTGGAGAAAGTGACGACCGCGGGGCTCGGCTGGATCGCCGGCGACGTGACGGAGATCGAGCCCACGGACCCGGAGCTGAAGATTCCGCACATGGGCTGGAACACGCTCGACGTTGTGCGCGAGCAGCCGATCCTGGCTGGCATTCCGGTCGGCGAGAACGGGCTCGACGCTTACTTCGTGCACTCTTTTCACCTGAAGACGCGGAACGCCGACGATCTCGTGGCGACCGCCGACTACGGCGGACCGGTCACGGCGGTCGTCGCCCGCGACAACTATGCGGGGACACAGTTCCATCCGGAGAAGAGCCAAAAACTTGGGCTGGCGCTGATCGCGAATTTCTTGAAATGGAAGCCGTGATCCTCTTCCCCGCAATCGACCTGAAGGACGGCAAGTGCGTGCGCCTGAAGAAAGGCGCGATGGATGACGCTACCGTTTACAACGACGACCCCGCCGCACAGGCCTGCCAGTTCATGGAGATCGGCTTTTCCTGGCTGCACGTCGTGGATCTCGACGGCGCCGTCGCCGGCGAGTCGCAGAACGGAGAGGCGGTCGACGCGATCCTGTGGAATGTCGCCAACACAATGAAGGTCCAGCTAGGCGGCGGCATCCGCGACCGCGCCTGCCTCGACGACTGGCTGGAGAAAGGCGTGACGCGCGTGGTCCTCGGCACCGCGGCGCTACGCGACCCGGATCTCGTGCGGGAAGCTGCGCGCGACTATCCCGGCCGCGTCGCCGTCGGCATCGATGCGCGCGGCGGCAAGGTGGCGGTGGAAGGCTGGTCGGAAACCTCCGACATGGTGGCGATCGACCTTGCGAAGCGGTTCGAGGACGCCGGCGTAGCGGCGATCGTGTACACCGACATCGACCGCGACGGCGTGCTCGCCGGGGTGAACTGGGAGGCGACCATCGCGCTCGCCGAGGCCGTCTCGATTCCGGTCATCGCCTCCGGCGGGGTTGCTTCCATGGCCGACATCGAACGGCTGAAACAACCCGACGCGGGCAAGCTCGAAGGCGCCATTGTCGGCCGCGCGCTCTATGACGGCCGCCTCGATCCGAGAGCGGCGTTGAAGCTGCTCGCCGGCGATTAGCCGGAAGCTCCCGGTAACGGCTCGTTAACCATGGGCCTATCACAACCGCGGTCTTAACAGCTTCCGTTCAGTTTGTTCGGTTACCCGTCGGGATGGAAACGGCTGCGGGTGGTCCCCCATGCGCACGATGCGACGCGATCTGCTGCTTGCGGCGGCACTGATCGTGCTCCTCATTGCGGCGGTCTGGGCGTCCTCTTTCGTTACTTCGCGCGCCGTCAACCAGCTGCTGCGCCAGGACGCCGAGGCAGAGGGCGAGGCCTGGGCGCGCTATCTCGCCGCCAATATCAGGGACCTCCCGCAGATTGTGGCGGGCGAGGAGCCCTCGGCCGATAGCATGTTCTTTTTCGAGAAGGCGCAGAAGGTCGGCGACGTCTTTCTCTACAAGATCTTCGATCCTCAGGGCGGGCTCCGACTTGCGTCGGACAAACTAGAAGAGGCCAGGATCAAGGCCGAATCGATCCCCGTTCACAATCCGGAAGCCTCGGAGGCCGTGCTGAGGGGCAAGACGGAGGTCGAGGTCAAGGAGGGTGGCAGCCGGCCCGACCGCCCCGCCTTCTATGCCGAAGCGTACGTTCCCGCCGTCGAGAACGGCGAAATCATCGGCATCGTAGAAGTCTATGTTGACCAGTCGGCAAAGCGTGAAGCTTTCGAGGGCAAGATCGCGGAGGTGGCGGTTTCGCTCGCGGTGATCATCGCGGTCGCCTTCGGCCTTCCCGCGGCTGGCTTCTACTGGCGCACGCGACAGAAGCGCCAAGCCGATTCTCGCGCTGACTTTCTCGCCCATCACGACTCGCTGACCGAAATCCTGAACCGCTCCCGCTTCATGCGCGATCTCGACGAGGCGGTGGCGCTCGGTTGCCCGATCGCGGTGCATTGCATCGACATCGACAGGTTCAAGGACATCAACGACACAATGGGCCAGGCCGTCGGCGACGAAATCCTGCGCGAGGTCGCGCGCCGCATCCGCGCCGTGAGCGAGCGAACAGACCTTGTCGCCCGCACGGGCGGCGACGAGTTCGCGCTTGCTCAAATCGTCCGCAATCCGAAGCAGGTGACGCGGACCGCACGGCAGATCCTGAGCGCGATCGGCGAGACGTTTCACCTCGCGGACCGCGACATAGACGCTGCCGTCAGCGTCGGCAGCGCCGTCGCGCCGGCGCACGGAAGCGACGCCGCGGTGCTCATCAAGAGCGCGGAGATCGCGCTCGCCCACGCCAAGGGCAGCGGCTTCGGCTCGCGCGCCTTGTTCCGGCCGGAGATGGATGCGGAGCTGCAGGAGCGGCGGAAGCTAGAGGCGCTGGTGCGCGACGCCCTCGGTAGCGATGGATTCCAGCTGCACTTCCAGCCCATTCGCCACGCTTCGGACGAAAAGCTGTCGGGGTTCGAGGCGCTGCTGCGGCTGCCGAAACCAGAGGGCGGGTATGTGCCGCCGACGGTCTTCGTGCCACTGGCGGAGCGGCTGGGGCTCATCGTTCCACTCGGCGAGTGGGTCATCCGCAGGGCCTGCGCGGTTGCCGCGACCTGGCCGCGCGACCTAACCATCTCGGTGAACCTATCGCCGATGCAGTTCGTGGACGGCCGTATTGCCGAGACGGTGAGGAGTGCGCTTGAGGCAGCCGGCTTGGCGGCCGGGCGGCTCGAGCTCGAGATCACCGAAGGGCTGCTGCTCTCCCGCACCGAGGCGATCATGCAGCAGCTCGCGGAGCTGAAAACGCTCGGCGTCAAGATCGCCATGGACGATTTCGGCACCGGTTATTCGAGCCTCGGCTATCTGTGGAAGTTCCCCTTCGACAAGCTGAAGATCGACCAGTCCTTCGTGCACGAACTCGGCGGGGGAGACGAGCATGTGGCTTCTGTCGTCCAGGCCATAGTGGCGCTCGGCCGCTCTCTCGCAATGACGATTACCGCGGAAGGCGTCGAGACCGACGCGCAGGCGACGTTCCTGCGCCGCATCGGCGTCGACCTGCTGCAGGGTTTCCACCTTGGCCGGCCAATGCCGCTGGAGAATCTGCCGGCCGTCATCCTGCAGGATTTTCGCCTGGCCATGCCCGCCGAGGCTGCCACCCCCGACAATATCCAAGCGCGCACTTGACGTATCGCTTTCGGGCCCGGATATCGGCCCGGTCAGATGACTTCGTCGCCCGCCCATAGTTTCCGGCCCCAGCGCGCCTCGCCTTTTCGCTCGGCATGCTGAAAGCCCGCGTCATCCCCTGCCTCGACGTGAAGGACGGCCGCGTCGTGAAGGGCGTCAACTTCGTCGACCTGGTCGACGCCGGCGACCCCGTCGAGGCCGCCAAGGCCTACGACGCTGCCGGCGCGGACGAGCTGTGCTTCCTCGATATCACCGCGAGCCACGAGAACCGCGACGTCATCTTCGATGTCGTCACACGAACCGCCGAGCACTGCTTCATGCCCCTGACGGTCGGCGGCGGCGTGCGCTCGCTGGAGGATATCCGCAAGCTCCTGCTCGCCGGCGCCGATAAGGTATCGATCAACACCGCGGCGGTCGCCGACCGCTCGTTCGTGGCGCGGGCGGCGGAAAAGTTTGGCGATCAGTGCATCGTCGTCGCGATCGACGCCAAACAGGTCGGCAAGGATGGCGACAAGGCCCGCTGGGAGATATTCACGCATGGCGGCAG
Organism: Propylenella sp.; assembly: GCA_050728815.1. Taxonomy (GTDB): domain Bacteria; phylum Pseudomonadota; class Alphaproteobacteria; order Rhizobiales; family Afifellaceae; genus DASWJZ01. The sequence continues at coordinate 12,471 of JBOHKB010000277.1, forward strand.
GCGGCCGACCGGCCTCGACGCGATCGAGTATGCGCGCGAGGTCGAATCGCTCGGCGCCGGCGAAATCCTGCTCACGTCCATGGACCGGGACGGCACCAAGGCCGGCTTCGACATCCCGCTGACCCGGGCGGTTTCCGATGCCGTCAGAGTGCCGGTGATCGCCTCGGGCGGCGTCGGAACGCTCGATCACCTTGTCGAAGGCATCCGCGACGGGCACGCAAGCGCGGTCCTCGCCGCGTCGATTTTCCACTTTGGCACGCACACGATCGCCGAGGCGAAGGCCCATATGGCGAAAGCGGGGATACCGGTCCGCCGCGTTTCGGCCTAAGAGAAGGGCGGAGAAAGGCTTTCCGCCCGAATGGCTGGGTTCATGCTCGAAAATCTGGCGAAAATCATCGCCCGGCGGGCAGGCTCCGGCGATCCCGCCTCCTACACGGCAAAGCTCGCCGAAGAGGGCATCGCCCGCTGCGCCAAGAAGCTCGGCGAGGAGGCGGTGGAGACGGTGATCGCCGCGGTCAACGGGGACCGCGCCGCGCTGACAGCGGAGGCGGCTGACGTGCTCTACCACCTTCTCGTCGTGCTGCATGTCGCCGGAATCCCCTACGAAGCGGTGACCGCAGAATTGGAGCGCCGCACGGCCGAAACCGGGCTGCAGGAAAAGGCGAGCCGGGGGTGCTCCTGATGGACCAGGTCACCCGCGCCAGCCTGTCGCCCTACCGGGTCTTCTCGATCGAGGAATGGGCGAAGCTCCGCGCCGACACGCCGATGACGCTGTCGGCCGAGGAGGTCGAAGCGCTCCGATCGCTCGGCGACCCGGTCTCGATGGAGGAGGTCGAGCGCGTCTATCTGCCGGTGTCGCGGCTTCTCTCGTTTTACGTGACCGCGACGCAGGGGCTCTTCCACGCCACGCAGCAATTCCTGGGTTTCAACGACGCCAAAGTGCCGTTCATCATCGGCATCGGCGGGTCCGTCGCGGTCGGCAAATCGACCACGGCTCGCGTGCTCCGCGAGCTCCTGAAGCGGTGGCCGTCGGCGCCAAAGGTCGAGCTTGTGACCACAGACGGCTTCCTCTTCCCCAACGCCGTCCTGAAGGCCGAGGGGCTGATGGAGCGCAAGGGCTTCCCGGAAAGCTATGATGTGGCGTCGCTGCTCGGGTTCCTCACGGAAATCAAGGCCGGTACGCCGCGCGTCACCGCGCCGGTCTATTCGCACCTCACCTACGACATCGTGCTCGGCGAGACGATCGTGGTGGACCGACCGGACATCCTCATCATCGAGGGCCTGAACGTGCTGCAGCCGCGCGACCTGCCGAAGGACGGCAAGGCGGTACCCTTCGTCTCCGACTTCTTCGACTTCTCCGTCTACCTCGACGCCGACGAGAAGGCGCTGGAGCGCTGGTACGTCGAGCGCTTCATGGACCTGAAGGAAACCCGCTTCCGCGACCCGCGCTCGTACTTCCACAATTTCGCGGCGCTCTCGGACGAAGAAGCGAAGCGCGTGGCGGAAGGCCTTTGGGAAAGGATCAACCTCGTCAATCTGCACGAAAACATCCTGCCCACACGGCCGCGCGCCGACCTGATCCTCTCCAAGGACGCCGATCATGCCGTCCGGCATGTTGCTCTGAGGAAGCTTTAGCGGATGCGCCCGGAACTTCGGCCGCGCGACGCTCGCGACCGGATGATCGTCGCGCTCGATTTCGCCAGCGTCGGAGAAGCGATGGCGCTCGTGTCGAGGCTCGGCGACACGGCGACGTTCTACAAGATCGGCATGCAGCTCGTCTTCGCCAGCGGCCTGCCGCTGATCGCGGCGCTCCGCGACAAGGGCAAGCGCATCTTCCTCGACATGAAGCTTCTCGACATCGACCACACGGTGGCGCGCGGCGTCGAAAGCATCGCCGGGCTCGGCGTCACCTTCACCACGATCCACGCCTACCCGAAAGCGATGCAGGCGGCGGTCGCGGCCAATCCGCGGCATGGGCCGGGCCTGCTCGCCGTGACGGTGCTCACCTCTATGGACGACGCGGATGTCCGCGCCGCCGGCTATCCCGCGAGCGCGGTCGAACTGGTCAAGCGGCGCGCGGCCGACGCGCGCGAGGCCGGGATGGACGGAACCGTCTGCTCGCCGCGGGACATCGCGGCGGCGCGAGCCGCCGCCGGACCGGATTTGGCGATCGTCACGCCCGGCATCCGCCCGGCCGGCTCGGCCGCGGGCGATCAGAAGCGCATCATGACTCCTGGCGAAGGTATCGCCGCCGGCACCGACTACCTCGTGGTCGGGCGGCCGATAACCGCCGCGCCCGACCCCGTCGCGGCGGCGCGCGCCATAGTCGCGGAGATCGAGGGCGCGCTCTAGGAGGGGACGATGCCGCTCGCAAACGCCGACTCTGATCTTATCATCATCGAGGGCCATGACGGCCCTCAACCTGGCGATTAATATCGGGCGCGATGCAGGATAAGCCGCCGCTTTCGCCCGAAGAACTTGCTCGCTATGCGCGTCACATCGTGCTCGCCGAGATCGGCGGCGCGGGGCAGCAGCGCTTCAAGGCAGCGCGCGTGCTCGTGGTGGGCGCCGGCGGGCTTGGCGCACCGCTTGCGCTCTATCTCGCGGCGGCCGGCATCGGCACTATCGTTATCGTCGACGACGACGCGGTCAGCCTCTCCAACCTGCAGCGGCAGATCATCCACTCGACCGATCGGGTCGGCCAGCCGAAGGCGGAAAGCGCGCGCGTGGCGCTCCGCGCCATCAACCCCCATGTCGAGGTGGTCGCGCAACGCGTGCGGCTGACGGCGGAGAACGCGCGCTCTCTTATGGAAGGCTGCGATATCGTCGCCGACGGCTCAGACAATTTCGCGACACGCTACATCGTGGCGGACGCCTGCTCCGAACTGAAGGTGCCCCTGGTCACGGCGGCAGTCGGCCGCTTCGACGGCTCGGTGACGGTGCTGAAGCCCTATGAGGGCGACAACCCATCCTATCGCGACATCTTCCCGGCGCCGCCACCCGACGGTCTGCTGCCAACCTGCGCGGAGGCGGGAATACTGGGCGCGCTCACCGGCGTCATCGGCTCGATCCAGGCGCTCGAAGTGCTGAAGCTCGTCGCCGGCGTTGGCGAGCCGCTCGTCGGCCGGCTCATGCTCTACGATGGACTTGCGCAGCGCTTCGACGAAATCCGCTACAAGCGGCGCCAGCAGCGCACTCCCGCCTGACACGCCCAGCCTGAACATCGACAATTTTGCGACCCGCGACGACGCTTTCGTAACGCGCGCAGCTTCATCGTGGCCCCGACCAGAGCCGGGGGCCGCCGAACTTGCCTACAATTATCCATGCCCGAAACCGGCCGATTCGGAAGGCGCGAGCCCGTCGGCAGTTCCGCTACTCGCCCTATGCAACGGTCGGAGTCGTCGTCGCCGCGGCATTCGCCCTGACCCAGTTTCCATCGATCACCGGGCAATCTCTCTTGAAGCTCCCAGAAGTCGGCGACCGCGGCCTGGTCAGCGAGGATGCGGTCACGCGGTACTTCGCGATCTGCGACCTGAGCGCAGCTCGGAGAGCAGGCGACGCGCCGCCTTCAGGAGTTGCTTAGCTCAGGCCCGTTTGCGCTCAGGCAGACAGGCCTCGACGAAGACCGATACGGCCGCAAGCTCAGGACGGTGGTGCGCGACGAACGCTCTCTAGGGGCCGTGCTCGTTTCGGAGGGTCTCGCGTGGGAATGGACCGGGCGGCGCCTGCCCTGGTGCTCGTAGGATCGCGGCGCTGACTTCGCGTTCACCCAATGACCGCGCCCGCAGTTCACGCGGCAAGACCGACACGCGCTGCTGCGCCTGAAGTGATGATGGCGTCCCGCTTTTAGGCGAAGCTCGGGAGCACGCGATCGGGCGGCTTGTGGCCGTCCATCCAGCTCTTGATGTTGATGATCACCGTCTCGCCCATGTCGATGCGGCCTTCGAGCGTGGCGGAGCCCATGTGCGGCAGGAGCACGACCTTGCCAGTTTTGGCGAGCGCGATCAGCTTCGGGTTCACCGCCGGCTCGTGCTCGAACACGTCGAGCCCGGCGCCTGAGATCGCATTCGACTCCAACAGCTCGATCAGGGCTTCCTCGTCGATGATGGAGCCGCGCGCGGTGTTCACGATGACGGCGCCGGGGCGCATCAGCTTGAGGCGGCGGCCCGACAGGAGATGGTAGGTGGCGGGCGTCGCCGGGCAGTTGACCGAGACGATGTCGACGCGCGCCAGCATCTGGTCGAGGCTGTCCCAATAGGTCGCCTCGAGCTCCGCCTCCGTCTTCAGATCGGCCGGCCGGCGGTTGTGGTAGTGTATAGCGAGGCCGAAGGCCCGCGCCCGCCTCGCCACAGCCGTGCCGATGCGGCCCATGCCGACGATGCCGAGCCGCTTACCCCAGATGCGGTGGCCGAGCATCCATGTCGGCGACCAGCCCGACCATTTCCGCCCCTCGCGGAGAACGCGGGCGCCCTCCGCCAGGCGGCGCGACACGGAGAGGATCAGCGCCATCGTCATGTCGGCGGTGTCCTCGGTCAGAACGTTCGGCGTGTTTGTGACGATGATGCCGCGCTTCACGGCCGCGTCGACGTCGATATTGTCGACGCCATTGCCGAAATTGGCGATGAGCTTCAGCCGTTCGCCGGCCTGGGCGACCATCTCGGAATCGATGCGGTCGGTGACGGTCGGGACGAGCGCGTCGGCGGCCTGCATCGCCTTGACCAGGTCCGCCTGCGACATCGGCTTGTCATCAATGTTGAGCTGTGTCTGAAACAGCTCTCGCATGCGCGTTTCGATTGGCTCGGGCAGCCGGCGGGTCACGATCACCAAAGGTTTGGCTTTCGTCATCGACTCGCTTCACCCCGTGGTCCCGCTGTAACGCCGCCTTTCGCCCTATAGACGCTCTTAACGAAAGGTCCGTCAAAAGCAACAAATGGCATCGGATGGGATGAGTCGCGCTTCGGCACTATGGTCGCCCGGATGATTCGAAGGATCCGCTTTCTGGTGTTCGCCGCCGCGGCATTCCTTGCCGCGTTCGCGCCACCTGCGGCGGGGCAGAACGAGCCTCGTGGCACCGGGCTGCCGCTCCCGCGATTCGTCAGCCTGAAGTCCGACAACGTGAATGTGCGCCGCGGCCCAGGGCAGGAGTACGACATCGCCTTCACCTTCGTCAGGGCGGGCCTGCCGGTCGAGATTACGCAGGAATTCGACAACTGGCGCAAAATCCGAGACTCCGACGGCGCCGAGGGGTGGGTGTTCCACAGCCTGCTCTCCGGCGAGCGCACCGTCCTGGTGGCGCCCTGGGAGCAGGGCGGCCCCTTCCCTGCCCGGCAGAACGGCGAGAGCCAAGCCGAGATCGTCCTCTACTTCGAGCCGCAGGTCATCGCCAAGGTGGAGGAGTGCACCGGGACATGGTGCCTCGTCAGCATCGAGGACCAGAGAGGCTGGATCGAGCAGGAGCGGCTGTGGGGCGTCTACCCCGACGAGGCATTCGAGGATTAAGGCCGGGCTAGCGCCGCCGGCGGACGCGCACCACCACCTCGATTGCGGTGACCTCCATGCCCTCCGGAGGCTCGGGCACAGCGTCGAGCGCGAGCCTGCCCTGCATGTCGATCAGCCGGCCTTCGCCTTCGACGAAGAAATGGTGGTGGTCGCTCACATTGGTGTCGAAATAGGTGCGCGTGCCGTCGATGGCGACCTCGCGTAGCAGCCCCGCCTCGGTAAACTGGTGAAGTGCGTTGTAGACGGTGGCGAGCGATATTCGCACGCCCGCGGCGTGCGCTTCCGCGTGCAGATCCTCGGCCGAAATGTGGCGGTGCCCCTTGGCGAACAGCACCCTGCCCAGCTCAACCCTCTGTCGCGTCGGGCGCAACCCAGCATGGCGAAGCTGCGCCGCCATACGGTCGGGGAGACTCGGACCTTGTCGCGCTGCGTGATGCATGAGCGGGGCTGTTCCCGAAATTCCGGGCAATCTTATATGGAATTGCCGCAATCGAGACAACCCGATCCGCTGTCGCGGGGCGTTTCGCGCAAAGCCTCGCTGTGTTAGGTACGGTAACGAAGCGTGATGCGCGAGCGGCGGGAGGCCAGAGCAGTCGATGACAGAGCGCCAGTCGCGCTACGAATATGACGAGCTGCTCGCCTGCGGACGGGGCGAGCTGTTTGGCGAGGGAAACGCTCAACTCCCGCTGCCGCCGATGCTGATGTTCGACCGCATCTCGGAAATCTTCGAGGGAGGCGGCGAGCGCGGCAAGGGAATGGTGCGCGCCGAACTGGCGGTGAGGCCCGACCTCTGGTTCTTCTCTTGCCATTTCAAGGGCGATCCGGTGATGCCGGGCTGTCTTGGGCTTGACGCGCTCTGGCAGCTCCTCGGTTTCTTTCTCGCCTGGCTCGGCGGGCAGGGGCGCGGCCGAGCGCTTTCGGTCGGCGAGGTCAAGTTCTCGGGCATGGTGCTGCCGCACATGAAGGCGATCGAATATGGCGTTGACCTGAAGCGGATCGTGCGCGCCAAGCTCACGCTCGGTATCGGCGACGGGTGGCTGAAGGCGGACGGCGAGACCATCTATCAGGCTGCGGATCTGAGAGTCGGGCTGTTCAAGACCTGAGCGCGAGCCGTGACGCGCGGAGGAGTACTGCGTGCCGCGTTTCGTGACAAGAAGGAGAGCGCCATGAGGCGTGTCGTGATCTCCGGCATGGGCATTGTCTCGTCCATCGGAAACAACACGCAGGAGGTGCTGGCGAGCCTCTGGGAGGGTCGCTCCGGCATCGTGTTCTCGGAAAAATACAAGGAACTCGGCTTCCGCTGCCACGTGCACGCAGCGCCCAATCCCGATCCGGCCGACGAACTCGACCGGCGCACCGCGCGATTCATGGGACGCGGTGCCGCGTGGAACTACATCGCCATGCGGCAGGCAATCCAGGACGCTGGGCTGGAGAAGCACGACGTCTCGAACGAGCGCACCGGCATCATCATGGGCTCGGGAGGCCCCTCGACGCGTGCGATCGTGGAAGCGGCCGACGTGACGCGCCAGAAGGGTGCGAGGCGCGTCGGCCCATTCGCCGTGCCGAAGGCAATGTCCTCGACCAATTCCGCTACGCTCGCCACGCCCTTCGAAATCAAGGGCGTGAACTATTCCATCTCATCCGCCTGCGCCACGTCCAACCATTGCATCGGCAACGCCTACGAAATCATCCAGCTCGGCAAGCAGGACATGATCTTCGCCGGCGGCGGCGAGGAGCTGGACTGGACGCTCTCCAACCTCTTTGACGGCATGGGGGCGATGTCGACCGACTTCAACGACACGCCGGAGAAATCCTCGCGCGCCTACGATGTGCGGCGTGATGGCTTCGTCATCGCCGGCGGCGCCGGCGTGGTGGTGCTTGAGGAGCTGGAGCACGCCAAGGCGCGAGGCGCCAAGATTTACGGTGAGATCACCGGCTACGGCGCCACCTCCGACGGCTACGACATGGTGCAGCCGTCCGGCGAAGGGGCGGTCCGCTGCATGCGGATGGCGCTCTCCACGGTCAAGGAGAAGATTGACTACCTAAATCCGCACGCCACCTCCACGCCGATCGGCGACGAGCGCGAGATCGAGGCGATCCGCGAGGTCTTCGGGCCGGGCGACAAGTCGCCACCGATTTCGGCCACCAAGTCGCTGACCGGACACTCGCTCGGCGCAACCGGCGTGCAGGAGACGATCTATTGCCTGCTGATGATGCAGAACGGCTTCATCTGCGCGAGCGCCAATATCGACGAGCTCGACCCGAAATTCGCCGACATGCCGATCGTGCGCGAGCGCCGCGAGAACGTCACGCTCGACTGCGTACTGTCCAACTCCTTCGGGTTCGGCGGCACCAACGCCACCTTGGCGTTTCAGCGCTACGCGAGCTAGGGATTTTGCATGAGCGATTTGATGGCCGGCAAGCGCGGCCTGATCATGGGCGTCGCCAACGACCATTCAATCGCGTGGGGCATTGCCCAGACGCTCGCCGAGCACGGCGCTGAGCTCGCTTTCACCTACCAGGGAGAGCATTTCGGGAGGCGGGTGAGGCCGCTCGCCTCTTCGCTCGGCGCGAAGCTGCTCTACCACTGCGACGTAGAGGACGCCGCCTCGGTGAAGGCCGTCTTCGACGGGCTCAGGTCCGAGTGGGGCGGCCTCGATTTCGTCGTGCACGCGATCGCCTTTTCCGACAAGTCGGAGCTGCGGGGCCGCTACGCCGACACGTCGCGGGAGAACTTTGCCCGAACCATGCTGATCTCGTGCTTCTCCTTCACCGAGATCGGCCGCAGCGCGGCAGAGCTGATGCCCGCCGGCGGCAGCCTCCTCACGCTCACCTATGGCGGCTCGATGCGCGTCATGCCGAACTACAATGTCATGGGGGTGGCGAAGGCGGCGCTTGAGGCCTCGGTCCGCTATCTTGCCGCCGATTTCGGCCAAAGCCGCGTTCGGGTCAACGCCGTCTCCGCAGGCCCCATCCGCACGCTCGCGGGCGCGGGCGTAGCCAATGCCAGGCTCATGTTCGGCTATCAGCGGGCCAACGCGCCGCTCCGGCACGACGTCACGATTGCCGATATCGGTGGGGCGGCGCTCTACCTTCTGAGCGACCTCTCCCAGGCGGTCACCGGAGAGGTCCTCTATGTGGATTGCGGCTACAATGTCGTGGCGATGCCGCGCCTCGAACAGCTCAAGAGACAGGACGACAAAGCGGAAGCGACTGAGTAACCTTTGCATTTGCAGGTAGCAAAACCCCGGAATTCCGCCGCTGATAAGGAAATTCTTTACAGGAATTTGGTTCTCCTGATCGCCTCTGATCGGGATTGTCCATGTCGATTCCAAAGACCCGCGCGGCGGTCATCGTATTCTTCGTCGGATTCGCGCTTGGGATTTCGGTTTTCGCCGCATCGCGGCTGTTCGTACGCTCGGTGCTGAACGGCGACGCGACCCTTGCCGCCCAAGAGCTTTCCGACATCATAGGCAGCGGCCGGCCTGTCGTACTCGGCGCTCTTCCTTCCTCCATCGTCCGCTATACGCATTTCGACCTCCACGGAAACGTGGTCGGCAGCGCTGCCACGATCGATGATCGTGGCTCTCAGCCACAGCTCAGCGAGGCCGCAAGGGCTGGCCTGACTGACCTCGTCAGCAAAGGCGGCGCCATCATCGAGGAGGTGCCCCTTCTCCCGAGCCTCCTCGGCCTTTCCGAAACGGCGCTCAAACGGGTGGCCGTGCCAGTCGTCTCCGGTGGTGAGGTCGTCGGCTCGCTGCTTGTCGACGTCGATCAGACGCGTGCGCTGGATTCGCTGACCCGCGCCTTCAGCGTGGTTGCCATGGTGACCGTCGGCCTCGCCGTGCTGGCTGTGATCGCGGTCGCTTTCGTGGTGACGCGCGGCCGCGGCTTCCGCGAGCGCAAGGTCTTCGATCCGAACTCCGTGCCGCGCGACGCGCTGACCGACGTGCCGACGCGCTCCGGATTTATCGACATCCTCAACGACGCCGTCGAGCGGGCGGCGGAGGCCGACCATCAAGTGCTCCTGATGTTCGTTGACCTCGACCGTTTCCGCGGCGTGAACGGAATCTGGGGGCATCCGGTCGGCGACAAGGTGCTCAAGATCACGGCCGAGCGGCTGCAGACGATCGCCGGCGGACCGGCCGGCGTAGGCCGCATCTCCGGTGACGAGTTCGCCGTCATGATCGAAGGCGATGCGACGCAGAGCATGCATCAGCTCGCCGACCGTATCCGCAGCGCGATCGCCGCGCCCTTCGAAGTCGACGGCACCTCCATCATGGTCAGCTGCAGCATCGGGGCCGCGTTTTATCCGATCAACGCCGAGACCGGCAGCGTGCTCTTCCGCGCCGCCGCCGGCGCTCTCGGCAAGGCGAAGATGAAGGGCCGCAACGCGCTCGCCGTTTTCGACACGGAGATGAAGGAGCGGATGCAGCGCAACGAAGCGCTCGAGCGCGACCTCCGCGCGGCGCTCGAACGCGACGAATTCGTGGTGTTCTACCAGCCGCAGCTGGAGCTTTCCTCCGGCCGTCTGCGCGGCTACGAGGCGCTGGTCCGCTGGGAGCGCCCCGGCGAGGGTATCCTGGCGCCGCGCGACTTCCTGGCGGTCGCCGAGGAAACCGGCCTCATCCGCCCGATCGGCGATTGGGTGCTGCGCAGGGCCTGCGAGGATGCGGCCTCCTGGCTCGATTCCGGTTCGGTGGCGGTGAACTTCTCCGCTGCGCAGTTCCGCTCGCCGGAAATCGAGCAAAGCATCGCGAACGTGCTTAAGGAAACCGGGCTTCCCGCCGAGCGCCTCGAAGTCGAGGTGCCGGAGAGCCTATTCCTCGACTCCGCCCCGGACGTGATGGAGACGCTGAACCGCATCAAGGCGCTCGGCGTGCGCATCGCAATGGACGATTTTGGGTCCGGCTATTCCGGCCTCGCCTCGCTCGCGCAGTTCCCCTTCGACAAGATCAAGATCGACCGGTCGTTCGTGAGCCAGCTGACCGAGGACGCGGACGTGGCGGCGATCGTCGCTTCGATCGTCGCGCTCGGCCGTACGCTGAGCGTCGACGTGACGGCGGAAGGCGTGGAGACAAGCGAACAGGTGACGCTGCTCAAGGCGGCGGGCTGTAACATCGTCCAGGGCTTCCTGTTCGGCGTGCCGAAGCGCGAGGCTCGTTCCTCGGGTGCGGGGGCGGCGCGGAGCGGGACAGAAGGTTCGGCCGAACCGGCCGTTGTGAGCGAGGCCAGCTGACCCGCGGGCCATGGGTTAGCGGGCATCAGGCGCAGCATCGGATCCGCTCCGCTCGAGCGGACTTGAGCGCGCGGGGCAAACGAGAGGTAAGCGTGTTGAAGCACTTCGACGGGAAGCCGCTTGCCACGGTCGCGTCGCTCGTTCTGCTCGCGTGCGTTATCCTCGCGGCCGTCTACATGCTCGGCCAATTCGCGCTCGGCCGGATGATGGCGAGCGATGCCGTCGCTACCGCCGAGATCTGGTCGCGCTCGGTGATCAAGGGGCAGGCCAGTCTTGAGCGCCTGCTCGCCGCAGCGGACTCAGGCACGCTTGATCCGACGCTCGACATCGCCAACATCGACCGGCTGGTGCTCGTCTCGTCCGACGGAGAGCTGACCTCCATCCACGGGGCCACAGCGGCGAACGATTTGAAGCGGGTTGCGGCAGTGATCGCCGGCGCGGACACCCCGATTTTCTCGATGGCGAGCCGGGCCTACACGCTCGATTCGGTAAGCTGGCTGAGCCGCAAGCCATACCGGAGCTGGGTTATCCTGCCGCCCGCCGCCGGCGGCCGCGCGCGCCTCGCGCTACGCATCGACCAATCGAAAACCGCCGCCGAGACGGTGTCGAGCTTCGCGCGCGAGATACTGTTCAGCGGCGGCGTCGCGCTCATCACGTTCGTCTCGTTCATGGCCGGCTTCAGCTACCGCCAGCGCCAGCTTTCGGCCGAGAACGCGGCGATCCGCTTCCTTGCCCTGCATGACGAGCTGACTGGGCTGCCGAACCGCAAGCAGTTCGAGGAGTTCACGGCGGCGACGCTCGCGTCTATCGAACAGGAGGGTCACAAGGCGGCCCTCTTCGTGCTTGACCTCGACGCCTTCAAGGCGGTCAACGACACGCTCGGCCACCCGGTGGGAGACGGCCTGCTCAAGGCGTGCGCCAAGCGCCTCAAGGCGTCGCTCAGGAGCGGTGATCTCCTCGCACGCCTCTCCGGCGACGAATTCGTCATCGTCGTGCCCAAGGTGGTCGATCCGGCAATGCTCGCGCCGCTTGCGGAGCGCGTGTTGAACCTTCTCGCCAGCCCTTTCCGGGTTGAAGGACACGAAATTCAGATCGGTTGCTCCATCGGCCTCGCAGTGGCGCCCGACAACGGCGCCGACATCGGCTCGCTGATGCGCAACGCCGACTTCGCGCTCTACCGCGCCAAGAGCGAGGGGCGGCGGACATGGCGCTTCTTCGACCCGAAAATGGCGGAGGATCTGGCGAGCCGACGGACGCTGGAGGACGGCCTCCGTCACGCGCTCGAGCACGACCATTTCCAGCTCCTCTACCAGCCGCAGGTGGAACTCGCGACCGGGCGCACGCTCGGCTACGAGGCGATGCTGCGCTGGCGCCTGCCCGGCAAAGGCCTGGTGCCGGCGTCGGTCTTCGTTTCGATCGCCGAGGAGACCGGCCTCGTCGTGCCGATCGGCGAGTGGGTGATCCGGCAGGTGGCGCGCGACTGCGCGCTGATACCCGCCGACCGCTGCGTCGCGATCAATCTGTCGGCGCCACAGCTGAAACGGGATGGCTTCGACGGCTTCATCCTGGAGACGCTGAAGAGCCACAAGATCGACCCCGGCCGCATCGAAATCGAGGTGAACGAGGCGATCCTCGGGCGCAACGAGTCGCTCGCTTTCTCGCGGCTCGAAAAGATTCGCGACGCCGGGATTCACATCGTCATGGACGCCTTCGGCGTCGGCACGCTCAGCCTCGGCCTCCTATCCCGCTACTCGTTCGACAAGATCAAGGTCGACCGCTCCTTCCTGATGAACAACGACGAGCAGAAGAGCGGCGCGGTGCTGGCGGCGGTCTGCAATCTCGGCCGCTCGCTCGGCTTCCGCGTCGCCGGTCAGGGCGTGGAGACGATCGAGCACGCGCAGATGCTACGCGCCGCCGGCTGCACCGAGGCGCAGGGCTACTATTTCGCGCCACCCATGCCGCTGGAGAACCTGCTGAAGTTCGAAGAGGAGCGCGAGTCGCCCCCGAAGCTGGCGGCAGCCGGCTGATCCCGACCGATGTAAAAGGGCGCCCGCGGCGCCCTTTTTGCTTCAAGCCAGTGGAAGAGAACCTTCAGGCGGCAGCTTCGTCCTTCGGCTCGCGCTTGATCTCCTGTCCGGTATTCTGGTCGACGACCTTCATTGACAGGCGGACCTTGCCGCGCTCGTCGGACCCCATGAACTTCACCCAGACCTTATCGCCCTCCTTGACGACGTCCTTGACGTTCTGGACGCGCTGCGGGGCGAGCTGCGAGACGTGCACCAGCCCGTCGCGCGATCCGAAGAAGTTCACGAAGGCGCCGAAATCGACGATCTTGACGACCGTTCCCTGGTAGATCTGCCCGGGCTCGGGCTCGGCCGCGATGCCCTGGATCCATTTGATCGCGGCGCGGATCGACTCGGCCTTGGACGAAGCCACCTTCACCGTGCCGTCGTCCTGGATGTCGATCTTGGCGCCGGTCTTCTCCACGATCTCGCGGATGACCTTGCCGCCCGAGCCGATCACTTCGCGGATCTTGTCGACCGGGATCTTCAACTGCTCGATGCGCGGCGCATGCTCGCCGAGCTCGGCGCGCGCCTCGCCCAGCGCCTTCGCCATTTCGCCGAGAATGTGCATTCGCCCGTCCTTCGCCTGGTCGAGGGCGGTCTTCATGATCTCCTCGGTGATGCCATCGATCTTGATGTCCATCTGCAGCGAGGTGACACCCTTCGCCGTGCCGGCGACCTTGAAGTCCATGTCGCCGAGATGGTCCTCGTCGCCGAGGATGTCGGAGAGCACGGCGAAGCGCTCCCCCTCCTTGATGAGCCCCATGGCGATGCCGGCGACCGGCGCCTTGAGCGGCACGCCCGCATCCATCAGCGCGAGCGACGTGCCGCAGACGGTGGCCATCGACGAGGAGCCGTTCGACTCGGTGATCTCCGAGACGACTCGCAGCGTGTAGGGAAACTCATGAGCCGGCGGCAGCACCGGCCGGATGGCGCGCCACGCAAGCTTGCCGTGGCCGATCTCGCGGCGGCCGGGTGAGCCCATGCGGCCAGTCTCGCCCACCGAATAGGGCGGGAAATTGTAGTGCAGCATGAAGGCCTCCTTGTAGGTGCCCTCCAGGCTGTCGATCATCTGCTCGTCCTCGCCGGTACCGAGCGTGGCGACCACCAGCGCCTGCGTCTCGCCGCGGGTAAAGAGCGCCGAGCCGTGGGTCCGCGGCAGCACGCCCGCTTCCGCCATGATCTGGCGGACGGTCTTCAGGTCGCGTCCGTCGATGCGCTGCCCCTGATCGAGGATGCGGCCCCGGACGATGCCGCTTTCGAGCTTCTTGAAAAGGTCGGCGACAACCTGCGGCGATGGCGCGTCGGACGCGCCGGGCGGGCAAAGTTCAGCCTTCACCTTTTCCTTCACCGCCTCCACAGCCTCACGGCGCTCCGCCTTTCCGATGATCGAGTAAGCGCGGCCGAGCTCCTCGGCAGCGATGCCTCGGACGCGCTCATAGACCGCCGAGCGATCCTCGACGCTGTGGTCGCGCGGCTCCTTGGCGGCGCGCTCCGCAAGCTTGACGATGGCGGCGATGACCGGCTGGAACGACCGGTGGCCGAACATGACGGCGCCGAGCATCACGTCCTCGGGCAGCTCCTGCGCTTCCGATTCCACCATCAGCACGGCGTCGGCCGTGCCGGCGACAACGAGCTCGAGCTGCGACTCGGTCATCTCGTCGAGCTGCGGGTTGAGGACATATTCGCCATTGATGAAGCCGACACGCGCGGCGCCGATCGGGCCCATGAAAGGCACGCCCGACAGCGTCAGCGCCGCGGAGGCGGCGACCATGGCCAAAATATCGGGATCGTTCTCCAGGTCATGCGACAGGGTCGTCACGATCACCT